>CAZNWO010000029.1:27144-28521 GCA_964576585.1 uncultured Puniceicoccaceae bacterium | reverse complement strand
TCAGAGGCGGGGACCGGCATCAACACGCACTTGCTTGGCGCCAGAAAGTTCACCATCAACGAAAAAGATGCCGACCTCTTCAACATCAAGCTCGAAAACGTAAGTGCCGCGCTAGGTTCCAACGTCATGATCGAGGGTGGCGAAATTGACGTTTCCCAATATCTCACCAAGGCCAAAGATTCGGGAGACAGAAAGATTTTCGCCATTGCAGCTGCCAAGGACCTGACGATCAAGGACAGCATAACATTCAAAAATGACAATAAAGTTGAAGACCACGCACTCGCCATAGGCGCGACAGACGACATCCACTTCAGGTCCGGTTCCTTGAACGACTATCTGGACGAATCGTTCATGGCCAAATACCTTGATCCCGACGGAGCCGTGTTCACTAAGGAACAAGACGTTCAACCCACTTCCCACCCATCCCATCTGGACCTAACCTACGAAGGGTCAAACCTAGGACTTGGCTCATACGACACCCTAGATATGGTAAACGTGAACATCACCACGGGTGGTAACCTTGGAATAGGCACCTTGAAGGAACTCAAGATTCTCTCCACGGATCCTGCCAAGCCCAGCAGGATCACCGTCGGACAATACTCCGATTCCGACAACGCATACCTCTACGCTCAGGAAAGGATTGCCATTAACGGCTTGGCATTCGGTGGACGCGTCAACGAGGTGTACATGGAAGCGGCGACCATTGATCTGAAGAACGTTGCTTTTCCGTCGAATTCAGAGGTTCTGCTCAGGAGTCGAGATGGTCGCGCCACCTTCGGGGAATCGAACAGAGCCTTGGGTTCCGTGAATTTCATTAAGAACGTGTCCCATGGCGGAACTACCTTGGAACCCAATCACTTCAGTGGGCCCGACGGTCATGTAAATTCAAGCATAACCGTGAATGGTGGCGTGCCCGCAGTGAGGGTTCGAGGCTTCTCGGCTGCCAACAAGTAAGTTTTCGCTTTCCATTGCCATGCACTCGACCAACAAGTTTTTTCTTCCGCTTCTTGTAATTTGCTTGGGTTTTGCGCTTAGTACCGGCAGTGATGCCACTGCACAAAAGAAGTGGGGTGGATTGGAAACGGTTCCTCGCTTCGATCCAAATTCTAGGGTTTTTGGATCGCCAATCGAAGAAAAGGGCACAGCGAACATTCCTCCCAGGACCTCCTCCCCTCGCCCCGGAGCCAGCGACCTAGGCCTTCAGAGACCCGTTTCAGTCAAGCGAAGAGGATTCGATTACTACCTCGGAATTTCCACAAGGGTCTACTACAGCTCAAACCCCACCATACAAGCTCCCGGAGAACCGCTGGAAAAGCCTGCCGGTGTTTGGTTGAACAACCTGCATTCCGGATTTCGTCTAGGCTCCTACAATTGGGG
>CAZNWO010000029.1:0-27044 GCA_964576585.1 uncultured Puniceicoccaceae bacterium | reverse complement strand
ACGAAATACCTAACGGCAAACTTCTTCCTCCATTATGCCACCCGACTATCAAAGGGAGGCGCCTACTCCTATGACTTTAATCGCTTCGATGGCGGTGGAGGAGCATCGCTCAACGCAAAATTCTAGGAACTCGAATTCTTGCATGGCTCGCCCAAAAAACGGACATCCGTTTTCCCGAGCGGTATTTCTTCCTCTAGTCCTCTTTGCGCATAACCTTTGTCATGCCGAGCCAAACGTTCGGCAGCGAGGTGAAGACTGGCGAGTTACCGAGCTCGTGGGAAAAGCTTTCCTAAAGGATCGTCCGGATCGTTCCGAGCCTTCGCCTTTGAAAGTTTCCTCCCCCATACCCTACCCCCAGCCTGTTCTTCTTGTCTCAGCCAAGGACTCCTTTCTCGAAATTTCGAATTCGGACGGTGAATTCCTGCGCCTAGGACGATCCACGGTAGCGGAATTTTCGAAAGCGAAGGTTCGGCTCAGGCAAGGTTCACTTCTCAAGTATTCCGAAAGAGAAAAACTATTTGCCTTGTCGGGCAAAGAAGCTGATGCGGGTATTCGGCTAAGAAAAGGAGTTCTAATGGCTGAAACCACGGGCAACGGAGGATTGAAAATCATACTCTTGTCCGGGTATGGCCAAGCGGGGACCCAAGCAGATGGAGCCAAGACGCTGAAGTCGGGCCAATTGTTATTCGTGCATGGAAAACCTACCCGGTTTGGAGATCTCTTCGACTTGGACCTCCCGCTTCTTCTCAAGACTTCCCGCCTCGTGAATGCTTTTGCCCGACCGTTGCCGAACCTAGCCCGGACCAGAACTTCCGCCCTCATTCAAGAACTTAACATGAAGGGGCGTTTCGAAGCCTTGGTTGGGGACGCTCCGGACAACAAGAATATCCAGATGTGGACTGTAAGGAGGAAAGAAAAGGGACGGACAAGCGGCAAAGGCGGGAAACCCCAACCCTAGCTACTCGTACGAGAAGTTCACTTCCCTCACGACCTTCGAAAGGTCCCGAACTTGAGGAGAATCTGATGTGATGGGATTGCCTTTCAGCCAAAGTCTCAGGTAGGGAGCGTACCTACGCGTTTTCACAGCATCCTTGCGAGCCGTTTCAAGGATGGGAGCCAGGTCTTCGATTCGGTTGCCTTGGAGAAAAAGCATTCTTAGACTATTCATTCCCGCAAGAGGCAAAAGATCCTTAACCTTGTTTTTACTGAGATCGAGATTCTTAACGCCTTTAAGGTTGCTCAAGTGCGAAAGGTTTTCGATCCGGTTTCCCGACAAGTATAGAGACCACAGCTTTTCGAGCTTGGTCAATGGCCGCAGCTCGGCGATACGATTGCCGGAAAGGTAAAGAGAGCGCATATTGACCAAACCCGCAAGAGGCGAGAGATCCTCCACCTCGTTGCTTTCCATATTGAGGTATTGAAGAGCATTCACTTTCTCCAAGGGGCCAAGGTTACGAATTTGATTGCCGGAAAGGTCGAGCAATTGAAGACGCTCAAGTCCCGCCAAGGGAGAAATATCCTCAATCTCATTGCCGGGCAACTCAAGGCTTGCAAGGGCTTTACAGGCTTCCAGACCCTTCAAGTTGCGAATTTTTTTTCCCGATGCCCTTACGGTCGAAACTCTCTTAACGTCGTCGGCAGTCAGCGGCTCCTTGGAAGATCGCTTGGAGAAAACCTGTTGCCTGACTGCAGCTTCCAAAGCTTTGTCGACAAAAAGATCCGCCCCATAAAGAGAAAATTCGCCAAGAAGAAAGAAAGCTAGGAAAAGAATCCGTGAAGAACGCATTGCACCACGAAAAGGAATGAAGTTGGCATCCAAGGTCAAGCGGGAAGGAGCAGAACCCACGGCAAAAAAACGAGGGTTTACTTGCGTCTTCATCCGTGTGGCGATACTAGAGCTAAGGTTTGTTATATGAGTGACTCCTTCAAATACAGGGCTTTCATAGCTTACTCTCACAAGGAAGCCGAAAAGGCGGAATGGTTGCAGCGATCTCTGGAAAACTATCGGGTGCCTACGGAACTTGTCGGGAGAGAAACCAGGTTTGGGCCAATCCCAAAGAGACTTTTCCCCATTTTCAGGGATAGGGAGGAGTTGGCTGGTTCCGCAGAGCTTGGTCCTGCAATAGAAAATGCTCTCAAGGATTCCAGCCACCTCATCGTTCTTTGCTCTCCTTCAGCCGCGAAATCGATCTGGGTAAACGAGGAGATAAGGGTTTTCAAGTCGCTCGGGAAAGCCGATCGAGTGCTTTGTCTAATTCTCGAAGGCGAACCATCCGTTTCCATGAGCTTAGTCCAGTCGAAGACGGAATGCCTTCCGATGGCCGCTCGAAGAATGGTGAATTCCAATGGCCTGATCACGGAGGAACCTTGCGAACCTGCCGCAGCAGACTTGAGAAAGCACAAGGACGGCGAACGGGATGCGCTCCTGAAGATCGTTGCAGGCGTATTGGGTGTGGGACTGGATGCGCTCAAGCGTCGCGACCTGCATTCACGTCAGCGAAGGACGACGAGAATTGCCATGGCTGCCGGTGCAGCAGCCGTTATCGGCATTGGGCTTGCGGGATATGCTCTGGTTCAAAGAGAAGAGGCCCTGGATGCTCGCATGGAGGCTGAAAACGAAAGGCAAATAGCTGAGGTGGAATTGGCAAAGACCAAGGTCGTCACAAAATTCGTCCGAGAACTTTTTCTATCCATCGACCCCGAGAAGTCGGAAGGTCTCGACACCCGACTGGTGAAGGCAATGCTCGATCAAGGCTCCACTCGCGTCGAGGAGGTAAGGGACGAACCTGAAATAGAGGCTCGCCTCAGGCTCACCTTGGGCCGCAGCTATCGTTCCATCAGCGCATTCGACGAGGCGGAGCTCCACCTGACCAAGGCGCTTTCTTTGTTTCGCTCGTTGTCGAACCGCGATCAAAACGCCACCCTTGCCACGATGAACGAATTGGCGGTCGTACATGATGCGCTCGGCAACCATGTGCAAGCCGAGCCATTGTTTTCCTCGCTCCTACGGCGAAGAGAGATGTTGCTCGGAGAATCTCACCCAGATGTCATTCGAGCTCGCATAGACTTGGCGAACCTCTACCGAAACATCGGAAGATACGAGGAAGCCGAACAACTGTGCTCCCTCGCCCTGACTCAGTTGAAGGAATCGGAGACGGGAGAGGCAAACCCCGACCTGTTACGCTGCATGAGCAACCTCTCCAAAATATACTTGGACAGAGATAAACTCCCTCAGGCAGAAACCTTGGCACGCAACGCCCACGAGCTTTCGAGGATTCACTTGGGCGAGGAACACCCCGACACCCTTAGGCGGGCAGCTCGATTGGCCGAGACCATGCACGCATTGAAACGTCTGGATGAGGCCGAGAAGTTGTCTCAGGAAACCGTCGAAGGAATGAAGGAAATCCTCGGCGAGGAACACCCCGACACCCTCTCTGCAATGGACTCCCTTGCAAAGATTGTTGCTGCCGGAGGACAGAAGGAACTGGCTCTTTCCCACTACCGAACCATTCTTTCAACCAAGGAATCCGTTCTTGGAAACATGCACCCCGGCACCTTCGAGACCATGAAGGCAATCGCCCAGTTGCAGAAGGAGACGGGGTCGATGGAAGAAGCGGAGAAAACTTTCTTTGAAATTTACGAGAGAATGGAGAAGAAGGAGGGATACAAGCATCCCGAAACCCTCAGGGTGACAAACGACTTGGCCGACATCTATCTGGCACGCGAGAAGTGGGAGGAATCTTTCAGCCTTAGCGAGAGGATTCTTGAAACCGAATTGAAGATCTTGGGAAAGGAAGATCCGCTGACCATGCGCACCCAAGTCAGGCTAGCGGAACTGCATCATCTGGCCGGCAGGAAAGAAGAGGCGCTGGCAGCTATTACAACCGTCTTGGCAACACAGGAGAAGGTACTGGGCTTCGATCACCCGGACGTGGCCCATTCGAGAGATTTCAGCAATCGGATCCTGGCCGAACGAACAACTGCCGAAAACATTGCCGAATCCAATGCCACTCAAGCAACGGACCCCGCTGAAAAAACCACGCCCGAAAACGAAACTCAGGACACCAATGTAAGCGGCAAGAGTTCCCAAGGGACACCCGAAGATAGCACTGGGGAAAACGATGGTAAGCCGGGCACCTTCGAGAAAATCCTCGGCGGTGTCCGCAACGTCATTGGAGTCGACTCCAAGAAAGAAAAGGATGTCGGCGACAATTAGCGAAAACAACTCCCCGATCCCGAGAAAAGCCCAAGTCGCTTGGTGAATTCGGAAGTCAGTCTATTCGGAGTAATCTTCGACTGGGATGGGGTGGTCATAGATTCCTCCGTGCAGCACGAGAGAAGCTGGGAAAAACTGGCAGAGGAAATCGGCAAGCCCTTGCCGCCAGACCACTTCAAAAAAGGATTCGGAAAACGAAATGCCGTTATCATTCCTGAAATACTCGGTTGGACCGATGACTTTGAAGAGATCGAGCGATTGGGGCATCGCAAAGAAGAACTTTATCGCGACTTGGTTGAGTCGGATGGTTTGAAGGCTCTGCCGGGGATAAGGGAGCTCCTTGAGGAACTCAAGGGCCGGAAAATCCCTTGCGTCGTAGGGACTTCGACGGAAAGAGAAAACTTGATCATGGCCTTCGACATATTGAACTTGGACAGCTATTTCTTAGGTTCCACCTGCTCCGAAGACGTAACACGCGGCAAACCTCACCCGGAAGTGTTCCTGAAGTCAGCTAAGATTATGGACATGGCTCCAAGGAATTGCGTGGTGCTCGAAGACAGTTCTCACGGTATAGAAGCTGCCCGAACTGCAGGAATGAAAGCCTTGGGACTTGCAACGACTCGCCCCCCCGGAATGCTGGAGCAGGCAGGAGCTCATCTAGTCTTGGCGAATCCGAGTGAAGTGAACCTTGCCTTGCTTGCTTCCCTATTTGAGGATTAGAGTGAGGGCTTCATGACGAAGCTGGCTCAACACTGGAAGATTCTCATAGCCTTAACCCTCGCTTTCTCGGTGGGCTTGGTCGCCAACCTTGCCACCGAGGGGATGGAGACAAAGCCGCTATGGTTCGACAACCTTCATTACGGAGCAGGATTCGTTGGCAAAATTTTCCTGAACGCCTTGAAGATGATCGTCGTGCCCCTCGTCACAACCTCGATCATCTGCGGAATCGCAAACGTGGGTGGAGAAAAAGACTTCGGCAGGCTGGGCTTGAAGACTCTGGGATTTTACGCAGCTTCCGGACTACTTGCAGTAACCACGGGTTTGCTCTTGGTCAATCTAATCGAACCCGGGGAGGTTTCCTTGGAGCAGCAAGAGAAGATTTTTTCCCAATCCTCCGACTCAAACGAGGAAAAAATCTCGGGGGCAATCGAAAACGCCAGCGATGGGTTCAAGGGAATCCTCGAGATCTTTGTACGAATGATTCCCACAAACCTCGTAAAGGCTGCTTCAGAAGGTCAACTGCTGGGTTTAATTTTCTTCAGCCTCCTGTTCGGTTTCTTTATTTCAAAGCTACCCGAGAGCCATAGGGAAACACAGAAAAGATTCTGGGAAAGCTTCAACTCTGCGATCTTGGCCATTACCAAGTTCATCATCGGTTTTGCCCCCATTGGAGTTTTCGGGCTCGTGACTCCCACGATAATGACCACGGGACCAACTCTCTTCCTCGTAATGGGAAAGTTTGCCGCCACCGTGCTACTCGGACTAGGCATTCATGTTTTTGTCGTCCTGCCCTTGTTCCTATGGTTCTTGGCGAAGGAAAAGCCCGTGAACCACTTCCGCGCCATGTTTCCCGCCCTCTTAACCGCTTTCTCCACGGCATCCTCATCCGCCACCCTGCCCCTCACCATGGAATGCGTGAGAAAACGCGCCGGAGTTTCACGAACCGTCACCAGTTTCACCCTTCCGCTTGGAGCAACCGTAAACATGGACGGAACGGCCCTGTTCGAATGCGTCGTGGTGGTTTTTCTCGCACAACTTTTCGGCGTGGAGATGGGTTTTGCGACCCAGTTTTCAGTTATAATCATGGCCTTGCTGACATCCATCGGCGTTGCAGGAATTCCATCGGCAAGTCTGGTGGCGATTATCGTGATCTTGAATGCGGTTGGCTTTCCCGAGGCAAGTATCGCCGCAGGAATAGGAATCGTCTACGTCGTGGACAGGATTCTGGATATGACTCGTACCGCAGTAAACGTGTTCGGTGACAGCACCGCAGCCGTGGTGATCGGGAAGAGCGAGGGAGAGACGGGATACTATCCGAAGGACTAGGAGGTTCGAATGGCCGAATTCAGCCTTGCTTCAGACTACTCTCCTACGGGGGACCAACCTCAAGCAATCGAAGAACTTGTTGAATCGGTTCACGCAGGCAACAGGCATCAAACGCTGTTGGGCGTCACGGGTTCCGGTAAAACGTTTACCATGGCAAACGTCATCTCCCGCCTCCGGAGACCAGCGCTAGTCATCTCGCACAACAAGACCCTTGCCGCTCAGCTCTACTCCGAATTCAAGGCTTTCTTTCCCCAGAATGCCGTCGAGTACTTTGTGAGCTACTACGACTACTACCAACCCGAGGCATACGTTCCGAGCACAGACACCTACATCGAGAAGGACTCGTCCGTTAACGAGGAAATCGAAAGGCTGCGACTAGCGGCCTCAGGTTCCCTCATCAGCCGAAGGGACGTAATTGTGGTTGCAAGCGTCTCCTGCATCTACGGACTGGGGTCGCCGGACGACTTCAAGGCACTCTCGTTCAAGATCGAGAAAGGAAAGGAATTCGGACGAGACCGCCTGCTGGAGAAGCTGGTCGAAGGCCTCTACCAAAGAAACGACTACGAGTTGAAACCGGGATTCTTCAGGGTTAGAGGAGACGTGATAGACCTCTTCCCCGCCTATGCGGACAAGCTTTATCGAGTCGAGTTCTGGGGCGACGAAGTGGAAGCTATAAGGGAGATGGAACCCCTCTCAGGGGACCTGATCAAGGAACACGATTCCTACCGCGTCTATCCTGCCAACCAATACGTTGCCACCAGAGAAAAAATCGAACCGGCGCTGACCGCCATTCGAGAAGAGCTCGAGGAACGGGTGGCTTGGTTCGAGGAACATGAACTCCTGCTGGAAGCACAACGAATCCGGATGAGGACCGAATACGACCTGGAAATGCTTCGGGAAATTGGATTCTGCAACGGTATCGAGAATTACTCTCGGCACCTTTCCGGTCGCAAGCCGGGTCAACGTCCATGGTGCTTGATCGACTTTTTCCCCGATGACTTCCTGCTCTTCCTCGACGAAAGCCACGTAACCATTCCCCAACTGGGAGGTATGGTAAAGGGAGACTTAGCGAGAAAACAAAAGCTCGTCGATTACGGTTTTCGACTGCCTTCAGCCTTGGACAACCGCCCGCTGAAGACGGAGGAGTTTGCTCAAGTCACGGGCCAAACCATCTACGTTTCCGCAACTCCCGCAAAATTCGAGCTGGAACACTCGAAGATCGTGGTGGAACAATTGATTCGGCCTACGGGGCTTCTAGACCCTAAAATGGAAATTCGTCCAATTTCTCGACAAGTGGAAGACAGCATTTCCGAGATTAAGAAAGCGGTGAAAGGCGGCGATCGAGTTCTGGTCACTACCTTGACGAAGCGAATGTCTGAAGACTTGACGGACTTCCTGCGGGAACGAGACATAAAGGTAGAATACCTTCATTCCGATATCGACGCGATCGAGCGCGTTGAAATTCTCAGGAATCTCCGAGCGGGCGACTTCGACGTACTGGTGGGAGTAAACCTTCTACGAGAGGGTCTCGATCTGCCCGAAGTCGCGCTCGTCGTAGTCTTGGATGCTGACAAGGAAGGCTTTCTACGAAGTGAAACTAGCCTGATACAGACTGCAGGGAGAGCGGCGAGACACATTGAAGGCAGGGTCGTCTTCTACGCAGACGTGATTACGAAATCCTTACGACGCACGATCGATGTCTCCAAATACCGAAGGGAAAAGCAAATCGCTCACAACGAGAAACACGGAATCACTCCCAAGGGAGTCATTCGACCCGTTCAGGCAAGCCTTCGAGAAGAAGAGACGGAAAATGATATGCTAGCGGTTTCCGAACCAGTTAAGGGAAGCGAGGCGAAAACCCTTATAAAAGAACTGGAAAAGGACATGATGGATGCCGTGAAGAAGCTGGAGTTTGAAAAGGCCGCCCTGCTTCGAGATCAAATTGAATTCATCAAGGAAGGCGGCGAAAAGCTCAGAAAGGCCAAAGCGGGAAAATTCCGAGGCCGTGGAAAATACAAGTACGGCGGCAGGAAAAAATATGGCGGCAGGAAAAAATAAGTTGCTGCTGGCATTGGCCTTGCTCCAATTCTCGCCAACGGGGATTGTCAGGGGTGAACTGGCTCACGACAGGCGACTTCTCTTTCACTTCGACAAGATCGAGGTTCGGGGGGAAGTCGACGTCTTTCTCAGGCAAGGCAAGAGGCTGAGGGAATGTTCGGTCTATGCAGACAAGGAGATCATGGACTCCGTGACAACCAAGGTAAGTGAACGGACCTTGCTCGTCGACGCCAACAACACCTATGACCTCAATAGACGCCTGCCGTTTCTTCGCATCAACGCCAAGCGAGTCTTTCCCGTTGAGGTAATTGTATCCGTTCGCGACCTTTCGGAAATCTCCCTGACGGGAAGCGGAAACCTGTATGGCTCGGGAACAAAGTCTATGCGCCTGAAGCTTTTTTCAGGAGGATCGGGTAAGCTGGACCTAAGAAATTTTTCCGCAAATGCCGTGGAAGTCATTCAAGACGGCTCGGGAGACGTGGTGTTAATGGGAAATTCCGTGGGAAAAATTGATGCAGTCCTTTCAGGAACAGGTTCTCTGTATGCGGGAGACTTGCCGACAGACAGTGCCAAGATCAGCCTTCGGGGCAGAGGAAATGCGCATTTGTCTCCTATTGACTTTCTGGATGCGGGCATGCTGAGTTCGGGAAACGTATTCCTCCACGACAAACCTAGGCAAAGCGCGATCAGGACAAATGGAACAGGGGTTGTACGGGATGTAATTCCTGGCTCCGAACCACTCTACGACCTAAATGCTACCAAGCCGAAGCTGCAAGTCGAACGGTAGCCGAACTCTTTAGCGTGGAACTGAAAAAGTCGGATGACTAGGCTAGAGCTCTATCTCCTCGCCTTCAATAGCGGGACGCACATTCGAGCTAACCTTGGCAGCCTCTTCGGCGATGGCATCCATCTTGGCATCATCGTGGGAGGGATCATGATGAAACAGTAGCGTCTGCTTAACGTTTGCCGCCTCCGCAACTTTGATTGCCTCCTGCCAAGTAGAATGCCCCCACCCCTTGAACTTGGGATACTCCTCGTCCGTGTAAGCCGAGTCATACACCATTATGTCAGCATCCTGAGAGAGAGAGAGAACGCTCTGGTCGAGACCGTCATCAAAATGTTCCGTGTCCGTACATATCGCAATGACCTTACCCGCAAATTCAACGCGATACCCGCAGGCGCCATTGGGATGGTTCAACTTTCCCGTGCGAATGACGATTCCTTCACTTAGGTGAAAGACCTCACCACAATTGTAGTCGTTGAAGGTACAGGCTTGCTCGATCAAGGAACTGGGAACAGGAAAAACAGGATCCTTCATCAACATGGTTCCAATCAAACCCTGGAGGTCGTAGGGCGGTTCCAAGTGCCCAGCGTGCAGGCGAACATTGTTCTTAGGGTTGTAGAGAGGAGCAAAAAACGGCAACCCCTGAATGTGGTCCATGTGGGTATGAGTAAAGAAGAGATCGGCATCGAGGACATTGCCCTCTTCAATCATGATCTTCTTACCCAAGGCGCGTATGCCTGTGCCAGCATCAATAATAACGCGTTTCGAACCACAAGTGACCTCAAAGCAGGTGGTGTTCCCACCATACTTTACGGTATCGGGACCAGGACAGGCTATGCTGCCCCGAGTACCCCACAACTTAAGTCGAAAGGGAGGTTGATCGGGCATAAAAGTTTCTAATTATGGCTAATGTTGGTTGTTTTTTTACTATTGGCAACCAAGAAACCGAAGAAGTTCAGACCAACAAAACCCCAAATCCGACGAAGGGTTTGAGGAATCTCCTCCTGCATTTAGTCAGGAACCGCCATTCGACTTTTCGTAAAGAGCAAAAGTGTTTTTTGTGATATTGGGAGAGGTTTTGGCGAGTACGAAAGAATCCGTTCAAGGATTCCCCAAGTTGAAAATCAATCATTCGACTCGATCACGCCACTGACCATCCTGCTGCTGATAGGATCGAGTAACCCGACCATCTCCCCAATCGTACCTGCCGTCGTAGGCCAGACCATCTCGAAACTCGCCAACGTAAGTAGTGCCGTCGCCAAAGTCAATGGACCCCATGCCGTGACGAACTCCCTCTTTCCATTCGCCTGAGTAAACCACTCCCGAGGGGTCCGTCTGCGAACCTCGACCATGAGGTTGGCCCACCAGAAAAGCACCGACGTAACGCCTACCGTCTGGTTCCTGCAGAATACCCTCGCCGGAAAAAAGCCCTTCCTTGAACGCACCGACATAGTCGAGTCCACCCGACTTTAGTAGAGTTCCTCGCCCATGATAACGTCCACCAAGGAAAGATCCGACATAATGATCGCCAGATGCCGTATTGAGAGAACCTGCAAGATAAAGTCCTTCCGCATTAAAAACCCCTGTGAAGGTTTCACCGTCGGGGCGCCTCGACTCGCCACGCTCCAAGGAGTCTCCGCGCCAGTTTCCCGCAAGGAAGGTACCGTCATCTCCTCGAAACTCTCCATGCCGTATCGAATCACCCGACCATTCGCCAACGAAAATGGACCCGTCCGACATATACAAAGTACCAAATCCATTTCGATTACCGCTTTTCCATTGGCCTACGTATCGATCCAGAAGCTCATCAGCCTTGTAACGCATGGTTCCGTGACCATGTTCGCGCCCTTGGCGAAAATTGCCCACGAACAAATTCTCGTTGATGAACTTTCTCTCTCCGTAACCTTCCGGCTTTCCCGACACAAGTTCTCCATCGTATACCGAGCCATCGGGAAAAACATAACGACCTTTTGCTCCCTTTGTATTGGTGGAAGAAGACTTCTGAAGAGAAAGCTTTTCTTCGCTGTCATCGGGACCGCAAGCCACAAGAAATCCCGCAAACCAGAGCAATAGACCTACTCGAATGGCCAAGGAGAAATCCGATGGAAAACTAGTAAACAAAACTAAAAGGTAATGCTGTTGGAAACTTGGAAGATACTGGTCACAATGGAAACGGCAACCAAGGCAACCAAACCAAAGGCAAACCCAAGTGCGCCCCCGGACACGATGGTCGTCATGCGCTTGGTTCGACGAGAAAGTTCGTTGCGAAAGGCATTGGCAATTTCCTCGAGACTGTGGGCAAGGTTGCCCGTGCGTTCTCCAACGTCCAAGACGTCAAGCTGCATGGCGGGCATGAAATTAAATTTTCTCAAGGCTTCGGGCAAGGACTTGCCCTCGTTCACAAGAACCCTGGAGGAATGAAACTTCTCACGGAAGGAGAGGTTCTTGATGGTTCGCTCGGACAGTCGCAGGTTCTCAGTCAAACCGATCCCGCTTGAAACGAGTGTACCCATGAGGCTGTTCAACTGAAATAACTCGGAAAAATAAAGGATTCTACCAAGTAAAGGAATCCTGAGGACAAAGCGAGACAGGGCGATACCTCCAGTCTCGGTCTTGCTCCACTGCTTGAGGGAGAAAAAGCCAACCACAACGCCCAATATGACAAAGGGGCCCAACCCAATTACAAGATCTGCTCCATAGATCAGGGTTTTGGCCATGAAGTTGAGCTCGCCACCCAAAGAGTCGAGCATGTCTTGAATCTGTGGAAGAAGGTAAAAGAGGAAAAACAAGACTACTGCAAAAGCCACGCAACCGATAAATGAAGGATAGGCCATGCTACCGAAAACCTTGGCCTGAATTTCGCGCTTCTCCTCAATGTGGGAAATGATTCTGCGAAGGATGGGAACGACGTTGCCGGTGGCCTCCCCTGCCTCGATGACGTAGGAGGTCGACTCTCCGAAGTAATCCGGCATAAGCCTCATTGTACGAGCTAGGGAACGACCCTCGGCCAATTCCTTCCAGAGAACGCCTGCAATTTCCTTTTGGCGTGGATCGGAAAGACGCTGATTGAGAAGCTTTACTGAATCAGCAACCGGCATCCCGCTTCCATGAAGTTCCAGCAAGCGCTTCATGAATTCCAATCCCACTTTTTCCTTCGAACCGCCAAAGGAGAAACTTCTCCTGCTCGAACCCTCCTTTGCCACAGAAGCCTTCTCAAGAGAGGCCTTTGCTTTTCGAGACTTGCCGTTGGAAACGCTCTTGGCAACCTTGCCCGAAGAGGACTTCACCTCGATGGGCGTAAGACCCTTGCCGCGAAGGTGGGTCTTCACTGCACCGCGACTATCAGCTTCCAGTTCCCCGGGAACGGTACGTCCTCGGGGATCAATCGCTACATAATTAAAAGTCGGCATCGTACGCTTCGTGGGACCAAAAAGAGCGAGCGGAAATTACGACATTGCCCGACAGGGTTATCAAAGCGTCTCCTCAACAGGAGAAAGCTCGAGAGATGCTTCGTTTTCATCCACAAATCCTTCTGCATACCGAACGACTTCATCGAGAGTGGTGAGACCACGCTTGATTTGTTCCCATCCGCTGATCTGCAAGCTTTGCATACCTTCCTCAATTGCAACCTTTCGAATATCCGGAGCCGCGGCATTCTTGATTACAAGCCCATGAATCGCATCGCTCATTAGCATGATCTCAAAGATTCCCACCCGACCGCGATAACCCAAGTTCTGGCAACTCTGACAACCTGCGGAAGCCATGACTTTTCCACGATTCGCAATTTCATCCTCGGAAACGCCCATCAGGGAAAGCGTAGCCTTCAGTTGCACTTCATCCATACCGGCAGGCGATGCGCATTCCGTGCAAAGCCGACGCACGAGACGCTGGGCGATGACCATCTCAACCGAAGATGCGATCAGGAAGGGCTCGATCTCCATGTCGATCAAGCGGGTGATGGCTCCGGGAGCATCGTTCGTGTGAAGGGTGCTGAGAACCAAATGACCCGTCAGGGAAGCTCGAATGGCAATGTCGGCAGTTTCGGTATCACGGATTTCTCCCACCATTATGACGTCGGGATCTTGTCTAAGGATTTCGCGCAATGCGCTGGCAAAGGTGAATCCTATCTCCGAATTGACTTGGGTCTGGTTAACCCCGGCAACCTCGTACTCAATCGGGTCCTCAACGGTCATGATTCTCGTCTCCGGTCTGTGGATACGTCGAATGAAAGCGGTAAGGGAGGTCGACTTACCTGATCCCGTGGGACCAGTGACCAAGACAATTCCGTGGGGCTTTTCCAAGATGGAGGTGATCTTTCTCTCGTCCGTCTCGAGCAATCCAAGTTCGGGCATGGATAGGGGCTGGGACTTCTCATTCAAAAGTCGAAGACTCACGCTTTCCCCATAAAGCGTCGGCAAGGTGGAAACACGAATATCGAGATCGGCCTGGCCTTGGCTGAAGGTAATCCGTCCGCCCTGTGGTCGACGTTTCTCGGAGATGTTTATCCCGCTCATGATCTTGATCCGGGAGATGATGGCGTCCTGAAAGCTTCGCAGGTTGTCGGGAACCCTGACCGGCACCAACTGTCCGTCTATCCGGTAACGAATCTGCAGGGTATCTTTATGCGGCTCGAAGTGGATGTCCGTTGCACGATCGACGATTGCCCTGGATATCACCTCGTTTACGAAACGAATGATGGCGGCGTTCTGGTCCTCGATATCATCCCCGGCATCATCATCCGCATCCAGGTCAAGATCGGACTCCTCGAGACTGTCGGCTCCAATCCCAAAATTTTCGGTAATAGCTCGCGCCACCGTCTCGGGAGAACCGAGCAGCCAAAGGGGCTTCTTCCCGGAAACCGCGTAAACCCAGCGACTCATCCTATCCGTCGGAGGCCAAGCCGTCACGATGGAGATCTTTCCTTCGGCGTTCGATTCTATGGGCAGGCAACAATATTCGTGGATTAGACGCAAAGGCAGAAGGCGCGTGGCATTGTCGGGAATGGTAAAATCATCGACAATGCCGAGACCTGCACGCTCCGCCATTTCGCGCACGGTCTCGTCCACGGTTTTGGAACTTTTTGATGCCAACAATCTGGCGCGATCTTCGATCGGCGCATTGAGTACGTTGACCTTGTCGACGTCGCTGAGCCCTGGCCACCAATCAAGCTCGGATGGAGATGGACCACGAGGCGGAGGCAGTCCAACGAGTTCTCCGGAAGTCCCTTTTCCCTTCGATTTATCCCCGGTGGATCTTGCCTTGCTTTTGCTTAACATTCTTAAGGTCTGCCTACGACACGAGTCCTTGCGGGCGCCTTATTTCCCGGTTTGGCTCCGGATGTTGGCGCTCGCGGAGGAATGACCACGGTACGATTAACTCCTCCACGAGAGGGCAAGGTGACTCTGCGCACGGGTGGTTTCGGAGGAGCAGAAGTTGGTTTCTTGGCGATCGGCTTGGGCTTACCTTGACCGGGCACGGGCAAGGTCTTGTTTGCGGACTCCCGCAAGGCCAAGGTCATGCCGCCCTTGAGCTTGAGAACTTCTGTCTCTTCGTCAAAACTCTCGATCTCGATTCCGGACTCGGTCAATCCGTCACCCTCGGTAACCCAAAAACCTTTGTTCTTTACCTTGTCGTGGACGCTGAAGTGCCAGATGTCCCGGTAGCGGAAAAAACCACGAAGCTCGAGATTAGGATTAATCGGCTTGGGTGGCGGGGCGGGAGGAGCTGGCTTGACGATGGGTTGAGTGGGCTTGGCGGTTCGGGCTCCCGGAGGAAGAAAGGGATTGTCCTGCGAAAACAAGGATATTCCAAAGACGAAAAAGAGGCTAAGTACGAATGATCTCATGATATTACGTTCTTAGTGAATCAAGGAGATCCAAGGTTCAAAACTGGAGGCGAAGAAGGTTCATCACGTTCACTGAAGGACGAATTGCGCTTGACGGAATCCTTGGAAGAAGTTTGGAGGACTCGACCAGACGGCGATTGAAACCTGGGACTGTATGCTGGATTGAGACGACGATCTATATTTGAGATATGCTCCGCAGTATTGTCTTGACCAGGCTTAATTATCGTTGGGCGCAAAAAGATGAGAAGTTCCGTGGGTGTATATTTCACTGCACTTGGTCGGAAAAACTTCTTGCCAAAAAAGGGAATGGAGCTGAGAAAACGATATCGAGACTCGGTTGAGTCTACCTGTACTTCCTGCAAGCCCCCTAAGACGAGGATTTCACCATCTCGTATCGTAACTTGGGACTTGGCCTCGCGAATCTTTTTTGCAGGCAATTTCTGGCCTTGGTAAACGTTGCTCTCCGTCTCATCGAACTTCTCTGCGGTAACCTCGACCTCCATGAAAATTGAACCCTTCGATATAAGCGTCCCATTTTCATCGAACTTTGGCAGACCAATCTTAGGTTTCTTGATTTCCAGTTCCGTTCTGGCAGTAATGCGGTCACGCTGACCCGTCGAGGTACCTCCTTCCCCAGTGGGAGTGGATCCATAACCATACGTTGGGACGACAATGTTCCTCTCGTCTTCGATTAGGATATGAACCTCAGGGGCGTTGTGCGAAACCATGAGTGATGGCGTGGAAAAAATGCGGACGTCGTTTCGCTCCGAGGAAAGAGCGAAGATCTGGTCCCAACGGATGGCGCTGAGTTTCCACTCGTGCAGTTGAAAGGGAAGCGAGGTATTGAGTCCCGGAACGCCCAAGACCCCCTGAAAGGTTTCCGAAACAACCGTTTCGGCAACCTGAATGGTGGTTCCATCAGGTTGTTGAACCGTTCTGGTACCCGTGGAAGGTTCTCCGAATAGACCATCACCAGCATCACTGCGGTTGTATTTGGACCATTCGAGGTTCTTCAACAAGGCGTCTATACCACGCTGGTTCTGTTCCGTAAGATCGACCATGACGAAAATGGTGTCGATTCGTGCGAGGGGAAGCGGATGGTCGAGCGATTCGATCATGCTGCCGATCTCCTCGATGTCCGCCTTGGTCCCATAGACTAGGATGGAGTTGCTGCGCTCATCTGCGGAAATGGTAATGAAGTCACTGAACTCGTGCGCTCCCTCCATGCCGGACGAGTCCGCGGCCGCGGCAGCCGGTTTGGCAGCGCTGCCGGGCGTAGGTGGCTTCGAGGCTTGATTAGAGGCTTGGGGACGAGGAGAAGATGACTTTCTTCCTTGGACCTGCTGCTTGATGCGCTGTTGATTCTTGATGACCTCATCGAGGATAGCCTGAATGTCCTTCGACTCTGCATGCTGCAGCTTGAAGAGCTTGGAAGTAGTCTTCATCTTAACGGGAGCATCCAGAGTCTCGAGGATGAACTCAATGGTCTCCAAGTTCTGGGAACGGGTGACGACGACAAGCTTGCCCGTACGCTCGTCGGAATCCACTTGAGTCGTCCCGCCAAGGAAAGGCTTTAGGCTGCCTTCCACCATAGCCTTCAGCTTGGTCTCAAGCTCACGGGCTCCGGCATGCTGGGTATTCCAGACGAAAAACTCGGTTCCCAATTCCTCCTTGCGGATGGGACGGTCAATCGTCTCCAAGAGCTTCTCCATCCGCTGGAGATTCAACAGGGAATCCGTGACCAGCAAGCTGTTTGCCTTCTCAAAGACCATGATACTGGAAACGTTAGGCGTAGCAAAACCGTTCAATTGTTCTCGCACTTCAACGGCGGGAGCGTAACGAAGGGGAAACATCTTGATGAAAATCCTTTGACTAGGGGCAACTGAAGATGCTGGCCCCTCCAGCCAAAGAGGCACTTGGGCGTTTACTCCCAACGCCGGAACCGCTTTCCAGAAACGACCGTCGATCTTGGTCACGGCTATTCCGTTCATGGCCAAGAGACTTTCGATCGCCATCAGAGATTCACGTTTTGTCAAGGCGGTGAAGCTATCGAAGTTGAGCTGGATTTGCGGGAGGTTCTGCGGCCGAAGGATGTATCGCCCGGTCCAGATTTGAAGCATTTCTATCGCCTGCTTTCCATCAAGATCCCGAACTTTCAGGCGCTCCATGGGCTCGTCCAAGCCCTCTATACCCTCCAATTCGGAAGGATCCGAGAATAGACCGGCGCCACCGACGAACCCTCCTTCATCAATCTGGGGATTCGCAGGATCGACAGGCTCAGGCGCTACGGGACCGGGAACCAAAGGTCCGGGAGCCACGGGTACAACCGGATCCAAAGGATCGGCCGGAGGCAAGGGAGGAGGAATCTGAGGTTGAGCGGGCAAACCCGGCGGAGCAATTGGAGGAGGTGCGCCGGGAGCGGGAGGAGGCGCAGGGATTCCTCCGGGAACCTGAGAAAAGATATGGGAGGCAAACGACAAGGAAAGCAAAAATGCCGTACAAGAAAGTAAAAACTTAGTCTTCGGTGGGGTATTTGAAAGATTTTTCATGGATGGAAAATTCCTGAAAGGTAGGTAAGGGCATTCAATCGTTGGCAAATTCAACGGAACTCACGTGAAATACCGCGTCATAGGTGATCTCCGCATACGGATTGCTCTTGCTCGGATAATTGGGTTCGATGTCAACTTCGCTTAAAAACATATAGGGGCTTTCCTGCCGAATCAAGCTCGCAAACTGGTTCACGTTTTCGTAGGTTGCCTTCTTGAAGCTGATGCGAACGGTGTGCTGCGAATATCGTTCCCTTTCCTCGGTATCGAGCTCCCTGTATCCACGATCTGGAAAGACCTTGTCGGCGAGGGAGGATGCCCGAGTACTCAGCTGTTGGCGATCGTAGCTTACGTTTGCCTGCTCTTCCTTATGCTTCAGCAAAGCGGCGTCTATTCCCGGCTTGAGAGCAAGTACTTGGAGAAATCCTTCCTGTCGAGCATCCGCATTGGTCCATTTTGCATAAGCATCAAGAGCCATTCCCAGGACAATGATGAATCCCGACAAGAGGGCTCCCCACTGAAAAACGAGAAGAAATATCTGCTCGCGGCCATTCAACTTTGAAAACCACTTGGGCATAAGCTTTAGCCTCCCTCGGGTGCAACCTCTGGTGTTTCGGGCAAGGCGACACTTGCCTCCTCTTGCTTCTTTTCCTCAAGCAGCATGAGCTCGATGGTAAAGGTGGTCTTGCCCAGAGTACTGTTGATCTTACGCTTCTTGTCGCCGCCCTTATCCTCCATGACGTAACCGATTTCGCTTTCCTCCATGGCCTTGATGAAGTTGTTGACGGACTCGACGTTGCGCCCCTGCCCCTCAAGGACGATCTCGTTGCGACTTGCAAAGTGAGCGGCGGTAAACCAGACGAAGGGTTGGTCCCCCTCCCCTCCCCTGTGGGTAGAAAGACGTCCGAGGGAGCCGAAGGGATCTATCCCGCCCAACTTGTTCTGTCGAAGTTTCTCCAACAATTTCCTCGACTCCTCCACAAGAGGAACTTCGGCCGCCATCGCCTGGGCATCAAGGTCCTTTTGATCTGACTTTTTCTCGAAGACTTTTGATCCAACGAAAGCCACGACCAAGGCGGCCACTCCAACACCCCATGCCAGGAAAGCCACCCATCTCCTACGCTCCCATTCTCGCCGACTTTGCTCGGAAACCTTGAACTCTCCCGAACGAACGTCGCAAGTCCACAATAGATCAGCGTCGATCTTGGTGGTTTCCGAAGGCAAATCGTCGGAGTCGCCACCTGCTGTAAAGTGTTCGAAATGAAAAGCCCCGTCGTTTGCTCGACGAGCATCGCCCGTGACGTAAACCACAGGCTCTATCTCGAAAAGTTCCAAATCGAAGAGAGCGAGCAGCTTGCCGCGAGTCTCATCGAACCTGTCCTCTTCTTCTTCCTCCGGGGTCAAGGGAAGGGAAAACACCATGGATGGCACAGGGCAATTCTGCTCGTAAGCTAGCCCGGTGAGAGTCTCCTCGTGGCGCAACAAGCAAATGGTCGGTCTCTCGTACTCCTTGCCCAGAAAAGAAACGAAGGAAGGAAAAACTCGGCGAAAACCCTCGAGGTTCTGCCAACCATCCTGCCTGAGCTTGGCAAGTGAAGTGGCGAAAAGCAGCATCTTGCCATGTTCCAGGGAAGCGTAGAAACCCCAAGCCTCTTGCTCGATCGGAAATGGCGACAAGCCCTCCTCACCAAGTGCCTGCTCCGCGAACGAGGTCAATTCCTCGGGATCCAGGTTGCGGGGGACGTCAATGGTCTCGCAGAAAAAATGTTCTCCGGGAATGCGGAGCACGATTTCGCGCAAATCGGCAGCGGGAGACTGAGGAACGCTATCGTCTGTTTCCGGCATAAATGCAAGCAAATGAAAGCATCAAAGTGGTTGATAACTCCTTGATCGAGAAAGGGTATGAAACTCCTATAATAAACCTCATGAGGGGCGATCAGTCCACCAAATTCTCATTTTCCTGAAGAGCGATGATACGAAATGGATACTGAAGTTTGCTGAAGCGGGGATCGAGAGGACCTCTGGCTTTCGTCTTGGCGGTACTTGTATTCGGGACCCGAGCAGCAGGCTTGTTGCGAACGGTTCCGGCAGGAGTTGGCCGTGAGGGATTTGTTCCCGCTCGCCTCCCGCTCTCGACCAAGGTGTGAAGACGAAAGTTCGCCGACCCCTTGCTCACGCTGACCTGAATGCGAAAGATCTTGCACTCCGAGCCAAGCTCAATGGCTCGATTGGCACGCAAGGCTCCGAGACGGGCATCATTAGGTGAACGGAAAAAAGGTTCCCCGGAGGTAGGGTTTTCTCCCCTGAGAATCTCGACCATGTCCTCAAATGCTCGCTCATCATCTCCACAAAGAAAGCGAAGGAGGTATTCGGGAGCGGTGTTAACGTTGACAGGATAACCGCTATGGAAGGAAACGGTGGAGCGAAAATTCCTAAAGTTCGAGGTCTCGTTGCCGATTTCGTCGAAAAAGACTCCGCTGTTCTCAGGGTCATCCTCCTCAAAGGCAAATCCCTTAATGAATCGAAACTCCTCGAAGCTGTTGATGGGCAGGTTGGGGGTGAAGTAAGGTGGATCGAGGTTTTCGTAATGATCGGACTCGGCACCCTCGTCGCGGTCCTCGTCGTCCTTGTCCTGCCAATCCAAGAGGCAATCGACCAGTGGTTCGCCATCGCTTTCATCGACAAGTTCGTCACCCTCGGCCATCATGACCGAAAAAAGGGCCACCAGATCCTTCTCCTTGAACGCTCCAAAGGGTATCTTTCCCGTCTCGTCCTCTATCGTCACCTTCCACTTGACTCCCGTTTCGGGAATCTCGACCTCGGAATAAGTGATCGGGTCTCCCCAACCCTGGGAAGGGGCAAAGAGCTGCCCCTCCACCTGCTTCCATTCCGTAAGACTACCCAAGGCCACCTCAAGGGCGGAATAGGCGTGCAATCTTAGGTCGTCCCGACGATGAAACTGGCTGACGTGCCTTATCTCCTGCATCGTTTCCTCGAGGAGGCGCATGGCTAGAACCGAGAGCAAGACGATTAGAGCGAGCACGAAAACCAAGACGGCTCCCCTTCTCGAACGAATGTCTCTAGGTTTACTCTTCATCTCTTTTCAGCACTAAGCCCGTTGGGGGAAATCCGCTCAACGGGAATGGTTACCACTCGCTCAAGATCTTCTTCAGCATGGCGAAACCGTAGCTGTATGAAGGCGGGCAGGCGAAAACTTCCATTCTCGGCATTCTCTTCCAGATCCGTTTCCTGCTCCCATTCCTTGAAATCGTCTGCGGCGGCCCCCTCCTCCCCGTAGTAGCAGTAAGTGATTTCTTCGCATAGGGTGCTGATGGGCGTCTTGAAGAGGTCGTCCTCGTCCTCCAGCACGGGCTTCCCGTCCTCACCTCTTTCCATTTCCTGCAAATCAGAGTACCAGAGAAGACTCAGCCCCTCGCCATCCTCGAAAAAGAGATAACAATGCACTCGCGGAGCCAAGCCACGGGGCCAAACAAGCAGCGGAGGAGCTTCTCGAACGAAAAAACTGATCAGCGGATCGTCCGCATCGGAAAAGCCAACGGGACGATCGAGACGAATGGGGCCTCCTTGCGTGGACGAACCAGGGGACATGGTCGCCTTGTCCATTAGGGTCGCAAGAAAGCGACCTACGCCGTTGACGTGGGCGTCGAATGCATCACGGGTGGCAGGTCGATCCGCCCAAGCCCTGGAAATCGTTACGAGAAGAGAGGTTGCTGCGGCCATCACAAGACCAGCTATAGCGAGGGCTATCAGCACCTCGACCAGCGTAAAGGCCCTACGAGCATCCTTTTTACAAAAAAACTTGGAGGTCCCGGCTTTCCGACAAAACAGACTCATCGCCTTCTCTGCTCCCTGATTTCACGAATCTTGTCGCGCTTGTCCTCAAGCAATCTGGCCCGGTCTGTGGCGAAGTCGGAATGCTTGGACCAAGTCGGTCGAAGCAGAAACATCACGGATTCCCTTTCTCCGGGATCGATTCCCATCTCATCTGAACCATCGTACTCGAGCTTCAACTTCACCTTGTAAACGTCGACCACGGGAGAAAGCTCGACCTCGGTTTCCCATCGAACCTCGCCCAAGGTAAGCGTCTGAATTTCATCACCATCACTGATTTTCTCGTAGTCCGGTTCGGCGAAAATCTGGCCTCGAACCCAACGAAGGTCCTGCTCCATTTCCCTCGTATCCTTCATTTGCCTGCTGAATTTTGCTGCCACAAAAGCCCCGTCCACCAAATAGACGGCAGCCATGCCGAACAAAGCCAATGCCAACAATACTTCAATCAAGAGATAACCGCGACGAAAAGTCCCCGCCATTCCTTGTTCCTTGGGCAAGAACCGATCAACAAGACGAGCGTGGTTTTTCGCGTTCAATGGCTAATCCTCGATGTCCTCGATGACATAACCGGAAAAAGGATCGAAGGGCAAAACTTGCTCCTTGTCCAGAAAACTGATCGTAGCGGTAAAGGGAGGACTGACGCCCGAATGAAAAGGTACTCTCACGAGCTCAAGATGCTCGTCCTCAATTTGCGAGGATCCGCCAGATTCCCCCGACAGAGGTCCATCTGCCATAAAGCTCACCTCGGGTAGTTCGCGCTCTCGGAAGAAATCCTCTGATTCATCCTCGGAAGGCATATCGGAAAAAACGGAATGCTCGGCTAAAATTTCTCCTGAAGAGTCAGTCACGAGAAAGGTTGCGCGTTGCTTTTCATAGCGAAGATACGAAGGTTCCTTTCTCTCGCTTGCATGATAAACGGCGTCTAGAACCGCTCGCTTCAGGACTCGGTCGGGAGGCTCGATCTTGGCAGCGTCAACCAATCCGACGGAAACTCCGGCAGTGAGACCGACAATTATCGCAAGCAATGCCAGAACGAGAAGGACTTCAATTAGGCTAAAGCCCCTTT
Source organism: uncultured Puniceicoccaceae bacterium (assembly GCA_964576585.1). GTDB lineage: Bacteria > Verrucomicrobiota > Verrucomicrobiia > Opitutales > Seribacteraceae. Next base: position 4,631 of record CAZNWO010000029.1, on the reverse strand, counting down.
GCCGCATGGCCCGGCGGGGAAAAGTACGGACTAGTTGCCCGTAGCGGAGTCCCAGTTTCCGATCATGCTTCCATCCGGAGCCGTGGTCCAGAGATCGAAACTGCCGGGGTTCTTGTCGCCGGGAGGGGCTTTGTATTGATATTTCTTCTTCCAAGGATCCAACAAGCCACTCGCTTTATCGACGACGGGAGAAGTGGTTCCGGCAACTGTTGTCAAGAGGTCGTCGAGAGAATTCGGGTAATTGCCCGATTGTATGTAGTAAGTCGTGACCGCAGCCTTTCCCGGACCGTTTACCCAGTTGCGGGCAGTATTAATTTTTCCGGATTCGAAGGATCCACTTAAGTTGTAGATGGTCAAACCTGCAACGAGTCCAATCATTGCAAGAACGATCAGCATTTCCACCAAGGTGAAACCCGATTGGGAGGCTTGATTGCGAAGTGTTTTTTGAATCGAAGGAGTTTTCATGGAAATCCTAAAGGGGGAAAAACTCAAATGTTCCGGTTAATCAGAATTGAACAGGTAAAAACAAATAATACCCCATATACGAAGACAAGCGCAAGTACGGAAAGATATCACGCACGAAGGAATCCTCTTGCGCTCTTACCAAATAGCGCCCATTTTGCTGAAAGCATGGAGCTGACCGAATATCTTCCTATTTTTCTGCAAGTCATTATTGCCGTGGGAATTGGGATTGGAATCCTGGCTATGAGTCATCTATTCGGGCAAAAGGGGAAATCGGGGAAAATCAAGGATTCTCCCTACGAGTGCGGAATGATTGCTGAAAAACCCGGTAAAACCAGTTATTCCGTAAAGTTCTACGTCACGGCCATGCTTTTCATCCTTTTCGACGTGGATGTTGTATTTTTAATACCTTGGGTGATAACCCATCGGGAATTGACGGCTGCAGGAATACCAATTCTCGGTCCCATGCTGTTTTTCACTTTTGTATTGGCCGTGGGTCTGGTTTATGAACTGAAGAGTGGAGCGCTTGAATGGGAAAAGTGATTCCACATCGGAAAGTTCTCGATGGGATTTGAGAATCGATCTTCCGCCAACTCCCCATGCGCATTGACCGTTACATCGCCTCCTCCCGAATCATAGACCTCAAAAGCAAGGATCTGCCCTCTGCCTACAACGAGTTGGTTACGACCTTTGCCCCCATCCTGAACAGAAAAACTCCCCGCAAGGCCATTCTCGAGGAATTGTTAACGCGGGAAACGTCGCTCTCCAGCTATCTCGGAGAAGGAGTGGCCTTGCCGCACGCGAGGGTAAACATGAAGAGACCTTATGCCCTCGCGATCGGAAGGTGTCCAGCCGGACTGTCCTTCGAGGGAAAGGAAACCTACGAGGAAGTACGATTCGTCTTCCTGCTGTTGGCGAACGAGAAAGCCAAAAACTACCTCTCCTTCCTAGCGACGCTTGCACGGAATTTCCAAGACAAGAACGTCATGGATCCCCTTTGGATGGCTCGGGAACTGTCCGAGTTTCGCAAGGCGGTCAAGACGGCCTTCGTTGGAGCCGACGACAAGCCTGCTCGCAGGCGCACCAAATTCAACAAACTCCTGACGGACGAGGCCGCAAAAATCGCGAAGGCCGCGGAATGTTCGACGATCCTGGTCTTCTCCGACGTCTTCCCGCCCTCCTTGGCTCCCAGGTTGAGCTTTCCGGGATTCAAGGTAGTCATTGCAGGAGACGACGTTTCCGAGGATGACGTCACGCTTCATAGAGCTAATGCGGCATTGGCAGTTAGAGCTCTCTCCAAGTCCCGCCTTTCTCAGTTGAGGGCCGCAATCCTGCTCGGACTTACCAGGGGCATCTTCGGCTTCGAGGAGCGGGTCTGCTGCATCGGTGGCATTCCGGGAAGTGGTCAATTGGATACGGTGCTAGTGGTCGAGGTGGACGAGGAGTTCGAGTCAGTCGTTGCTCACGGCGAGGAATTGCTCCCAAACGACGTTTCTGCTGCTGCCTTGGAGAGGTTGATAGCACTGGCCACGGAGCTAGCTTCCTCGGGCCGCGAAGGTCGATCGATCGGGGCCTTGTTCATCCTGGGAGACTACGAAGAAGTCAAAATGCGCTCCAAGCCTTTGATCCTCAACCCATTCCGAGGGTACGACGAGGAGGACAGAAACGTACTCAACCCCTTCATGGACGAAACCATCAAGGAACTTGCGCAAATTGACGGAGCTTTCGTGGTTCGGGGCGACGGGGTGGTGGAATCCGCCGGAAGCCTGATTCAAGCCAGGGCAGATTCCATAGATCTTCCCGGAGGTCTGGGAGCCCGTCACGCCACAGCGGCCGCCATAACCCAAGCAACGGATTGCCTCGCATTGGTGGTGTCGTCCTCGGGCCAAGTCACCTTGTTCAGGAAAGGCCGAATGTTTACTTTGTTCGACAAATCCGAGGGACGATCCTTGTGACGTCGCGATGTCTCGCCAAGACTCTTCAGACAAACGCAGGATCGGCTTTTTCGGTGGCAGCTTCGACCCTATCCACAAAGGTCATCTTGAACTCGCCAAGGAAATCCTCGTCAAAGCTTCTCTCCAATCGATCCTGCTATGTCCCGCCCGGCAAGCCCCTTTGCGGCAACAACCCCACCACGCCTCACCATCTTCGCGACTGAAAATGGTCGGGATTGCAACAAAAGGAATCGTCGGACTGGAGGTTACGGACGCTGAAACATCAAGTGATCGTGAATCCAACTACACCTGGGATACGCTACAAAAGTTAAAGCAGGAAAACCCCGGCACTGAAATAATGCCTATCATCGGAACGGATCAGCTTGCCAAGCTTCATGATTGGCGACATGCGGAAAAACTTGCAAGGGACTATACTTTCATTGCCCTGACAAGGCCGGGACACGAGTTTCAAACTCCGCAGAAGTTGCCTAAACTCAGAGTAGAAAATTTTTCCACGGCAGAATTTGATGTCTCGTCGACTAAGGTCAGGGAACTTATCAAGAACGGCATGCCTTACGAACACTTGCTGCCCAAGGCAGTAACCGCCTACCTGAAGGAAAATAAACTGTATCAATAAAGTTCGAAAAAACCAATGACCGCCACGACTGAAATCACCTCATTGAGGAAAGAGCTTGAGGTCAACCTTGCTGCTTGCTGCGAAGCGCTGCTGGAAAAGAAAGCCGAGAACCTTAGAATCCTTTATTTCGGCGAGAAATCTCCTCTGACGGACTGTTTCATAATAGCGACGGGCACTTCCAACCCTCACCTGAAGGCATTGAGGGACAATGTCGAAAAGGTGCTAAAGGAAAGAGACGTCGAGCTGTTGTCCAAGGACAGGTTCAATCCCAACGGCTGGCTGGTTTTGGATGCCATAGACTTCGTGGTTCATCTCTTCTCGACAGAGCAACGAGAACACTTCGCTCTCGAGGACTTGTGGAAAGATGCAGCATCAATCGATCCCTCAATTCTTCAAGGCAAGGCCTAGGTGCACCTTGGGCGTCTTTTTTCCTTTTCAAGATCAGCAAACTGAACTTTACCTTTAAACATGACCACCCAAGCCACTCGCAGAAAATTTCTCCAAGCTTCATCCGTAGCGCTCGGAGCACCATTTATCCTCCCCTCACACGTTTGGGCGGCCAAGGGCGACGATGCGCCCAACAACCGTATCAACGTGGCGGTGATTGGGCCGGGCAAGCAGGGGCGCAGCCATACGCACCGCCTGCTCAGGAATCCCGAGACCCAAGTCGTGGGCTTTGCGGAAGTGGCAAAGGTTAGATCAGACCACACCCAACAACTTGTCGAAGGTCACTACTCCAAGAACACTCCATCGGGAAAATGGAAAGGCCTGAAGGTCACGAAGGACTACAGGGAATTGCTTACCCTCGACCACGTCGACGCCGTCCTCATCGCCACCCCGGATCACTGGCACGGCGAACCCACCATCCTATCCGCCCGAGCCGGCAAGCACGTTTACTGCGAAAAGCCCATCTCCCTAACCATCGCGGAAGGTCGCCGCATGGTCGAGGCCGTAAAGAAGCACAAGGTGGTCTTCCAGACGGGCAGCCAGCAACGGACCGAATACGGGGGCAAGTTTCGAAGAACCGTTGAAATGATCCGTAGCGGTGCCATAGGCAAGCTAAAGAAAATCCAAGTCTGCGTGGGCCCACCGCCCAAGCCATGCGACTTGCCCACGGAATCCGTTCCGGAAGGCACCGACTGGGACGCTTGGCTAGGACCCGCCCCCGAACGGGGTTACAATAAAATCCTTTGCCCGGACAACGTTCACAATCACTTTCCCAAATGGCGCAACTACCGTGAATATTGCAACGGTTCGCTCGCAGACATGGGGGCACATCACTTTGATATCGGCCAATGGGCCATGGACGCCGACGATACGGGTCCCGTAAAGGTAATCCCGCCAAAGGAAGGACAAAAGGGCCTCAAGCTCATCTACGCAAATGGCATCGAAGTCGAGCACGGTTCCCTGCCCAATTGGCGGGGCGGCACCGTATTTTACGGAGAAGAGGGCACCATCTGGGTGGACCGCGGGCCTTGGAAGTCCGACCCCAAGAACCTGATCAAGGAATTCAAGCCCACCGTCGAGATTCGCAAACCGCGAAACCACCACGCCGACTGGCTCGATTGCATTCGCACAGGAAAGCAACCTCTCGCCCA
>CAZNWO010000028.1:0-28735 GCA_964576585.1 uncultured Puniceicoccaceae bacterium | reverse complement strand
CTTGCGGTACACCCGATTTCGAGTCGGGCACATTCGACCACTCTGCCACCTCTCCTGAGTGATTCAATGCAAACATTTCATTTATTTGTCGTAGGGAAGCAACGCTAATTAAGTCGATGCTTGCAAACTTGTTTGGATTTCCACGCTTGCTTGGCTTCACTAAATGCGTTTCCCTGTAGGAAAAATGAAAGGTTTGCATCTCGTTCATGCCCTGACGCTTGGTTCCGCGATTGTATTTTCTTCCTGCCAATCCAAGAAGACTGCCACCGTTGATTTCGCAGATGGTCGCTATGAGGGGATAGTGGATCGTTCCGGTCGCAAACACGGCATGGGAGTCTACGACTGGAACGATGGCTCCCGCTACGAAGGAAATTTCCACGAGGACAAACGGCATGGACGAGGTCGATTCAGTTGGAAGTCCGGAGACGTCTATGAAGGCGACTACCTGCATGGCGCTCGAACCGGAAAGGGAACCTACCGCTGGAAAAATGGCTCCATATACATCGGTGAATACCTGAACGGCAAAAGGCACGGAAAGGGAACCTTCGTTGGACTTGACGGCACACGCTACCAAGGAAATTGGGCGAACGATCTTCAGCATGGCAAAGGCATACTAACACGCCCGGATGGCTCGCAGCTTGTTGGGGAATGGACTGCAGGACGCCCCCCCGAATTGCCCGAACCTTTGCCCAAGCCTGCCTCGCAGCCCAATATTCCGCCTGCCCCAAATCCCATTCAACCAACACCGCCACCGGCCCCTCCCGACCCAATTCCTACACCGACGCCAGCCCCCCCGGTCAGCAACCCCGTAGGCTCCGTCCCGAACATATCGCCCCCCCCACTTCAGGAAAACCCTACGCTACCTCCCGCCAACGTAGTGACACCGCCCCCGCCTTCCTTGGAAGAAGTTTTTGCGCCTCCGGCTCCGGCTCCCGTTTCACCGGCCCCGGCCCCGCCTCAGCCTCCCGAGGTAGTTCCTGCACCAACGCCGGTTGCTCCCCCGAGCGGAACGGAAGAAGTCGTCTGGCGCGGCACGGTTTCACAAGCTGAAAATTATTTCGAGAGCAAGCTCGTCGAGCAAACTGACGTCGTTCACGTCAAGGAGACGGGAAAGCCATTTACGGGAAAATTCGTCATCTTGAGGGAGGACGGTTCCCTCAAGGGCGAAGCATCACTTGTTGCCGGTCGCCTTCATGGCGATGAGATCGTTTACGACAATTCAGGAAAAATCCTGGAGCAGAATCTTTGGGAGAACGGAGAGCTCAAGCAGCAATAGCAACCGCTTGAATTGTCGTTCAGGTACAAGAGCAAGACACCCCGACGGGTCGGCGAATACAACTCAAAAGCCGGGAGGAGGCTCTACTTCTGCAGGCAAGTCGCTACCTCCGCCCCCAATGGCTTGCAACATGGGGATCAGTTCCATGAATGCGGAAAGGCTGTTCTTACTCTTGTCTGCAAATCCAATACGCAGAGCCCCAGCCCCTCCTTTCTTGTCTGAAGAACCTGTGATGGCAATGTAACTGAACTTTTCGTGGATTTTGAGGACAGGAGGAGGAACGGGTATGTCCGATAGCTTCGCCATGCCCGCCATGTCGAACTTGAGGGCAAAGTCGTTTTCCTGAAACATTTTCAGCTGGGGACCGGAGACATTGTCGTTGACAGTTCCGGCCTTGCCTTCGGCGACGTGCTTTTTGCTGGCAATTACCAAGAGCGACTTTTCAACGGAAATCGAGATGCCCTGAAGCATTGCAAGGCCCATGACCATTCCAACCGGTGGCGCCTTCTTAACGATTTCCCATTTGGCGGGATCGACCTTTGCGGCAAAAAGAAACTCCACCTCAGGTATTCCTCCACCCATTCCGGGTCCACCTATGGGAGGACCGTCACCAGGTCCCTCTCCGGGAAAGGGAAAATCGGGCGGGGAGTCGCCATTGGAATCATCGGGACTCGGAGGAGCACCGAAGGGATTGTCGCTTGATGCGGAATCCGGTTCGGTGCCTTCGGAGGAGTCTTCGGAGCTCTCGGGAGCCATCGAAATCTCGGTAACCGCCAAGGAGAATTCGCCAAGGAAGGTTTGCAAGACGTCGCGAGGCTTGATGCCCAATTCAGGTACAACTTCGTCAAGATCGATCTCTGCACCCTGATCTCTGGCGGCAGGCAGAACAACCTGATCCACGTAACTCTCCACGGCCTTCATATCCAATGCGAGGGAAAGCGCCGCCAAGGCTTTGGCGGGAATCATGCGAGTCATCTCGTAAGACAAACCTCCCCTGCCAAAAGGAGGGGCATCCTTGGCAAGTATGAGCTCGCCCTCAATGCTTGCCTCGCCATCTTCGAAATCAACGGCTATCGCACCTGCCCCGCCCTTGAAGAGAGAGGTGATGTCCGAAGGAACCTCCTCAGGCGAAACCTCAAGAAGAGAATCTCCATTGACCCAAAGCCCGACATCATGCTTATCGTCGAGAAAATCCTGAAAACCTGCATTTGCCTTCAGGAAGGAGTCGGTGCCGTCTGCGTTGACGAAGCGTTCGATTTCAGCGTTAAGGTGACTAAGCTCAATTCTTCGATCATCCCCACCGACAAAAGCAAAGTATTCATCCGTGATGGCCAGGCATGCGTTTTTTCTGCCCTCAACCCAAAAGGCATAACCTTCTCTTTGCTTGAGATCCTCACCGGAAAGAACCTCGAAAGTATTCTTCAATTTTTCCGCATCCTTGAGTTTGCCGGCAAGGCAGAAGATCGGATCTTCATCCGCTTTCGTGGGATGTTTCAATAGATGCATTTGCAAGGGAACAGCTGAATCCAACCCGATCGTGGATGGATCCTTTAGAATCTTGGAAACAAGAGGTGGTGCCTCAGGTGGAATCAATTTGGCTGCTTGCTCACCGCCTTTTGCCAAGATTTTTTCAATGTCGATTATGATCGCTCCAAGAGCGTTGGAAGGCATGCGATCGATCAATGCTACCGGACCGGAAGACTTCGGGGTTGAACCAGAGGAGGCGGAATTGGAATCCGACGACTGGGAATTGGTCTCTGATTCTTGCCCATCGGCATTCACGACAGGTGATCCACCTCCATTTTCAGACGATTCCTCGTCCGAAGGCCAAAAATACCATGCAAGGACGCCAGCCAGCAAAGGGACGATTAAGCAGGCGGCAATTGCGCCTATCGAGGAAAATAAAATGTTTTTCTTTTTGCCGGCGGCCCCTGCCGTGGCAGCCGAGGCAGCTGCTGCGGTGGCTTGGGTCTGGGCAACTTGTTGTTGAGGCTGAGAGGCAGCTTGAACCTGCTGAGCTTGGGCAACTTGCTGGGGCTGTGCCTGAGCCGCCGCGGCAAAGCCCGGAACTTGTCCGATGGTGACCCAATTCTGGCCATCGTGACATGCATGGTCGGCTGCGGTAAAATAACCTTGCTGCACGTACTCGCGCAACTGTTCTATTGTGTAAGGGCCGAATTGCTGCCCGTCTTTGTGGACGTGAATTTGCATGACGAGAGTGGTTGGAATATGATGGGAGGTTTGGGGGACTACCGTAAATGCTTGATCAAGCGAGATATGGACAGATTGATGTAAGCAAAGTCAGCCTGACAGTTTTCTAGAAGTTGTAAACGTGAATAATTTCAAGTTCAGTCTTTGAAAAAAGAAGTTAAAGAATAATTGCTCAATGAGCGATACCATTATGGACCAATTTCCGCAAACAAGTGTTTCCGTACCGCCTCTTGGCTACAATCCCGAGGAATTTCCTAGGGAACTTGTCAGGCACTACGCCCCGGCATCCGACACAGATATTCGTGATATGCTAGAGGTAATCGGAGAGGAAAAGCTGGAAGATTTATTTTCCCACATACCTCAAGAAGTGCGTTTCGCGGACCCTCCCGATCTGCCCGAGGAACTCGCCTACGACGAATTGCAGAAAAAGCTTTTTCAAATCTCAGAGAAAACAAACCTCAGGACTTCATTCCTTGGGGACTCTTTGCCTTGCTGGAAAACGCACCCGATCGTCAACTATGTCTCCAACCTGAGACCTCTCACCACCTCCTACACGCCATACCAGCCCGAGAGAAGCCAAGGCACCTTGATGACTCATTGGATTTACCAATGCATGATGACTAGCCTAACGGGCTTCGAGGCAATCAATTCCTCCCTTTACGATCGCTCAATGGCAATTTTCGAGGCCATCTGCTGCACCATTCGCATGCGGCGAGGCTCGACCACAGCATTGGTTGCGGAAAGCCTTTTCCCAAATGACTTGGAAGTCATTAGGACTTTGGCTGCAGATACTAAAATCAAACTTAAGTTTTTCGGTATTGAACCCAAGACAGGGAGACTTGACCTCGATCAATTACGTGAAAAAGCCGGTTCCATTGGCAGCGACCTGGCCTGCATCGTTTTCCCCCAGGTCAATTCTCTGGGCTTGTTGGAAGAGGTAGACGCACTTACTCAATTAGCCAAGGAAACAGGGGCGAAATCTGTTGCTTGCATTGATCCGCTGCTGCTCGCCTCGGGGGGGCTAAAGCCTCCGTCGCAATTCGGCGAGGAAGGGGCCGACGTAATCGCCGGCGAAGCCCAACATTTGGCCATTCGACCAAATTTCGGGGGGCCTGGGTTAGGATTGTTCGGCGTCAGATACAACGAAAACAATCAACGCGACGTGCGTTCCACGCCTGGTCGCTTCGTGGGGAAGGCCATGGACGTAAACGGCAGGGAATGCCTCGTCATGGTTTTGTCCACGAGGGAACAACATATTCGAAAGGAAAGAGCTACTTCGAACGTTTGTTCCAACCAAGCCTTTCTTGCAACCTTGGCGGGAGTGGCCACCTTGGCCAAGGGGAACAAGGGAATGGCAACAGCCTTGGCGACAGCCCGCGAAGCATGCAAGGAAGTCCTACCGAAGCTCTTGGCAAGAAAAGGAGTCAGTCTTGCTTTTCCAGAGACTCCTTTCTTCAACGAAATCGTCCTTAAGCTCTCCAAGCCCATTGAAGAGGTCTTGGAACAAGCCGTTTGCGACGACCTTCACCCTGGAATAAACGTTTCCGAACGCTTCGCTGAAACTTCAGGGTTCAATCTCTTGAAGGTTTCCTTCTCCGACAATGCCGATGCCGAGGACTTGGAAAAATTAGTAAGGTTTTTTGAAAGTGCGTTTCCAGAGCAAGAACAACTGGACAAAGACTCAGTTGAAGTCGTTGAAATCCCCAAGGCTTTCTTGAGGATGGAAAATCCTGCATTACCGGACATCGAGGAAGAAGAAATCCGGACCTACTACGGAAAGCTTGCGGAATTGAACGTAAGCCCAGACGACGCGTGCTACCCGCTCGGTTCCTGCACAATGAAATACAATCCCCTGATCAACGACTGGGCCGCATCCCTAAGGGGTTTTGCCGAAGCCCATCCCCAGTCACCGACCAAGGACGCGCAGGGTGCCTTGGAAGTCCTCCTCGAAATAGAGACTTGGTTCCGAAAAATAACGGGTCTGGCTGCAGTCACGACACAACCCGTGGCGGGAGCGCAAGGAGAACTGGTCGGGCTGAAACTTTTTCAGGCCTATCACCGTGACCGTGGAGAAAGTCACCGCAACGTGGTCTTCATTCCAAAGTCCGCCCACGGGACGAATTTTGCAACTGCCGTGATGGCCGGCTTCGAACCGTCCGGTGGAATCATTCATCTCGAGGCCTTGCCTGACGGACAAATCGACCCTAGGGATTTGGAGGCGAAACTCGACTCGCATGGGAAAAACCTTTGCGGCGTAATGATAACGAACCCCAACACCTCCGGGGTTTTCGAAAGAGGATTCAAGTCAATCGCCGACAAAGTTCACGAAGCAGGCGGACTCGTTTACATGGACGGCGCCAACATGAACGCCATTGCAGGTCACGTAGACTTGGGTGCTCTCGGTGTAGATGCCGTTCACAACAACTTGCACAAGACTTGGTCCATTCCTCACGGCGGAGGTGGACCTGGAGACGCCATCGTGGCAGTCTCCAATCGCTTGAGGGACTACCTGCCGGGATATCGGGTGGAGCGAGGAGAAGATGGTCTTCTGCAATTCGTCCGTCCAAAAAAATCCATTGGATCCTTTCATCGAAACCATGGAAATTTCGGGCACAAGGTTAGGTCGCTAACCTACATGTACCGGCTTGGCCGCGAGGGCATACCGAGGATGTCGGCACTTGCCGTTTTGGCATCACGCTATCTTTGCGAGCAACTTAGTCGGCACTACCCCACCCTACCTCAAGGGGCTCAAAACGTGCCGAAGATGCATGAATTCATCCTCACCTTGGACGAGAATGATTTCGAAATTCTTGAAAAAGCGGGCATTCCCAAGGCGCAAGCCATTCCCCAAGTTGGAAAACTGTTCCTAGACTTTGGGTTCCATGCCCCTACCGTGGCTTTCCCGGAAGTCTACGGTCTTATGATTGAGCCAACTGAAAGTTACTCGAAGAAGGAGCTGGATCGATTTGCGGAAGCTGTCCTCGCCATTCGGGAAATCATCAGAGAATGCCCAAGTGCGGTTTCAACCGCCCCTCACTTCACGCCGATCGATCGAGTCGATGAGGTTTCCGCAAACCGAAACCTAAGGCTTTGGGAAAAAATCGACGGCCTTCCCGCCATTCCTTCCAACAGGGTTTCTCCAGTGGAACTGCTTGACCTTCCAATTCCTGAAATCAAGGAACGAATTCTGAAGGCGGCCAATGCGAAAGGATAGTGATTGACCAAGGAGAAAGAGTAGACATCCTGAAACCCCATACCATGAGCAAAGAAGAGAATGAGCAAAAGCTCGTATCCAAGGAAGGTCTTGTCACTGATGTCGTTTTGTCCGTGGCTTTCTTTCTATTCATGCGCTGGGTGCTCGCCCCGCACGTACCATCGCAGGACCCCGACACGGTCGCCTTGATCGCTTCCTTTACCTCATTATGTCTCACCTTGGTTTTCTGGCTCGCGGCCAGTATGCTTCGGGTAACTTGGGTCGACTGGAGTCGAAACAAGGGCAAATAGCAGCCCGAAAAGTTCAGGCGAGTTCGTTCAAAGGCCTCAAAGGCTTTTGACAAAATAAGGTTCCATAACCGCAACAGACGAGCCGACAGGATTGGCGACCAGAACGGTACCCTCCTCCGTCGGCTCTTCCTTTCTGACACAGCCTTCCCTACGCAAGCGGGCAACGAGATCATATCGGTCGTGAGGCACAAGGTACTCCCTCTCGAGACAACCTTCATCCAACAGCTGCTCGAATGCCTCAATTAAATCTTTGAGCCCAAATCCGGTCGATGCACTAAGGAAAATACCTTCAGAATCTTGAAAGCGAGCATTCTGTTGTTCCCACTCATTCTCCAGCAAATCCATCTTGTTGAAGACCGTGATGATCTTCTTCTCACTGGCTCCCAAATCCTCCAAGACTGCCAAGGTAGTCTCCATCTGTTCCGCCAGTTCTCCCGAGGACAAATCGACGACGTGGACCAGAAAGTCCGCAACCAAAGCCTCTTCCAAAGTGGCCTTGAATGCATCCACCAATCGGTGCGGCAAATTTCGTACAAAGCCAACCGTATCGGTAAGGACCAAGTTCCGACCGGAAGGCAGCTCCACCTTTCGGCTTGTTGGATCCAAGGTGGCAAACAACTTGTCGGCCGCATAAAGCTTTGCTCCCGTAAGCTTGTTCAAAAGGGTAGACTTGCCTGCATTGGTATAGCCGACAATCGATGCAGTCGGCACGGGCAAACGCCTTCTACGTTTCCTGCTGACCGTGCGTTGCCTGACCACCTCCTTTAACTCCCGCTTTGTTGCCGCGATCTTGTCTCGAAGCATTCTCTGGTCCAACTCGATCTGGGCTTCACCCTCGCCTCGCTGAGTCACCCCACCGCCCCGCTGCCTACCCAAGTGGGTCCAAGCACGACGCAAGCGAGGGAGAGAATATTCCATACGGGCCAATTCCACTTGAAGGACTGCCTCCCGGGTTTGGGCTCGCTCGGCAAAAACATCGATGATCACCTCGTGTCTGTCTATCACCAAGACTTTGCTCGTTTCTTCCCAGTTGCGCTGCTGTCCGGGAGAAAGCTCGTTGTCAAAGATGATCACGTCACAATTTCCTGCATTGGCCAAGGCGACGACCTCTTCCAACTTGCCCTTCCCCAGTAAATACTTCGGATATTTCTTGCGGGCTCTCACAACCATTGAAGCAACGACCTCTATGTTGAGGTTTTCCGTCAACTCGCCCAATTCGGTGAGCAAAGATTCCGCCTGAGCCTCGTCCTCTTTTCTCCAAACCACAGACACGAGCAAGGCTCGTTCTACGCGTCGTGGCTTTTCCCTAACCTCAAACACGACCTAGTAGATGCATCACTGGAAGCCAAAGCCACAGGAAGCAAACAGGGGCATCCCTAACCATGAAAGGTCCGAGCGCCCAGGAATGAGGATGCCTAAAAACCAGTTTTAGAATGCTAGCTAATTGCAGCTTGAGCAGCCGCCAAGCGAGCAGTTGGTACCCGGAAGGGGGAACAGCTGACGTAATGCAGCCCGATGCGATGGCAAAACTTAACGCTTTCAGGGTCGCCACCGTGCTCGCCGCAAATACCGAGCTTTACGTTTCTTCGAGTCTTCCTGCCTTTCTTGACGGCCATCTCCATAAGCTGTCCCACTCCCGATTGATCTATGCTAGCAAAGGGGTTCTTTGGAAGGATTTCCAGCTCTGCGTAATGAGGAAGGAAACTGCCTGCATCGTCGCGACTCATGCCCATGGTGGTTTGAGTAAGGTCATTGGTGCCAAAGCTGAAGAACTGAGCCGTTTTGGCAATTTCGTTTGCAGTCAGGGCGGCACGTGGAATCTCTATCATTGTGCCAACCAGATACTTCACCTTGGAACCCTTGGCGGCAAAAACCTCTTTAGCAACACGATGAATGATCTCTACCTGCAGCTCAAGTTCACGCCCGAATCCTGCCAAAGGCACCATGACTTCGGGGTTCACTTTCACGCCGCTTGCTTGGACTTGGACGGCAGCCTCGAAGATTGCGCGAGCCTGCATTTCCGTGATCTCGGGGTAGGAGTTACCTAGCCTACAACCTCTATGGCCCAGCATCGGATTGAATTCATGCAGGTCCGCAACGCGCTTCTTGATGGAGGCAAGAGAAACGCCGAGTTTCTTGGCGAGGTCGCGCTGTTGAGACAAGTCGTGAGGCAGGAATTCGTGCAGCGGAGGATCCAGCAGGCGAATAGTCGCGGGAAGCCCATTGAGAGCCTTGAAGATGCCTGCGAAATCACGACGCTGGTAAGGAAGGAGCTTCTTGAGGGCCTTGCGACGGTTTTCCTCGTCCTCGGCAAGAATCATCTGGCGCATGGCATCGATTCGGTTGCCCTCGAAAAACATATGCTCCGTGCGACAAAGACCAATCCCCGTGGCGCCAAATGCAATGGCGTTGGCGACGTCTCCCGGTGAGTCGGCATTGGTGCGGACAGTCAGTTTAGTTGCCTTTTCGCACCAATTCATGAGCTGGGCAAAATTCTTGTAATCCCTGCTCTTGCTCGGAGCTAGCTTCTTCTCGATCAAGACTTGGCGAATCTCGGCGGGCGCAGTCTTTACTTCCCCGGCAAAGACCTCACCGGAAGTCCCGTCGATGGAAAGGAAGTCTCCTTCCTTGAAAGTCTTGCCGGCGACCTTTACCGAGCGAGCATCATAGTTGACCTCAAGGTCGGATGCTCCACAAACACAAATCTTGCCCATTTGCCTAGCCACCAAAGCCGCATGGGAAGAAACACCTCCACGAGCAGTCAGGATGCCCTCGGCAGCAATCATCCCCCTTAGGTCTTCGGGCGAGGTTTCGACACGAGTTAAGATCACCGGGCCATTCTTGGCAGCTACGACGGCCCGGTCGGCATTAAGGAATATTCGACCTGTTGCCGCACCGGGTCCGGCGGGGAGCCCCTTGCAAAGCTTCACGGCCTTCTTGACTGCGGCCGAGTCAAAGACAGGCGCCAACAGTTGATCGAGCTGTTCGGCGGGAACGCGATTAATGGCAGTCTTCCAGTCGATAAGCCTCTCCTTAACCATTTCCACGGCAATTCGGACGGCGGCCATCCCCGTGCGCTTGCCGTTACGCGTTTGGAGCATATAAAGCTTTTCTTCCTCGATGGTAAACTCGAAGTCCTGCATGTCCTTGAAATGCTTCTCCAAGGTCTTCTGCACGGCTATGAGCTCACGATGGGACTTGGGCAGAACGCGCTTGAGTTGTGCGACTGGGCGAGGCGTTCGAACTCCAGCAACGACATCCTCTCCCTGGGCGTCGGTCAGGAATTCGCCGTAGAGGACTTTTTCGCCCGTGGCGGGATCGCGCGTGAAGGCAACCCCTGAGCCCGATTTTTTGCCGGTATTCCCGAAAACCATGGCCTGAACGTTTACGGCCGTACCCCACTCGGCGGGTATGCCGTACTTCCTGCGGTACACGATTGCTCGATCATTCATCCAAGAACCGAAAACAGCGCCAACCGATCCCCAAAGCTGCTCCCAAGGACAAGTTGGGAAATCCTGTCCAGTGCGATCCTTGACGAGAACTTTGAAACGAGAAACCAATTCCTGAAGGTGAGTTGCATTCAACTTGTTGTCGTCGACTTCGCCCTTTTGCTTTGGAAATAATTCCTTCTTATAATCCTCGATTGCAGCCTCGAAAGGATCATGATCCTCTTCGGGACGCTTCTGAACGCCCATCACCACGTCCCCGTACATCTGGATGAAACGCCTGTAGCAATCCCACGCAAAGCGCTTGTTGCCCGATGCTGCAGCCAAAGCCCCGACGGTTTCTTCGTTAAGACCAAGATTGAGGATGGTGTCCATCATGCCGGGCATTGAATCCCGAGCTCCAGAACGCACGGAAAGCAAAAGTGGTTTGTTCAAGTCTCCAAGCTTCTTACCGAGCTGTTTTTCAACTTTTTGGACGGAGCGACGAACTTCGTCCTGCAGGGAATCCGGATAAGTTTCACCATTATCGTAATAATAGGTGCAAACCTCCGTAGTCATTGTAAAACCTGGAGGAACAGGAAGGCCTATCCGAGCCATCTCCGCAAGGTTGGCTCCCTTACCGCCCAGAAGGGCTCGCATTACAGCATCACCGTCCGTTTTCTTTCCAAAATCATAAACGAATTTTGGAGCTTTGGCTTTGCTTTTGGACTTTTTGGTTTTTTTCTTCTTGGCCATAATGAAAGGGTTGATGCAGTGTGTTTGGAAAACCGGTTGGCAAAAACCGGTGGGTTGAGAGGAAAGAAAAATGGGATTTTCTGAGGTTCTGTCAACGAGCGACTTACCAGAACCTAAAACAAACGGCAGAGAAAAATTGTTTTGCCAGAATGATGGGTTTCAGAATTTAATTATCGGTTTTTGGCTAAATTTCCAGCAACCGCATTCGTTGAAATAGAGTTTTGATGACAGGCAAAAAAGAGCCAGGCGCAGGAGGGAAAGGCAAAAGCATCATGGACCGTGTTCGCGAAGAAGGCGTAACGGGCATCCTGCGCAAGAAACAATCGGGGCAAAAAGATCCCAACGAGATGCATTTTCTCGAACACCTAGAGGATCTTCGCTGGGTAATCCTCAAATCCATACTAGCTTTCATCGCAGGATGCATATCCGTAGCATTCTTCATGGATGAATCGATCGACGTTCTGCAAAAACCACTGGTCTCCGCAGTAGAGGACTTTGGCCAGATCGACGTAGACCTGCAAAGCATTGGGATGGAGCAATATATCGACACACTTCACTCCAAGTCCGTCGATTTGGGAATGCTGCGAAACGCGAAAGACGAGGAACTTAGGGAATGGGGCATTGTCGACGCTCACCACCGCACGCGAATCATAACTCACTTTGCGGACGGCCAAAACAGGCATTTGCTCCAAGTGATCCGATCCTATTCACCCATTTTCATAGCAATGAAAATTTGTTTCTTGGGCGGGTTGGGCATTTCCTTGCCGTTCATCTTTTACTTCATAGGAGGGTTTGTAGTTCCCGGACTAACGACCAAGGAGAAGGCTGTCTTGTTCCCTGGTTGCGTAACAGCATTCCTGCTTTTTCTAGCGGGTGCAGCGATGACCTACTTCATCATCCTTCCGTTTTCTTTAGCTTTCACCATTGAGTTCACTTTCGACGTCTTGGGCCTAGACACCTACAGACCCGAAGCGGGAAACTATTACAGCACTGTGATCTGGATGACTTTTGCAGTGGGAATTGCCTTCCAGTTTCCCTTGATAATCCTGTTGTTGACTTGGATTGGCGTTCTATCGGTGGACAAACTGCGGCGCAACCGACGCCTGGTCTTCGTCATTCTGATGATTTCTGCAGCTCTGATCACACCCGGTGGCGACCCCGTGAGCCTAAGCATTTTAACCATTCCCCTCTATGTACTTTACGAGCTTTCAATTTTTTCGGGCAGCTTTATCGAAAGACACAAAAAGAAAAAGGAATGGGAAGAATGGGACGAAGAAATGGATGGTCCGCGCCCTCCAAAGCCGGATTTCGGCAAGGGAATAAACAAGCCTTTGTTAATCTCGATAATCGTGGGCATGATTGGCTTGGTTTGGGTGTCGATCGAAAACAAGGAAGCCATTTCAGCTTGGATCGACAAAGCGCGCGACTTCGGAAGCTTCGGAAAGGACGAGAAAAAAGACTCTTCCGCTAATCTCCGACAAGAAGAGACGCCTGAAAAGAGCTTAAATGAAGGTAACTCCACCGATCTACAAGTCGGCTCTATCCTGAAACTCGAAATCGAACCTGCGGGTACGCCGGATGCAAACAATTCCAGCTTGGGCGGAAGCCAAGAATACAAGGTGAAAGTGCTTGAAATAAAACCTCCCGAAAAAATTGAATGAGCAAAGAAGGTCGGTCTGTTAGAATCGACAAATGGCTTTGGGCCACAAGACAATTCAAGACGAGATCACTTGCAACGGAGGCTTGTCGCGCCGGCAAGGTGAAGGTCAACGGGGCGAGTGCCAAACCTTCAAAATCCGTTGGCGTGGGAGAAGTAATTACCTTTAGGAAAAGCGGCATCGGGAAAAAAGTTGAGGTTCTGGGCTTGGTCGAAAAGAGAGTTGGAGCAAAACTCGTTTGCGAATACCTGGAAGACTTAACCCCCAAGGACGAGCTTGAAGCAGAGAAGAACAGAAGGCGTGAAAGAAATTGGGCGAAAAGACCAACCGGCATGGGAAGACCGACAAAATCCCAAAGACGTGCCTTGGAGGAATTTTTCGACAGGCAGGATTAAAGACAACCGTCTTTGTTCGACGAATTACGTTCACTCGGCAAAAAGCCGACAGGCAGGTTTAGTCACCCAACAAAGGGCTCGACCCTTTGGCGGGAACTCCCTGCAAGACGCGTTCGGCCAATCGAGAAAAAGGAAGGCTCTGCAACCAAACCGTTCCATGACCGCGCAATGAGACGAAAAACATGCCTTCACCACCGAAAAACATTGATTTTAGCCCACCCACCAACTCGATGTCGTAATCTATGCCTTTACTAAACGCAACTAGGCAACCGGGTTCAACCAGAAGGCTTTCGCCCGACAGTTCCTTTTTGGCAATTGTACCACCGGCATGCACAAAAGCCATGCCATCACCTATCAATTTTTGTAACACGAAACCTTCGCCGCCAAACAAACCCACACCAAGTTTCTTCTGAAAGGCAACGGATATCTCGGTGCCTAGCGCGGCACATAGAAAAGCATCCTTCTGGCAAAATATTTCTTCGCCCAACTCACTCATTTCAAGACACAAGATCTTGCCCGGATAGGAAGCAGCAAAAGCAACGCGCTTCTTTGATGAAACTTCGTTTGTAAAGTGTGTCATGAAGACTGATTCGCCAGTCAACTTTCGTTTGCCTACGTCTAAAAGTTTGCCGAGAACTCCTTGGCTTGGCTTGGATCCGTCTCCCATCTTTGCCTCAAAAGAAATTCCGCTTTCCAGATAATTTAGCGCTCCCGCCTCGGCAATCACGGTTTCGCCAGGATCTAGTTCGATCTCAACCACTTGCAGGTCGTTCCCCATCACCTTGTAATGTATTTCATGACATTTCAAAGGCCCGACGGATCCGGATATAGGCACTTTGGCAACCGAACCAGCCGCAACTCCACTAAGTTGAGAGGGCGGCAGAAGGAGTGAGTCGGGTTGAGTAGCTGGCCCGACTTCTTTTTCCTCTGTATTTGCCGCAAGGGCTTCGTCGCAACGAATCCATGAAGAGGAGCCTACGGTTGCAACTTCGGTATTGTCGTCAATTTCGCCATCCCGATGCATAGAGATCAGACTTTCCTGATCTATCGGACCAGCAGTATTTCCTCCTGAGTCTATGTAATAATACTGCATCATTAAGAATCGAAGACAGACAAAATGGATGCAAAAGCGACAAACGGCAATCAACAAGACGAAAAAACCGTCTTGCCTGCAGTAGCAGGAATGGACATTGTTTGAAAGTGCTATGAAGACGCTTGCCATACAATTCGCCTGCCTTGGAACTGTCCTATTCTCGGCCTGCACCGGTTCAGCGCCGGTTTCCATGAACTCTTCGACCGGTCAAACGGTCATGCTGCATTGGCTTGACCAAGGAACTGATGGACAAGTTCGTCTAGTGGGCGGTGAAGGAAACGCATCCAGCGACTCTCCGCTCTTTTCAGGGCGGGCCATCGAAACGTTTGAGCAAAGTCCGACCAAATCGGTCTCAAGTTGGCACAACGGGAAAAGAAGCGGAACCACCACCGAGTACTATTACAACGGTCGTAAAAGGAGTGAAATTTCCTACTACCAAGGCAATAGGCATGGACCCGCCAGAGAATACCGCATGACAGGCGGTTTGCTCAGAGAAGAAAACTATCGAAAAGGCCAGCTGGAAGGACGTAAGACCGAGTGGTTCCCAAACGGCAACAAGGCGTTTTCAGTTGAATTGAGAAATGCCAAGCCTCACGGAGAGGCACTTGAATGGTACGAGGACGGCAGGAGAAAATCTTCCACGATTTACAGGCATGGCTTGCGGGAAGGTCCATCATCCGAATGGCATCCCAATGGACAGCCGAAGTTTAGGGTTTACTACCAAGCCGACAAAATGCACGGACTTCGAACGGTTTGGTACGAAAACGGAAGAAAGCGAATTGTCGCGAACTTCGTCAATGACAAGAAAGAAGGCAATTCGAAGGGTTGGTACGGTAACGGCCAACAAGCCTTTGATTACAATTGGAAAGAAGATCTCGAGCAAGGCATATGCTCGGAGTGGGACGAAGCGGGAAAAAAGACTTCGGAAATTCTTTTCGAACTAGGTGCCCCAAAGCAAGACTTGCTTACAGGAGACACCATCGAAGCCAAGCCATCTCCGGAACAACCCCCAGTCCAAAATCCAAATATTCCCGCAGCAACCCAAATCCCTGAAAACCCCGGCTCCGAAAACGGTTCCTCCACAGAGATTCCCGAAGGGCCTGCAACTCCTCCCAATCCTCCTCCCCTCAAGCCGGATCCTTTCGCGCCACCCGTTCCTGAACCACCGGCACCCAAGCCCACACCAGTTCCGACCAATCCGATCACCAATCCCGAAATCAATCCTTTGCTTCCGCCGCTGGAACCCGAAGAGACCACTAAACCGGAAGTACCCACGACACCGGCACCATCCAACCCAACGCCTCCAAAACCAGGGCCAGATTTCGACCCCTTCGCCCCTGCCCCTCCTCCAACCACACCACCTGCACCTCCTCCTGCAACGCCTCCACCCCCCCCAACTCCCAAGGTTCCCGAAATACCGGAACCTCAACCAGAACCACCCGCACCAATTCCGGAACCCGCTCCACCTCCACCGCCCACTGAACCCGAATCACCAGCACCGTTCGATCCTTTCGCTCCAACCCCCGCTCCGACAACACCTCCACCAGCACCGCCGACTCCTCCTCTAGAACCTATACCTGTGCCTCCATCGGTACCCGAAATCCCTTCTCCGCCACCGCCTGCACCAGAGCCGGAATTAGAAACTCCTCCCACGGTTGACCCGATTCCTCCAGCTCCTATCGACCCTCCTCCTCCAGCACCTACTCCAAACAACGGGGTAGATCCATTTTCAACTCCTCCACCAGTTGACCCGGTTCCGGCTCCAACTCCTCCAAGTGCTCCAGACCCTTTCGCCCCACAACCTCCGCCAGCACCTCCGCCTCCGGCACCGACAAGTCCAGACCCGTTCGATCAAGCAAGTCCGCCCCCATCTCCTCAACCTCCTAGTTCCTTCGATCCATTCAACCCTGCACCTCCTCCACCCCCTCCCCCGCCGAATACAGAGGAAAAGTCCTTGGAAAGCATCTTCAGTCCCCCGCCCCCGCCTGCGGATGAAAGCAATTCCTCAGGAAACGCACCCCCGTCACCAGCCGGCAATGATCCATTCTCCATACCGCCGCCGCCACCATCGGCACCCCCGGCAGTCGATCCCTTTTCAATTCCTCCACCTCCACCAAGCCTGCCCGTGGCTCCGCCGCCGACACCAAACAATTAATGTGAATTGTACGCCTGTCAGGGAAAGTCAATACGCTCTCAAAACCAAGTCCACGCCAAACATCTCCCAAGAATTAGTTGGCAGCCCGGCAGGGATTCGAACCCCGACTAGATGGACCAAAACCATCTGTGCTACCATTACACCACCAGGCTATCGAAGCACGCAATCCTGCATGAACTCGAAATTCAAGTCAAGATAGTTGACCCATGGCCAAG
Organism: uncultured Puniceicoccaceae bacterium; assembly: GCA_964576585.1. Lineage (GTDB taxonomy): Bacteria > Verrucomicrobiota > Verrucomicrobiia > Opitutales > Seribacteraceae. Next base: position 12,047 of record CAZNWO010000028.1, on the reverse strand, counting down.
TTAAGACATGACTGATAAAAAAGGCCCGATATACAAGAGAGTCATCCTGAAGATAAGCGGCGAGATTCTTGGTTGCAGACAAGAGGGTGAACCCATTCACGCCGAATCTCTTCAAAGGGTGTGCAAAGAAATAAAGGCCGTTGTCGATCTCGGTGTCGAGGTTGGATTAGTGGTTGGCGGAGGTAACATTTTTCGAGGACTTAAAGGATCCGAGAAAGGTATTGATCGCACCACGGGGGACTCCATGGGCATGCTTGCCACGGTAATCAACGGTTTGGCCCTGATGGACCGCTTGGAAAAGATGGGGGTTGTGGTACGAGTCCAAACCGCAATACCCATGGAAAAGTTGGCCGAACCCTTCATACAACGTCGAGCCGTCAGGCATTTGGAGCGACAGCGTGTCGTGATCTTCGTAGCCGGCACGGGAAACCCGTATTTTTCTACGGACACCACGGCGGCACTCAGGGCTAGTGAGATAGGAGCGGAAATCATTCTAAAGGCCACGAAGGTCGATGGCATCTACGACAAGGATCCGCACATTTACGAAGATGCTGTAAAGTTCGACCAACTCAGCTACATGGAATGCCTGGAAAGAAGATTGTCGGTCATGGACTCCACCGCATTCTCCCTTTGCATGGACAACGGCATGCCAATACTTGTCTTTGACCTGGAGCAGGAAAATTCGGTGCTCCTTGCGGTTAAGGGAGAGGGTACTGGAACGCTGGTTTCCTGAATCAGGATTTGCGGTTGCCCAGCTTGTAGAGAAAAACATAAACTAAGAACCAACAAATCTATCCCGAGGAAAACCTTAATGGAAATCGACGACATTTTCAAAAACACTCAGGAAGACATGGCGAAATCAGTAGAACATGTCTTGAACGAGTTCACCTCGCTGCACACCGGAAAGGCAAACACCTCGATGGCGGAAAACGTCGACGTCGACGTCTACGGTAGCTCCATGAAACTACGCGACGTCGCGGCGATCACCACGCCCGACGCAAGAACAATTCAAATTCAGCCTTGGGACAAGTCCAGCGTGCAACCCATAGAAAAAGCTCTCATTGACGCAAATTTGGGAATTTCTCCCGTCGTCACAGGAGAACTCATTCGGCTTCCCATTCCCGAGCTAAGCGGCGAGCGCAGGCAAGAACTCTGCAAGATGGCCCAGGGAATGGCGGAACACGGCAGGATCGGTGTAAGAGCGGCACGCAAGGAAGCGATGGACAAGTTGAAGGAGCTTCAGAAAACTGGTCTTCCTGAAGACGACTACGCCCGTTACGAGAAGGAAGTCCAAAAGGAAACTGACGACGCGGTAGCCCGCATCAACAGCTCACTTGCCAACAAGGAAGATGAATTGAAGCAGGTTTAGGGCACCTAGCTTCAAACAATCCTTCCTCCCTTCAGCTGAATTCCATTTTGTTCCACTTCTCGTAAAGTTGGAAGAGGAACTAATCGTTTCAAGCATTTGCAAAGGCTCGCAGACCCACTCCGAGCATGTCTCAACAAAGGAAACAAGAACCCAAGGAAAATGTTTCACGCCTAGTGGTAAAGCTGGGAACGGGTGTGTTGGCTCCCTCGCCGGTCGAGATTGAAACCGAGCGCCTTGCCAAGCTTGCCGAATCAATCTCGGAACTTAGGGAACAAAACACCGCAGTAACCATTGTAAGTTCAGGCGCGGTCGGCTTGGGAATGGGCAAACTGGGCGTGAAAGATAGACCTGGAGACCTTGCCGAACTCAGGGCCTGCGCAGCTGTCGGGCAAAGCTTGTTAATGAATCTTTGGCGCGAAGCCTTGGAGGCAAAAGGCTTGATCCCCGCTCAAATACTCCTGACTAGGGAAGATTTCAGGAGTCGAAAAAGCTCCATGAACGTGGAGCACACCTTGAAATGCCTGCTTGAAAAAGGTGCTATACCAATCGTAAATGAAAACGACTCCGTAAGCGATGAGGAGATAAAGTTTGGCGACAACGACGTTCTCTCAGCCTTAATGGCCACGCTCTGGAAGGCCGAAATGCTTGCAATCATCTCCACCGCTCCGGGCTTGATGACCAGAGCTCAAGGAGGAGAGGTGATTCCCTTCGTGGCGGAAATCACACCAAGCATCGAGGCAATGGCCGAAGACACCAAAAGCGCGACTGCAGTGGGAGGCATGATCACCAAGATTGAAGCTGCGAAAATCGCAACCAAGTCCGGTTGCGCCGTATTCGTAGGCAGCGGAGAAAATTCAGTGGACTTGTCTTCGATACTCGAGGGAGATGCCACCGGCACGTTCTTTGCCCCTGCAGGAATTGGTTTGAACGAGAGAAAGAAGTGGCTTGCCTTTTTTCCGGAACCGAGCGGCACCTTGGTCATAGATGAGGGAGCTTGCCAAGCTATCCTCGAGGGAGGAAACAGCCTTTTGGCCAAAGGATTGGTATCGGTCCGAGGAGAAGTCGCCAGAGCAGGCGTTGTAGAGATTGAGAATCCCGAGGGAAAAACGATCGCTAGGGGCATTTGCAGGTTCTCCTTGGAGGAACTCGCTCAAGTCCAAGGAAAAAACAATCTGGAAATCCTGACCCTCTATCCGGGAAGAACAAGGGCGGAAGTCGTCCACAGAGACCACTTGGCTCCACTCATTTAGGCATTTGTCGGAAAACGCGCTTGCGCGAACGAGGCATTTCGCAGATTGGTATCGCAGGTGTACGATTACGAAGATGAGGACGATGATTTGTTCGGGTCAGTTCCCGCACAAAGCATAAATGCAGAGATTGACTTTCGGGCTGAATTAAACGACGACCAGTACCGAGCAGTCACAGCCGGCAATGGTCCGGCCCTTGTTCTCGCCGGTGCAGGATCAGGGAAGACTCGCACACTTACTTATCGAGTGGCATACCTGCTCTCGGAAGGGGTAAGACCAGAGGAAATCCTGCTGCTTACTTTCACTAACAAGGCATCCCGAGAGATGCTTGATCGAGTCGAACAACTGACTGGCGTCGGGGCTCATCAGTTCCTCGGGGGAACCTTCCATCACGTTGGAGGCCAAGTATTGAGGAACTTTGGAGACTGCGTGGGGATTGCCCGAAACTACACGATACTGGACGACTCCGACTCCGACTCTCTTTTCGGGGAAATAATCAGGGAAACGGACCCCGATTACTTGAAGAAAAAAGAGAATCCCAAGCCAAAGCCGCTCAAGAACCTCCTGAGTTACGCACGAAACGTCATGAGGCCCGTCCATGAAGTCGCCAAAGGTCGTTATCCTTCTAACCATGAGGTCGCCGAAAGATTGCCTCACTTTGCCGAGGAATATACCGAGGAGAAAAAAAAGCGAGGATTGGCCGACTACGACGACCTCCTCGAATTGTGGCTCAAGGTATTGGAAACCGACGAGGAAGCATGCAATTATTACCAGAACCGCTTCACTCAAGTCTTGGTTGACGAATATCAAGACGTGAATGCGCTTCAGGCGCGGATCGTGGATAAGATCGCCTCTCACCACCAAATCACGGCGGTAGGCGATGATGCCCAATGCATCTACACCTGGCGAGGAGCAGATTTGGACCAAATCCTAGAATTCCCCAAACGCCATCCGGGTACAACCATTTACAAGATCGAGACCAATTATCGAAGTTCGCCTGAAATACTTAAACTGGCCAACGGCATCCTTGATTCACGTTCCTTGGACAGAAGTTACACAAAAGTTCTGAAGCCATCTCGGCCGCACGAAAGCCTCCCGATTTTCGTTCCAACCATGGATTCCTATCAACAGGCGGATTTTGTCCTTGAACGCATAAACAGGCTTCTGGACCAAGGAGCTAATTACTCTGACATCGCTATTCTTTACAGGGCGCATTTCCATGCCATGGACCTGCAGATGGAGTTGTCTCGCAGGGACATCCCTTTCGTCATCACAAGTGGCGTCCGTTTCTTCGAGCAAGCGCACGTGAAGGATGTTTCCTCTCAACTCAGATTCGTGGTTAACCCCCACGATCTTCCGGCCTTTCTGCGATTCACTTGCCTACTGCCTAGGATTGGTGAAAAAACTTCCGTAAAGCTTCACAAGCTCGCCGAAAAGATCGCAGGAGATGAAAGAATCTCCATCATCGAAGCCCTGGCTCACAATGAAATGCTCAAGAAGATCCATTCCGAAGCAAGGGAGGACTGGGAATCGCTCTCGCAAACCTTGAAAGACGTCTGGGAAGCCGCAAACAACTCGACTCCCGCAAAGGTCGTTGAAATTGCCGTCAACGGTTGGTATGCGGATTACATAAGGTATGCCTACGACAATTGGTCGCGTAGGGAAGACGACTTGGAAAGCCTCGCCGAGTTCGCCGGTCGCCACGACAACCTTTCAGAAATGCTTGCTCAGCTTACTTTGCTAAGCTCGGAATCCGGGGATCGTGTGGTACGACGGGGTGAAAGCTGCCTGCGCCTCTCGACGATTCATCAGGCAAAAGGGCTGGAATTTCCTTATGTCTTCGTCATCGGTCTAGCAGATGGACTGTTCCCCTTGAAAAGAGCCATCGACGGCGAAGGTGACATGGAAGAGGAGAGACGGCTTTTTTACGTTGCCGCAACTAGAGCAGAGAAAGGTCTTTTCCTAACTTTTCCAATGTTGTCCCAACAAAAAGGAACTCCCGTTCGCATGCAGATGAGTCGCTTTGTCCGCGAGCTCCCCGAAACTCAGTACGAAGTGGAAAAGCCGAGAACGGTTCAAGGGTTCAATAGCAGATACAGGGGAAACCGCGGTTTCGGGAATGGGAAAGGTGGCTCCGGCAAGAATTGGGGCCGTCGAAGATATTAAGTCGCATCCGCACCAATTGCAGAATCCAAGGCTCGCCATGCCAAAAGGGCGCAATCGTGACGTTCCGGAAATCTCGCAATGGTTAGATACACATTCAAATCTCCAGGCAATTCCTCTGAAAAATCGCCAAGGATCACTCTTTCGACCTTCTTGCCCAACCCGGCCAGTTCGGACAAAGTCATCCCTGATGCATGGCTTGCAAAAAGGGAACCTGATGCGACCGAAAGTGCCGATCCTTGACCTAGAAAGGTTGCCTTTGAAACTTTGCCCGTTTCGGAGATTTTGAGAAAAACCTGAGAATGGTTGCCCGTCTTTGGGCTTACGTATCGACCGGACAAATCTGCATCGGTAATCTCAGTATTGTTGTACGGATGATCAGCATGCTCGTGAATGATTTCTCTGTGCAGTTCTTCATCCACGGTCGAAACTAGAATTGATTTTTCCACATCATGGATTCAACGGGATAGGACGTGCGCTTGTTGTACTTTGCGGACATTTTTGCAGAGTAGTCCACCTCCACTTCTCCATCTACATGGAAATAGATCAGCTGCCCAATAGGCATGCCTGCATAAACCCGAACCGACTGGGCAACGGATATTTCCAGTGTCCAATGATTGCAGAAACCAACGTCTCCCTTGCCCGCAGTGGCATGGATGTCGATCCCCAGTCGGCCGACACTGGACTTACCCTCAAGAAATGGCACGTATCGTCGAGTCTCCGTGTATTCTTCCGTAACTCCAAGATAGGTCTTGCCCGGGTGCAGCACGATTCCACCATCCTCAATCTCGAAACGTTCGACTTTGTTGTGGGCTCGCGCATCCAGCACTTCATCAAGGTAGCATGCAAGATGCTTGCCAAGCCGAACATCGTAGCTGTTTGTTCCAAGACGAGAGCGGTCGTAGGGCTCTATCACAATGTCTCCTGCTTCAATGGCAGAGAGAATGGCTGTATCCGAAAGAATCATAAGGAGATGCTTGACCCAATGATGGATTCACGGTCGATAAGGCTAAACCTCGGCAAATGGATTTACCGAGCCCGAACGGAAAAATCTAAACCAAGACAAGGTCAGACAACCTTGGATCTGCCTGGAACGGCTGTGGAATAGAAACCTTTTTCGTCAGGCTGAACTGGAGCGTCGCTGTCCCAAGTCAGGGTGTCCAAATCAGGGCAAAGCTGAATCTTGGTATTCAGGGCTTGGTCCCAAGAAACGGTCTTTCCGGAATAAGTCGCATAGCGTCCGAGAATCGACGTCAAGGTGCTCTTGGCGCCATAGTCTCCCTCATTGTAAATTTCGCCCTTGGCAAGAGAGTCAATGAGATCGAGTTGTTCCTGCTGGTGACCGCCGAGCCTCCTGCCGGAGAAACGCCAAGGGTCACCTCCGCGAGGAATGATGATGGAACGATTGATGTCGGACTCGCCTTTACTGCCGTAGGCATGCTCGGAAACGCTGTTAAAACAACCCCTGATGTGCCGGCATTGGCTGTACATGCGCGAACCGTCGGCATACTTGTACTCGACGAAATGATGGTCGAAGATTTCGCCATGGTTCTTGGCATCGCCATCATTGGCGGGATTGCCACGCACTTCCCTGCCGCCCTGCCCGTTCGCCTCGATGGGAAAGTCGTTCTTGAGCCAATTGATGACGTCGAGATTGTGAATGTGCTGCTCGCAAATGTGATCTCCGCAGAGCCAATTGAAGTAATACCAGTTGCGCATTTGATATTGCAGTTCGGTTTGGTCAGCTTGTCGCCCACGCGTCCAAACGCCACCGCCATTCCAAAAAGCACGCATGTAAAGAATGTCGCCGATGGCACCATCCTGAAGACGCTTAATGGTTTCCTGATATTGCGGTTCGTGGTGGCGCTGTAGGCCTACGGCCACCAACAGGTTTTTCTTCTTGGCGATTTCGTTGGCATCAAGAACTCGACGAATTCCCGGACCATCAACACCTACGGGCTTTTCCATGAAGACGTGCAAGCCCTTGTTCACGGCATTCTCGAAGTGAAGGGGACGAAAGCCGGGCGAAGTAGCAAGCACAACAAGATCGAGGTCTTGATCCATCAATTTCTTGTAGGCATCAAACCCGGCGAACATGCGATCCTTTGGCACGTCGACCTTTTGCTTGTGCGTTCTGGCGACACGTTTGTGGGCTCCTTCCACCTTGTCGACGAAGGCATCCGCCATGGCAACCAACTTGGTGTTATGCTGCGAATTCAGGATTTGGGTAGCCGCGCCCGTGCCTCTACCGCCGCAACCCACCAAGCCGAATCGAACTGTTTCACTGCGGGCTTTTTGAGCGTCCAGCACATGGGGGAAGGTGATTGCCGCACTTGCTGCAGCAGAGGCTCCGATAAATTTTCGGCGAGTAAGGTTTTCGTTTTCCTTCATGGTTTTGTTTCTCCTGATTACGATAATAGATTTTAGAGTTGAGATTCCGTTCAATACTTTGGCTGGGATAATGAATCGGAAGGCCCGTCGATATCTCCAAGCGCCCACTGGATGCCATCCAGAAAGTGCTGCAAGATGTAGGGCGTCCACCAAGTGGCTTTGTTGTGCCCAAAATTCGAGTAAAAGATTCTACCTTTGCCGTATGAACGAACCCATGAGACGGGATAATCATTCGTCTTCGAGTTACCCTTTTTACCAGTCTTCACCGCATCCAGGCCAACCAGTACACGAAGCTTGGATCGATCATAACCCTTGTACTGGTATATTTCGTCTGAAAACTCAAAGGTCTTGTTCTTGAAAGCCTTGTTCACGGGGTGCTTGGCGTCCTCGACGACAAAGGGCCATTTGCCTCCGGCCCCCCAAGGGTGTCCGGCAAAACAACCTCCAATCATATCCGTGTAGGCGTTCCATGGGTTCTTGCCACCTATGCCGCCATCGGATGCCGAGTGAAAACCGATAAACGCTTTTCCATCCTTGATGAAGTTCAAGATGGCGTCTCTTTGGGCCTGCTCAGTAAATGCCTTCTGTACATGGGTAGTGTTGTTGAAAACGATTGCATCGTACTTCTTTAGTCCTTCAACCGTAAACTCGGTTGTCTCCAAGGTGAAGGTCGCTTCGAAGGCCCCAGTCTTCTCTGCCATTGCCCGAAGACCCTTTATTCCTGTAGGAATGGAGCCATGCCTAAAACCGCTTGGCTTGGAATAAACCAACAGTTTGTGCTTCTTGTCGGGCTTGACGGTAGGCTTGGTTGGTAAAGCCTCATTGATTTTGGTTAATTCCTTGTCTTGCGCGAATGTAAAACTTAAAGACGAGCAGAAGACCAAGAGAATCGGAAGTACTATTGTTTTCATGGTTAGGTTGGAAGGGAAATGGGTAATTTGGGTAATGGAGATCAAAATTGAGGCGACCAAGACCAAAAACGCAAGCTGAGAATGACAAATATAAATTCTTTGGGCAAGGGAAGTGAAAGATACCGTCAAAATTTCAAAGTGTTTTCCAAGAAAGCACACATTGTACGGTCAAACAAATGCAACCGGACTTGCCCGAAGTTTTCGTTAGGGTAATCATAACAAGGACAAATGAATCTCCAAACTGACCAAGTCGCGGTAGCCTTAATCCTGCTGGCAACCTTTTTTTTGTTCGCAAGAAACAAATGGAGGCACGACGTAGTGGCAGTGCTTTCTCTGGCGATGCTTGTGACTACCGACCTCCTGATCGAACTGTTTTCAAACGGAGCCTCGAAGGTCGTAAAGGATCCCGAATCCCTCCTTTCTGGATTCGGACATCCCGCAGTTCTAACAGTTGCCGCCGTACTCGTAATCAGCAGGGCGCTGAGAAATGCGGGTGTAGTTGATCTGTTGGCACGTCGCATACTCCCGCTGACAAAAGGTGAGGTCGGTCATGTTTTCTCGTTATCGGGAGTGGTGATGTCCTGCTCGGCATTTATGAACAACGTGGGCGCCCTCGCCCTTATGCTCCCGGTAACCCTTCGAACTGCAGCGGAAAGAAACCGTCCTCCAGGCATGCTTCTGATGCCATTGGCTTTCGCGAGCATCCTTGGAGGAATGATGACCATGATTGGCACGCCTCCGAACATCATCATAGCTTCTTTGCGAAGCGAATTGATCGAGGGAGAGACGCCTTATGGTCTCTTCGACTTCACCCCCGTGGGAGCATTGATAGCCCTCTTGGGAGTCGGATTCGTCGCCCTTGGCGGATGGAGGTTGATACCGAGCAAATCTAGGACTCAACCTGCGGGCAGAAGCCTATTCAGGATCGAGGAATACGTAACCGAAATAATCATACCCAAAGGTTGCCCGCTAATCGGAAAAACTATTGGGGAGACGGCCAAAGAGTTGGGAGAAAAGATGATTATCCTCGGATTCGTAAACAAGGAGGGCAAGGTTGTCCCAACGGATTCGGGAAAAGCACTGGAGGCGGGAGACCATTTCCTCGCCAAGTCGGACCCACTGGAACTACAGGAGGCTCTTGAGTCGTACGGACTCGAACTTGCAAAGGAAATTACCAAGCGCATCGAACAGTTCCAAAGCTCCAACCTTACTTACGCAGAAGTCGTCGTCTCGGCGGATTCAGCTCTAGAAGGGAGAGGCAGGTCTTACCTTCGACGTCGGATGGGAAAAGAAATCGCCCTGCTCGCCATTGCCCGACAAGGGAAGCCCGTCAAGAAGCGCTTAGCCAACGTCGTTTTCAGGGTGGGCGACGTACTCTTGCTTCACGGCAATTCGGAAACACTAGAAGAACGCATTTCCCGCCTGAACCTGCTTCCTCTGGCAGACAGGGACGTCAAAGTGGGTTCCCTTCCAAAAGCGGGGATAGCTATGCTTATCTTGGCAACTGCAATTGGATTGAGCGCCGGAAACGTGCTGCCGATGACGATTTCCTTCGTGGGGGCGGCCTTGGCCTATGTCCTCATTGGCATTCTTCCGACCCGAGATATTTATCGAGAGATTGATTGGCCGGTAATCGTGCTGTTGGCTGCAATGATGCCCCTGAGCAAATCTTTGCGGGAAACGGGTTGCGCAGAACTTGTCGCAAATCACCTTGCCGAAATTGCCATATCCTTTCCGCATTGGGCGACCCTTGCCCTCGTAATGGCTATCACAATGTGCCTTTCGGACGTAATAAACAATGCCGCCACGGCTCTAATCATGGCACCCATATCGGTAGGCATCGCCAACGCCATGAATCTTAGTCCCGATCCTTTCCTAATGTCGGTAGCAGTGGGGGCATCCTGTGCATTCCTTACGCCCATCGGGCACCAATGCAACGCTCTGGTTCTAGGTCCGGGAGGCTATCGATTCGGAGACTATTGGCGAATGGGCCTGCCCTTGGAAATCCTGATCCTAGGCACCGGCACGCCATTGATCATGCATTTCTGGCCCCTGTAGCCACAATCGGCAAAAAAGCTACTTGGATGATTTTGCACCTGTCGGACGATAAAGAAAAGGTCGACGAAACATTCCTCCAAAGTGATGCTCTACGTTGCATCGCAAGGCTATGTCGTTGAGCCCGGGGGACAACTTGCCGGTCAAGTCGACGTCCCATTCGAAGCGATAATCGTTCAGCCACCACATCTTGCCCTGCTTGCGGTAGGCAACCTCCTTGCCGCCCACATAGAGCCAACACTCGTTGAACAAGCCGGGAAAACGCAGATGCAGAGAACCGGCAGCCTGCTTGGGAGCAAGATCGATTTCCGTACGATACCAAAGATCACCCGTAAAACTTTGGTGATCGGGATGCAGGACACCTTGGGCCTGCGAATATAGGTCTGTGCTAAGCATTTCCCATTGCCCGATGGGATAATCCTTGAGTCGATCCAAGCTATACTTCTCGTGATTGTCGTTCCAGAATGCGAGATCCACGGGCTTTGAGAGCAAGCCGTTTTTAAGGCCTTCGCGCTTCGGATCCCGCATTGCCGCCCAGTTGAGAGGAAGCTTACGCATGAGCTTTCCCTTTTCGCCGTTGGTAAACGGAAGCAACTCACGAAATTGCCGTACTTCACCAGGCCACCATGCATATCCTCGATGCTCCACCTTGTAATTCCGATAGGTAGTGAATATGCCGTTCATGTCGGTCAGCTTCTCCCTTACGGCGAGAGCCTTTTCACCCGCAGCAACGGCACCTGCATAGTCACATTCCGTAGCGGCGGCGCGAACCATCGAGAGATATCCCGCGGTGATGTCATAGCTATACCGCGTAAAGCGCATGCGATCGAGGTACAACTTTTCATTACGTGTGAGGGCCTTGCCTTGGACCTTTATGCCGTTGATGATCTTCTCGGCTTCCAGAAGGCTGGCCTTGAGAGCAGCCAAAACCTCAGAAGTGTAAATGGAAGGCGCCACAAAATATTCGTGCTCAGTACAGATCGTCTCCTCCCAAGCCTTGAAGATCGTCGACCAGTAGACCTTCATTGGTTTCTCTGCAGGCCCGTAAAACTTGGTAAAAAAGTCGTCCAGAAGGGCATCTACGTCCTCATCCGGATTCCAGAGCAGGCGAGACCTCAGGTACAAGTTTATAAAGGTTGTCGCTATTGCGTTTCGACTCTCGGTATTCACTCCCAGAATGCCCGCCTTGCGATAGTGTTGAACGTCTTGCGCGAACGATTGATGCGAGGGGTTTGGAATGTCGCGCCAGACTAGCATTCCTTGGTCGTAATCGTAGATGCATAGACGCCCATTCATGATCTTCGCCCACTTGTACATCATGTCGCGGTATTCTTGGCGCGGAGGTGAACGCGGGTCGTCCATGCCGTGAATGGGGTCAATGTCGATGGGAGCAAGCTCGGCGAAAAGGGATCGTTCGGCAACCATGTCGCGAACCGGCGGGATCGTCATGTTGGCGTAGGCGAGGAAGCCGATCTTCGCTGTGCTCTGAGGATGCTTCTTTTGAAGCACGCGCGCCACGTTGTTGTAAAGCTCGAGCATGGGATCGGTCACCGACCAACGCAGGAAATACTTGTCCCACTGCAGCTTCATCAATTTTTGGTCGCCCGGGTAAGCTGAGTCGTATGAACCGTCCTCCATCCCAAGAGAAAAGGATTTTCCCGAAGCGAACATGGACTCCACCTTTCCCGCAACGTGCTCGGCGGTTTTGGGGTCAGTTATGGGAAAGTTGAAGGTGCCTTTGCCCAAGCCCTTGGTAAACTTGCCCAAGGCATGACCAGTGGGCGGAAGTTCGCCCCGACCGGACATCATGTTTCTCATCTGGAACTCCTTCCTTCCCGAGTTGTCTCCAACCCAGGAAATCCAGTAGGAACGAATTTCAAAAGGTGAAGAGAAAGCGAAATCCAAGTCGCC
>CAZNWO010000027.1:15156-29008 GCA_964576585.1 uncultured Puniceicoccaceae bacterium | reverse complement strand
TGGAGAAAATGGCACCTTCAATTGAATTTAATCTCCATTTTAATTCAAGTTACGTACCGAGTTTCGAATAATTACAATATTAACGGCAACAAAAAGGGCGCCATAGATTGCAGCTACTAACAAAGTTACGATATCTAGCCCAGACGACATCTTAAGTCCAACTGCACCTGCCAAAGGCTTAATCCCAATTTCCTTAAGTAAAAATGTCAGTGCTATTCCTGCAAAGAAAACGATTCCAAAAATCTTCAGGAACCTACGGACAAAAACTCTTGAGGCGACACTGCGAGAAAAACCCAAGTGAAAGAGGTTTCTCGTGGGAATTTCCGCCCTGGTTACCACAAGGCGAAAGCTTGAAGAGAAAGTAGCCATAGACAGAATTGAGAGCAGAATCCCAATTATGCCAACCGCCAAGGAAATCATACCTGATGCTTCCTGAAGCTTGTCGCGAGTAGGCAATTCCCTGTTGATTTCGTATCCTTTCTCTTTGAAAAAGGTTAGGAGTGACTCTGAGGGAGCCTTGTCTACACGAACGATTAGCCTGGCAGGAAGTATGTTTTTTTCAGCCTTGGATTCAAAAAGAGAAAACACCTTGGAGGAGTTCGATTCGTCCGCATATTTACTATTTGCATACTCCAAGAAGGACTGTGGGATTATGATACTGTTTATCCGTCTGCTGAATGCAACAAACTTGCCATCATAGGAGTTTTCTCGTTTATCCCCGACAAAAATCTCGATGGGCATTTTTAATGCTACTTCAGCTGAAAGCGTTGGGTAATCTGCTCTTGTGGGAGCAAATCCAAAATTCCACAAATCTAGGTAAAATTTTGGAATAATTAAAGGAACATAACTGGCATTCTGATCCCATTTCCATTCCTTCAAATCTACATCTATAAAGGCGTCGGGAACCGATTCAAAGAATACATCTGCTTTGGCGGCACTCCCCATTCCAATTTTCCCCATAGGCCAAATGTGAATCATTACTTCAGAGCGCAGACGCGTGAAGGCCCCAACCTCCAAGACCCCTGGGAAATTGCTGATGGCCTTGGTTTCCTCGATCGTAAAGCCATCTTCATCTTTAAGTAATCCGACAAGAAGAGATCCTTCAATTTTCTTATTGAGCGTGAAGTAATTCAGCGGAGGTTTTCGTTCTTCCAGTGCAGAATTAACATCGCAGAAAATCTGTATGGACCCCAATAGAAGAAGGGAGCCAAGTAAACATCCGGTAACGGCAACAGACAGTTCCCAAAAAGGACCTTTTACTCCAAGAGCTTTTGCTGCCAAAGCCTCAATTCGGCCCTTCATAACTTCCAAGTTTTGTGTACCTCCATGTGTTCGGGTTCATTTAATGCAGTAAGAATTAGACCTGCATTTCGGAGTTCGAGTTCTTCGCCCACGACCTCCCATGCCAAAAGGGCATTTTCTTCGTCCAAGTGACTGAAAGGTTCGTCAAGCAACAGAATCTCAAACGGTCGTGAAAGAGCTCTCATCAATGCAACTCTCTGACGCTGCCCTTGGGAAAGAAGAGAGCATCTTTTGTTCATCAATTCATTGATACCCAGTCTTTTAGACATTGTCTCAATATCTTCTCGGTTCTTGGACAGAACAGGAATTAGATGAACATTTTCAAGAGCAGTCAGTTCAGGAAACAAACGCAAGTCTTGAAAAAGCAAGGAGACTTTCTCTGCACGTATATTCGCCCATTCCTCCTGTGGGATATTTTGGCTGTCCTTGCCATTCAGCGCTAGGTTTCCGGCAAAGTCGGTTCTTATTCCAGAAAGAATTTGAAGGAGCGTGCTTTTTCCTCGACCCGAAACGCCTGACACCAAGTGACGCTTGCCTGAATCCAAGACCCAAGTGCCCATCCAGACCTCAGATTCTATGCCCGCTTTTTCAGGAATCGGGTCGGGAAGAACATCAATCAGTTCGATCTTCATCCTTTTGCAACAGCTTGCATTTCGAGAAGGTGAGCAATGTTTCCACCCAGTATTTCCATTAACGAAAATTCCGGAAGATCCATGGATTGAATTTCAGATAAATAAGACTTGAAGTCAGGCTGACTAGATTTGTTAGGGTACAGCCTAAGAGGGTAGTCGGAACCAAACAACAGTTTCTTCGATCCAACGATTTCCACCACTGCGGATAACGTTTTTGAATTATAAAGCAAAGGCCCAGCAGCCAAATCATAGAAAATATTGGTGGAGCTTTTACGGAAATGTTTGTTCAATTCATGGAATGGCAATAATCCTCCGAAATGAGCGAGGATGATCTTGAGTTCAGGGTAATTGTCCGCAAGCCACAGAAAATCCTCGAAAGGCGTGGGGACGTTTCCGACCAACGGTTCTGACACTGGATCGGAAACATGAAAATTTATAGGCCAACCTTCGTTTGCAGCAAACTCTACAACCTTTAGCCAAGATCGATCCTGCATAGAGAATCCCTGTACTGCGGGCAAAATTTCTCCAATCCCCCTAAATCCATGATCTCGGGCAAACTTGAGCTCATCGATGGCTTTTTGTTCATCTGTCGGATTGATCGATGCAAAGGCAATGAATCGTTCGGGGTCTTCCAAAATCCATTCTGCGTGCCAACGGTTGTGAATCTCACAGGTTTTGGGATTTTCCCAATACCATCCCAGCATTATGGCTTTTTCCACTCCCGCTTCGTCCATATCGGCCAGCATGGTTTCTCGATTCGCCCAACCTTGAAGGGAAGGTTTTCCAATCGGTGAGACCAATTTGGCCCAATGGTTTTCCCCTTGAGTGCTTGCAAAGGCGAGTGGGTTCTCGAATACCTCCTCAGGATATCGATGAACATGAGCGTCAATGATCATTGCTGGTGATCCCGATCTTCCTACAACCAATTGCTAAACAGTTGCCCTAAAGGGCGACGAATGGAATCAGGGGGTTTTCGCACCTTGCTGCTTGGTCGCAAGGTTACGGGTCAAGACAGCCTCTACGAAACCTGCAAAAAGCGGATGCGCCTTGTTGGGTTTTGATTGAAACTCGGGATGAAACTGTACCCCGACAAACCATGGGTGATTCTCTACCTCGACAATTTCCACTAAATCCCGCTCCGGATTTACGCCTGCGACACGAAGACCTTTCTCGCTCAATCGATCCCTATAATCATTGTTGAATTCATAGCGGTGCCTGTGCCTTTCGGAAACATCCTCGCATTCATATGAGTCAAAGGAAACGCTATCCCGGGATATGCGACAGGGACAGGCTCCCAGTCGCATTGTAGCTCCTTTTTCAGTAATTTCCTTTTGGTCGGCCATTATGTGAATCACCGGATGTGGTGAATCCTCGTCAAATTCGGTACTGTTCGCCAAGCTTAAGCCTGCGACGTTTCGTGCAAACTCAATAACTGCAATCTGCATGCCCAAGCAAAGACCAAAGTAAGGGATTTTGTTTTCCCTCGCGAATTTTGCGGCCATGACCTTGCCTTCGGTTCCCCTGTCTCCAAAGCCTCCGGGAACCAGAATGCCGTCTAGGTCCGCGAGGTGGGCGCTTGCTCCGTCTCGCTCGATATCCTCGGCGTCAATTCTCCTGATTTCAACAGCTGTATCGTTCCTAATGCCCCCGTGGGTTACTGACTCGTGAACCGAGAGATAAGAATCCTGCAAGTCCATGTATTTTCCCACCATTCCGATACAGACTTTATGCTTAGGATTCTTGAGGCGCTGAACAACTTCTTCCCATTCGTCTAATTTTGGAGCGGGTGCATCCAGTCCCAGGGCATTTGTAACGAGATCATCGAGTCCCTCCTTGCGAAGCATGTGCGGTAACTCGTAAATGGAATTTTCGACGTCCATCTCCTCGATCACGGCTTCCTTGCCGACACTGCAAAACAAACTCAGCTTGTCGCGCAACTCTTCGTTAATTGCTTGTTCAGTCCTACAAATGAGAATGTCAGGCTGAATTCCAATTTCCCTTAATCTTGCTACGCTTTGCTGGGTGGGCTTAGTCTTAAGTTCCCCCGCAGCACGCAGAGTCGGAAGCAAAGTCATGTGAATGAAAAGGACGTTGGCCTTTCCGACGTCCAAGGCAAATTGCCTCATTGCCTCCGTAAAGGGCAATCCCTCAATATCCCCGATAGTCCCACCAATCTCGGTAATCAAAACGTTTACTCCACGTCCCGCTTCGGTAATTCTTTCCTTGATTTCGTTCGTGACGTGAGGAATCACCTGCACGGTCTTGCCCAAATAATCCCCCCTTCTTTCCTTGCGAATGACCGATTCGTAAATTTGACCAGAGGTAAGGTTGTTGAAACGGGATAGTTTCCCGGAAGTAAATCTTTCGTAGTGACCAAGATCCAAGTCCGTTTCGGCACCATCGTCCAAAACATATACCTCGCCATGCTGAAAGGGACTCATCGTACCCGGATCAACATTTAGGTAGGGGTCGAACTTTTGGATACGCGTGGTTAGCCCCCTTTGCTCGAGCAATGCACCAAGGGAAGCAGCTGTTAACCCCTTTCCCAAAGAGGAAACCACACCACCAGTTACAAATACATATTTCAAATTTTCCGCCTCCGAGGACAAACATGAATCAACCTCGTATTGAATGGCAACCATCATTTTAAAATTTGCTCTAGGAAACGCTCAAGGAGGAGCAAATTACCGACTTTTTTCTTGCATGGCACCAAGTTTCAACTTGTGAACATTTCCCTTCGAAAAACAATCGGAGCCAGACTTCTTTTCCTTTTTCCTCTTCAGTTTGCAATTGATGAACTCGTAAATCTCGGCATCGAAATCTTCTGATGTTCGCAACTATTTCTTGCTAGGTTTTAAAAACTCCTCTCCTCTTGCATTTGCCGGCAATTGCACTATGAGATAGGGCTTAGTTTAGTGAATTTACCATCCTCCATTCTTTCCAGTTCCATCGGGAAAAAGTACTTGATGGCTCTGTCAGGCTTTGTGCTCGTTGGTTTCGTTTTCGTGCACATGATAGGCAATTTGCAGATGTTCGCGGGTCAGGAACAAATCAATGCCTATGCTCATTTTCTTAAATCGCTGCCTCCCTTTGTTCTTTGGGGATCAAGAATATTTCTCCTGTTGGCTGTCGTCGTTCATGCCTGGACAGCAGCCAAGCTTTGTTCCGAGAACCGAAATGC
Source organism: uncultured Puniceicoccaceae bacterium (assembly GCA_964576585.1). Classification (GTDB taxonomy): domain Bacteria; phylum Verrucomicrobiota; class Verrucomicrobiia; order Opitutales; family Seribacteraceae. The sequence continues at coordinate 23,893 of CAZNWO010000027.1, read as the reverse complement.
ACGTCCCGACTCAAATCAAATTGAGACAACCAAATCCGCTGGTTTCGATTCCATGAAGATGGGGCTGACCGGTTCAATCCTCTTGGCCTTTATAGTCTTTCACATTCTTCACTTCACAACCCAAAGCATCAATCCTGAGTACAAGGAATTCGTTACTGCCGCTGGTGCTCCCGAAGGCGAACGAGTCCCCGACGTTCATCGAATGGTTCTCGCAGGTTTTGGCGTAGAGTGGATCGCTTTCGCGTACATCCTCTGTATGCTTTTGCTTTGTCGGCATCTCACTCATGGCGTTTCCAGCATGTTCCAAACCCTTGGACTAAGAAGCGAATCCTGGCGTACGAAACTTGACTGTTTCGCCTCTCTCTACGGATGGGTCATTTTCCTCGGTTTCGTTTCCGTGCCCCTTGCAGTAGTTTTACAGAAGAACGGCATGTTTGAACCCTTCGACCCAAACCTCTTCGGCCAAGCCATATCCTCTGCAACAATTTCCTCCACCCCTGAAGGAGGTGTCGACGGATGAATCTAGACGCCAAAATACCAGAAGGTCCACTAGCCGACATGTGGGACAACCATCGCTTTTCAATGAAGTTGGTGAATCCCGCCAATAAGCGAAAATATAAGATCATTGTAGTCGGTTCCGGCTTGGCGGGAGGTTCGGCAGCAGCCACTTTAGGAGAACTTGGGTACAACGTGGACTGCTTCTGTTATCAGGATAGTCCGCGCAGGGCACATTCCATTGCGGCCCAAGGTGGAATCAACGCTGCAAAAAACTACCAGAACGACGGAGACAGCATTTACAGGCTATTTTACGACACCGTGAAAGGCGGTGACTTTCGGTCACGTGAAGCAAACGTTTACCGACTTGCTCAAGTAAGCGTCAACATTATCGACCAATGCGTTGCCCAAGGCGTTCCATTCGCTCGAGAATATGGTGGATTGCTCGCCAATCGTTCCTTTGGAGGAGCACAAGTCAGCAGGACTTTCTACGCACGAGGACAGACGGGACAACAACTTTTGCTGGGAGCATACAGTTCGTTGAGTCGCCAAATTGCCCTTGGCCAAGTAAAGATGCGCAACCGTCATGAAATGCTGGATCTCGTGCTTGTTGACGGACATGCCAAGGGCATCATTACGCGAAACTTGGTTTCGGGTGCAATCGAAGCATGGTCTGCGGATGCCGTCATTCTTGCTACGGGAGGTTATGGAAACGTCTATTATCTATCCACAAACGCTACCGGTTGCAACGTAACGGCATCTTTCCGGGCGTATCGTCGCGGAGCAGGTTTCGCCAATCCCTGCTACACCCAAATTCATCCCACTTGCATTCCTGTTGCAGGAGATCACCAGTCCAAGCTCACCCTGATGTCCGAATCCTTGCGTAACGATGGCAGAGTATGGGTTCCCAAGGATACTGAAAACTGTAAGCTTGATCCCTCCGATATCCCAGAAGATCAACGCGACTATTACCTTGAAAGAAAGTATCCCAGTTTCGGGAACCTTGCACCAAGGGACATCTCCAGTCGTTCAGCAAAGGAAGCTTGCGACGAGGGTCGAGGCGTCGGTCCAGGAGGTCGTGGAGTTTACTTGGATTTTTCCGATTCGATCAATCGCCTAGGGGAAAATGCCATTCGGGAACGCTACGGAAACCTGTTCGAGATGTACGAACGCATCACGGGAGAAAACGCATACAAGCGTCCCATGCGCATATATCCTGCAATCCACTACACAATGGGCGGTCTGTGGGTAGACTACAATTTGATGAGCACCATACCCGGTTGCTTTGTTTTGGGGGAGGCAAACTTTTCCGACCATGGCGCCAACAGGCTGGGAGCCAGCGCCCTTATGCAAGGCCTGAGCGACGGCTATTTCGTCGCTCCATACACAGTGGCCAATTACTTGGCTGAAGCTGGGTCCGGGGCACCTGACCCGGAAGGTTCCGACTTCAAGGATACCATGGATCAAGTTAGGGCCCGCATAGATGGATTCCTCTCTTCAAAAGGCAAGCGTACTGCTCGATCCTACCACAAGGAGTTAGGTCAAATCATGTGGGAATATGCGGGCATGGCTCGCAATGGGTCGGGTCTTAAAAAAGCCATAGGATTAATTCGTGATCTTCGTGAAGACCTTGAAGGAAACCTTTTAGTGCCTGGATCGGGAGAACAACTGAACATTGAACTGGAACGTGCTTCTCGAGTTTCCGACTTTCTTGAATTCGGAGAGCTTTTATGTCGAGACGCCCTCGAACGCGACGAATCTTGCGGTGGACATTTTCGTGAAGAGCATCAAACAGATGAAGGCGAAGCAATGCGTGACGACAAGAAATTTGCCCATTCTGCGGTTTGGGAATACAAAGAGAAAAAGAAGCCAGTTCGTCACAAGGAAAAACTCGTTTTCGACAATGTTGAGCTTGCGGTTCGCAGTTACAAATAGCCGCTCCACGTGAAATGAAATTAAACCTGAGAGTTTGGCGCCAAGAAAGTCGGGATTCCGATGGTCGCTTTGAAGTCCACCAATTGGACGATGTCTCCGAGGATTCCTCTTTTCTGGAGATGCTCGACCAGTTAAACGAGCTCTTGGTTCAAGATGGCAAGGAACCCATTGCCTTCGATCACGATTGTCGGGAGGGAATTTGCGGAATGTGCTCTCTTACGATTAACGGCCTTCCGCACGGGCCCGAAGATTCCACCACTACCTGCCAACTCCACATGCGCAAGTTTCGCGATGGGGACACAATCACCATCGAGCCGTTCAGGGCTCGCGCCTTCCCCGTCCTGCGGGACTTGGTGACGGACCGTTCCGCTTTCGACACAATCATTCAGGCCGGTGGTTTTGTTTCCGTCCGCACAGGATCTGCCCCCGACGGCAACGCCATACCTATTCCGAAAGAAGATTCGGACCTCGCCATGGATGCCGCTGCCTGCATCGGTTGCGGAGCTTGTGTGGCTGCATGCAAAAATGCTTCCGCTATGCTCTTTACGTCTGCCAAGGCGGGACACTTGAATCTCTTGCCACAAGGAAAGGCGGAAAAAAACGATCGTGTACTTAATATGGTGGCAGCCATGGATGAAGCAGGTTTCGGGAATTGCCGCAATTACGGGGAGTGCTCAGCCGCTTGCCCAAAGGACATCTCGCTTGATTTCATTGCCAAACTTAATCGGGATTATGCTGTTTCTTCACTGAAGAAGCTCGTGACTTAAGAATTTTCAGGTATTCCAAATTCCTAAATTGAGTTGCGGCTGGGGCTTTCCCGTGGAAAATCCTGCCTCCATGAGTTCAAACAAGCAAGCGACTTGGGGGGGGCGTTTTGAAGAAGGCCCTTCGGAGTTGATGCGTTGGTTCAGCGAATCGGTCTCCTTTGACAAGCGACTCGCCCCTTACGACGTTGCCGGCAGCAAGGCTCATTCCCTGATGTTGTCTAAAGTTGGCTTGCTTACCGAACGTGAGTGCGAAGAAATCCACAACGGTCTAGACGAGTTGCTCGGTGAAATCGAGGCAGGTTCCTTTAATTGGGATGCATCCCTCGAGGACGTTCACATGAACTTGGAACACGCCCTGCTCGAGAAAACTCCTGCTGCCGCAAAACTTCATGCCGGAAGAAGTCGCAACGATCAAGTGGCCACGGACATGCGACTCTTTTTCAAGGATGCATGCTCGCAATTGGGGGAAGCCATTGAAACGGTCATGAAGAGCTTGCTCCGACAGGCAAAGGCCTATGCGGAACTACCCATTCCCGGCTATACTCATCTCCAGAGAGCTCAGCCCGTCACCGCAGGACATCACCTCTTGGCACATCTCGAGTCATTTGCCCGAGACCGGGTCAGGTTTTCGGAAGTATCAGACCACGCTAATGTATGTCCCCTTGGATCGGGAGCAATATCCGGAAGCACTTTGCCTTTGGACCGTGAATTCGTTGCACGAGAATTGGGATTTGTGGATGGGGAAGGTGAAGTTCGCTTGACCGCCAACGGCATGGACGCAGTAGCTGATCGCGACCTTTTCGTCGAGTTCGCCGGGGCTTGCTCGATTTGCGGCCTGCACATCTCTCGTTTTTCGGAGGACTTGATATTGTGGAATTCAAGTGAGTTTGGATTCGTGGAATTACCTGAATCCTTTACTACCGGATCGTCTCTGATGCCTCAGAAAAAGAATCCGGATTCACTTGAATTGCTCCGAGGCAAAACGGGAAGGCTGATTGGAAACCTTCAGTCTCTATACGTGGCAATCAAGGGCTTGCCGCTCACCTACAACAGGGATTTGCAAGAAGACAAGCCCCCGATCTTCGATTCATTCGACCAGTTGGGCATGGGCCTTGCCGTTCTTGCCGGAACCATTGACGGCATGTCGATGAACGAGAGAACTTGTCGCGAAGCTGCCTCAGATCCAGCTTTGCTTGCTACCGACCTTGCCGATTATCTTGTGGAGAAAGGCGTGCCTTTCCGGGACGCGCACCATGCGGTGGGTTCACTTGTCGCCTGTGCCGAGGAACAAAAAACAAGCATAATAGAACTTACGGATGAAATGGCTCGATCCGCACATCCTGCCTGCGAAAAATTGGCCGACGATTGGCGAGATGTTTTCGACTTGCAGCGAGCCTTTTCAATGCGAGAAAAACCAGGTATGCCCGGCCCGGGGCAAGTATCTTCCAGAATTCTTCACTGGGAGCGACTCCTCGGCTGAAAGCACGACTCCTAGGGTCCATGCGTCGTCTAGCGGTCGGCTTCATTCTGTTTTTCCTTAAGTTTTCGGTTTTTGGCGAACTCAGGGTCTGGACGACAACAGATGGCCGGAAGGCCGAAGGTGAACTGTTTGAGGTAGTGGGCGAGCAAGTTGGCCTTCGTATCGGAGGCAAGGAATTCCGTTTTCCTCTCCAACGATTCATTGCCGCTGATCGTTCATACGTAAACCTTTGGAAAGCCAAGCCCCGTTGCGTACTTTGCTCGAATCTCCTCGGTTCACGTTCGATGAAGGCAGGCGGGAAATCCTATCATACTTCTTGTTTTCGTTGTCTGGTCTGCAAGAAAGTCTTCAAAGGAGGCGACCAGTTTCGCCGGGACCAATGGGGTATGCTCGCTCACGTCGAGCATTTCCCATTTGTTGCGACCTGCGGCTCTTGCGGACGTATGTTCCTGAAGCGAGAAGCAAAGAAGGGACAAATATTTAGTGACGGTCGAGTCAGTTGTCTGACCTGCCTTGCTCATGCCGTGCAAAATGAAGAAACCCTGAACTTGGTTAATGATCGAGTTAAGCAGCGATTGGGCAAACTTGGAATCGATGTTCCCAGCGGAAAGGTCACGCTCTTGCTCGTCGACAAGAGACAACTGGATATAGAAGCCAAGAGGATTCATGCAGGAGGCAACCTAAAGGGCCTCACCCTCACGAAGTTTCGTACTGTCACTAAGAACGGCCTTTCCAATACGACTTTCGAACACCGTATAATGGTTCTTCATGGATTACCCCACGTAGAGTGCCAAGCAGTTCTCTCTCACGAATACATGCACGTCTGGCTTAACGAGCGATTCATCGAGGATTCTCAGGATACCGTTGAAGGATTCTGCAACTTGGGTTCTGCCGCTATATTGGAAATGGAAACCAGTAAACTATCCTCCATCTTGATGGAAAATATGCTAAAAAACCCCAGTCCGGTTTATGGCGGAGGTTATCGAAAGATGTCGGATCGTCTTGAAAAACTGGGATGGCCTCGCCTGCTTGCGGAATTACGTTCAAAGTCTAGAAAAAAATAATGCATTCCTAACTCCCGGCTCATTCATGAAAATTGACTCACACCACCATTTCTGGAAATACGACCCAGTCGAGTACTCATGGATGAATGATGACATGGGCATCCTAAAGAGTGACCACCTGCCCACCGATCTCAAGAAGGAGATTGATGCAGCAGGTATCGACGGCGTGGTTTCCGTACAGGCATCTCAAAGCATGAAGGAGACGGACGACCTGCTTCGCTACGCTGCCGAGGAGGACTTTGTTAAGGGAGTGGTGGGTTGGTTCCCCTTGGCCGACGATAGGGTGGGGGAGTCCCTCGCGAAGTATGCTGAAAATCCTTGGCTCAAGGGAGTCCGCCACGTCGTGCAGGATGAACCCGACAACCGTTTCATTCTTGGCGGGGATTTCAACCGAGGCATCACGCTCCTAAAGGAGTTCAACCTTGTGTACGACATTTTGATTTACGAGCGACAGCTCGCCCCTTCCATCGAATTCGTCGACCGTCATCCCGAACTCGTCTTCGTTCTCGACCATGTGGCAAAGCCCCGCATTCGGGACGGGGCAATGGAACCATGGGCCGATCTCATGCGGCAAATGGCCGAGCGCCCAAACGTCTCTTGCAAGCTTTCCGGTATGGCCACGGAGGCAGATTGGGCGAATTGGACGGAATCCCAACTCATTCCCTACCTCGACGTTGCCCTCGAGGCATTCGGTCCCGATCGACTCATGTTCGGCTCCGATTGGCCTGTTGCCCGCTTGGCCGTGGAGTACGGACCTTGGGTAAAACTCATGACCACCTACCTGTCCAAATTATCCCTATCCGAGCAAGCAGCCATTTGGGGAGAAAACGCAATCCAAGCCTACAAATTGTAGGTGCTTCTTCGGAAGCCACCTTTGAACTGAAGAAGCTCCAAGGCTTGCGGTTTTCGTTCCATCGCCTCATATTTTCGCTTTGATGAAAGGAATCCTTTACCATTCGGGACATTGGCTCTTGCTCGCCTTATTGGGCGTGAGTTTCGCTAGTACTCGCGAAAAATCCTTTACGGAAGATGAAAAGGCTTGGTGGGCGATCCAACCTTTGGCGGATCCCGACATTCCCAACACGAATTCGGAGCGTATCCGCAATCCCATCGATGCCTTCGTCCTACACAAGCTGAAAGAAGCCAAACTCGACCTCGCACCCGAGGCGGGACCTCGCGAATTAGTCCGAAGACTCTACTTCGACCTTCACGGCTTACCTCCCACGCCCGAACAAACAGAAGCCTTCGCGACTGTCTTCGCCAAAGACAAAGAAGCCGCCTACCTTACGCTCGTTGATGAACTTCTTGCCTCTCCACGCTATGGAGAGCGTTGGGCAACACACTGGCTGGACATCGTTCGCTATGCCGAATCGGATGGCTACAGAGCCGACGAATTTCGTCCCACAGTTTACCCTTATCGAGATTATGTGATAAAGTCCCTAAACGAGGACAAGCCCTACGATCAGTTTGTTCGTGAACAACTCGCGGGCGACGAACTGGCGCCCAATGATCCCGAAGTTCTGATCGCGACTGCATTTCTGCGACTTGGCATCTACGAGCACAACCAGCGTAACGCTCGGATGCAATGGGAACTCATCATGAACGAGATGACAAACGTGACGGCCGAAGCGTTCCTCGGACTCGGAATTGGTTGCGCCCAGTGTCACGATCACAAGTTCGACCCCCTTCTACAAAAGGATTACTATTCCTTCCAAAGCTTCCTCTCGAGCGTTTGGTGGCCTGAAAACCGCAAGTTGGGAACATCTGAGGAAATCGCCTCACTACAGGCATGGAAAAAGGAAACCCTCGGACTTCGAAAGCAAATCGCCGCCATCGAGAAGGAAGCCCACAAAAGCAAAATTCAATTCGCCGTGAACCAGTTCCCAAAGGATGTGCAGGATATGTATCGGAAACCTGCAACCGACCGCACGACCTACGAGGAGCAACTGGTACAACTCGTGGAGCGGCAGGTACAAGCACAACGCCGGAAGCAAAAAGTAGAGGACAAGTTAAAGGGCAAAGCCGAGGAAATGAGCACCTACAAGAATCTCAAGGCTAAACTGACTGAGCTAGAGAAGAAGAAACCAAAGTTGATCGACGCATTCGTCACGTTTGACATAAGCGAAAAACCCGCCCGTACATTTATTCCTGCCAGCAAAGGGAAGAGCGAAGTGGAACCTGCTTTTCTCGCCCTTCTCGGACTTCCTCCGCCAAAGATCAACCCAACCAAGCTTTCCACAGGTCGCCGCACCGCACTGGCAGAATGGATCACGAGTAAAAAGAACCCGCTATCCACACGTGTCATCGTCAACCGCATCTGGCAGCAACACTTTGGTCAAGGCATAGTGCCCACGCCAAACGACTTCGGCACCCTTGGCGAACCTCCATCCCATCCCGAACTTCTCGACTGGCTCACCCACCGTTTCCTTCAAAACGGATGGCGTCTCAAGCCCCTCCACAGGCTGATCCTTACAAGCTCCGCTTATCGTCAAACCACCCGCCTCGAACCTTCAGAGCAAGCCGCCCTCACCGACCCCGGCAATCGTCTCCTATGGCGCTTCCCGCCTCGTCGCCTCTCTGCCGAGCAAGTCCGCGACTCCATGCTCGCCGTCTCGGGCGAACTCCGAGGAAAGAAAGGCGGCCCCTCCGAAGCCCCCTCCTCACTTGCTCGTTCCGTCTACCTCAAGAAAATGCGCAACAGTCCAGACCCAGTGCTCAAGTCCTTTGACGCCCCCGCGGGTTTCGACTCCGCTCCCACTCGCCTCCAAACAACCACCCCCATCCAAGCCCTCCTTCTCGCAAATAACGATTGGCCGCTTAAGCGAGCCAAGGCCTTCGCCTCCAAGCTTCTTCGGCAAACAAAACGTATTGGCCCCGAGTTGGTGAACACCGCCTACCTCGCCGCCTATGCCCGATCGCCCGAACCCGAGGAACGGGATACCGCTCTCGCCTACCTGCGCGAGCTCGCCGCCTACCCGCCCGCCAAACCAGTTCCC
>CAZNWO010000027.1:11080-15056 GCA_964576585.1 uncultured Puniceicoccaceae bacterium | reverse complement strand
CTCCCGCTGGAACGGCAACCACCGCTCCCCCGGATGGACATTCGTCGTTACCTCCGCCAAGTCTCGATACGAGCCTCGCAACTTCGCTCTTCAAATCATTGGTGAGAACGTTGGCGGCGACGTCGTCTACGAAGTCGTTCCCTCCAACCTCCGAGTACCCACGGGCAAACCTGTTTATCTCGCCGCCTCCATTGCCACCTCTCCCGACGGCAACAGCTCCGCCACCTTCCACCTGCTCAACCTCTCCGACCCTGCCGCTAAGCCGCAAACCGCAAAGGTTGATTTCAACGTCGCCTCCCGCCTCCAAAACACCTCCACCAAGTTTCTCGTCGGCGGTCGCGACCAACGCGGTCACCTCTGGGATGGCCAGCTCGCCCGCCTCATCCTCACACCCGAAGCCTTGCCCAAGGAACGCCTCCTCTTTTCCCATCCCACCAACCCGCCAACTCGCCTGCTGGACTGGAGCTTCCAAGGCTCCGACGGCGAACGTCCCGCCCCCATCACCTCTTGGTTACGACGACCAGCCCCCAAACCCACTCCAAGCTCCCCGAGCCTAACCGCCGTCACCGACTTCTGCCACGCACTCCTCAACTCCAACGAATTCCTCTACCTTCACTGATGGCTTGTCACCGCATAGACCTCCCCGCTTCTCGCCGCGAATTCCTGCTGTCCTCAGGTTTGGGCTTTGGCGCGACGGCCTTGGCGGCCCTTACGGGAGAGCGGGTCCTCGCTGCTCCTACCACGGCAGGTTCGACCGCAGCCCGCAAGATTCCTCACCGCCTCGGGCAAGCCAAAAACATCATCTTTCTCTTCATGGAAGGCGGCCCCAGTCACCTTGACTTGTTCGATCCCAAGCCACTTCTGCAAAAGCTGGCCGGCCAACGTCTGCCAGACAGCTTCGAACGCCCCGTCACAGCTATGGGCGAGGTCAACTCCCCCCTTCTCCCCTCTAAGCGCAAATGGAAGCAACACGGCCAAAGCGGTCTTTGGATTTCGGACTGGCTTCCCCACCACTCCCGCATAGCAGACGAGATCTGCGTCATCCGCTCCTGCGTTTCCGACGGTATCAATCATGCGGGCGGTGTTTGCCAAATGAACACGGGTTCCGTCTTCGGCGGACGTCCGTCCCTAGGGGCTTGGGTGTCCTACGGGCTCGGAACCGAAAACGAAAACCTGCCTAGCTTCGTCGTCATCAAGGACTCCAAGAGCATGATTGTGAACGGCGTGCGTTGTTGGGGTTCAGGCTTCATGCCCGCCGCACATCAAGGCACCCTCTTCGAATCCGGCTCTGCTCCCATCGCTAACCTGAACCCACCAAGCAGCCTCTCAGGCTCCCGCCAAAGTCGAAAGCTGAACTTTCTTCAAAGCCTCAACCGCCGTCACCTCCGGGGTCGCGAAACCAATACCGAGCTGGAGGCCAGAATTCGCAGTTACGAACTTGCTGCTCGCATGCAGACGGAAGCTCCCGCAGCCGTAGACCTCTCTTCCGAGTCTTCCGCAACTCAACGGCTTTACGGTCTCGATCAAGAAAACACCAAGGTCTTCGGGCGCCAGTGTCTGCTCGCTCGTCGACTTGTGGAACGCGGTACCCGCTTCGTCCAACTGTACCATGGAGCCGGCAGCAAATGGGATAGCCACAGCGGCATGGAAAAGAACCATTCCAAGCTCTGCGCCCAAGTGGATTTGCCTATCGTCGGTCTACTTACAGACCTCAAGGCTCGTGGACTCCTAGACGAAACCCTCGTAGTCTGGGGCGGCGAATTCGGACGTACTCCAATGAGTGAAAAAGGCGATGGACGCGACCACAACCCCACCGGCTTCACCATATGGATGGCGGGCGGCGGCGTAAAAGGCGGTCAAACTCTAGGAGCAACAGACGAACTCGGCCTTTTCGCCACCGAAGACAAGATGCACGTCCACGACATTCACGCCACCATTCTCTCCCTACTCGGTCTCGACCACACCAAAGTCGTCTACATGCACAAAGGGCGACCCGAACGAGTCGACCTGAACGAAGGGCATTTCTACAAAAAGGTTCTTGGGTGAAGCTAACGTAAGCTTCATGAAGGCCAAGCTTTACACTGTCTCGACAGTGGGGGCTTTATCCGCGATTTCGGCGAAGGGTTCACTTTCGGGATCAAGAAGGAGGGGATAATAAGTTCCACCCATACGTTCACCTTTGGGGACTTTCGGGTAGTTGTCGGCTCCGGGAGCATCGGGGCCTTCATCCTCCCGGTTACTAACTACTCCATCCCCAAAGACGTTGATTAGGGTAGCCCGTCTTCTACGATCTGAACGGTTCTCGTAGGAACCGTGCATCATAAGCGGATGATGAAAACTTGCCTCGCCCGCCTTCATCTCGATGGGGACCTTGCGGTCGAAGTCGGCTACTTGGTCAGGCGTAAGGTCGGCCCGAATGGCATCCATGTCTCCCGCCAAACCTTTCTTTTCCAACAAGCCCCAACGATGGCTGCGAGGGATATAATACAAACAGCCGTTTTCCACATCCACGTCGTCTAAGCCCATCCAGCAGGTGAGATGGGCCATGGGAGAAGTCCAAGTCCAATAAGAAAAGTCCTGATGCCAAGCCACCACGCCACCATGCTTGGCGGGCTTGCTGAAAAGCTGGTCGTGAAAGAGACGAAATCCTTTGCCGCCCAGAAGCTGAAAGGCCGCCATCAAAAAGGCAGGATTCCACAACACGTCGTGAAAAGCGGGACGCACTCGCCAAGCTCCCAAGGCGTGAAACAAAGTGGTTTCAGGGTTTTCGGATTCGTTGGAGTGGTATTCGTAAAAAAACTCGCGCCCCTCGTGATCAGGATTCGTCACCTCGTCCAGTTCCGTCCGCAAGGTTTCCAATTGTTCCAAGTTCAACAAGGGCACGCCATGCAAAAAGCCCTTCTCCTTGAAGTGATGCACCTGCTCAGCCGTCAAGGCATGTCGCATCCAATCCTCCGGTTTTTCGGGCAAAGGAAAAAGATTGGTCAACGATTTTCTCTCTAAGCCTAGATCTTGTGCCATTGTCTAATGCCCAAAAGGATTGCTGCTTTCCCGATCAATCGATTTTGCACCCCTCATCCGTTCCGCAAACTCAGTTAGATGCCGGCAGGAATGATCGCCTTGGCATCGCCCCTTTCTGAAATGAAATGCCCCAATGGGCTATCTTCTTGGTCGCAAACCAGCCAAGTGTTGGACGTATAGGTGTTCTGCCTTCGCGTTTTGCCGGGTTCTATTTCTCCATAGAGCCGTTTTTGACCACCATAACTAATCCAGTACAGCTTGATTTTCTTCTTTGATTTGTTTTCGAAGAGCAGCGTAAGGTTTGGACCGGATTTCGATTTTGGTAGAGAAGCAGTTGTCGCCGGTCTCCATTTCAGGTTGCCTAGTTTTTTTGGTGGTTCAGAAGGGGTCAAAACGGACAAGTCGGCACCAGTGTCCACCAAGAGATTGGGCAAATTCCTGCAAAGTGTTTCCACTCCCTTTTCCGTGGTCTCGGTTTGCCACAGATAAAGGCGGCGAAGGTTTCCCATGTCCTTTAGATGAGACAATCCCGCATCTGAAATCTTCGTGCTATAAAGGTTCAGGTATTCGAGGCTCTTAAGATTCTTCAGCCATACCATACCATCATCGCTTACAAGAGTTTTCTCGAGATGAAGACGTCTCAGACTTGCGAATTCCTTGAGGTGGGCCAAACCCTTGGCGGTAACTTTTGTTCCACCTAGGTTAAGGGAGACTAAATTTTTAATGCCCTTTAATTTCTCCAAGTCTTGATCTGACAAATCTTTTCCACGAAGATGGAAATCAATTTCCAAATCGTTAGAATTTCGATGGGTTTTGCTTACCGAACCCCCAAGATTTTCGATTTCAAGAAAATTTCTTTCCTCAGCAGGTAGTGCTAATGAAATCAAGCAAGGACAAGCTATAATGAAAAAAAATTTAGCTGCAAATTGCATTGAGCGAAGAGTGATTTAGTTCC
>CAZNWO010000027.1:8508-10980 GCA_964576585.1 uncultured Puniceicoccaceae bacterium | reverse complement strand
AATTTTACGGGATCGGATTGGTGCGGTTGGTGCAAGCTCATGGACAAGAACGTTTTCGCCGAGAAGGAATGGCAGAACTACGCCAAGGGTAATCTGGTTCTAGTGACTCTTGACTTTCCCAAAGACAAATCGATCGTACCAGACAAGTGGGTAGGTCGAAACAATGACTTGAAGACCAAGTTCGGAATCAGAGGATATCCGACCTACGTCATTCTAGACAAAGACGGAGAAACCAAGCTTGGGCAACTCGGAGCTTCTCGCGAGGCAACTCCAAAAGATTTCATCGCCAAGGCCGAGAACGTCATTTTCTTCAGCGAGTCCGCCTTGGCCGCCTTCGCCAAGGGCATTCCCGAAGGCAAGGCAAAGGATTTCGAAAAAGTGATGGCGTCCCGAAGCAAAGCCCTCAAGCAATTGGACAAGGCGAAAGCAGAACTGGACGTCGCCAGAAAGCCCTTGGGCGAATGGATCAAGACCCGCCCCAAGAAGAATGCCGAGAACGACAAGATCTTCGCAGGGTTCCAGAAGGACATCGCCCCGGCGGCCGAGAAAGTCAAGGCGGCCAACGAAAAAGTTGAGGCGACCAACGAAAAAATCAAGGCGTTCAAGTAGATTCCTCGAGGGACGCCTGGCAACGGCACCCTAATTTATCAACCTTCAAGAAGAAGGATCTTATCATGATCATGAAGCGCACCCTCTTGTTCACCCTGTTGGCAATCGTGGCCTTCGGAACCGCTCCGCGGCCCGTCATGGCCAAAGAAAAGCCGAAGGTGATTTACTTTACCCATGAGCCCGGCAGGTGGCACAAGTACACCGCCCAAAAGAAGGTGTTCAGCCAAATTGCCACTAAAGCGGGTTGGGATTTGACTATAATGACCGGCGATCACGACGGTCAAATAGCCAAATTGCGGACTCCCGATTTCGCCAAGGGCTATGATGCTGTCGTTTACAACTTTTGCTTTGCAAAGAGTAAGGATCTGGAAGCCCAAGCAAACTTGGTTGCCCAGACTAAGAATCACGGAGTTCCGGCCATGCTCATACATTGCGCCATGCACAGTTGGTGGCCGACTTATCGTGACGGAAAGCCCGATGCCCTTGGCCCCGATTACAAGGGCAAGGCCAAGGCTGACCCGAAACTCGTGGCCGAATGGAGAAAAAAGCATGGCGACAAACAATTCCCGGCATGGGGTGACTTCACGGGGGTGGCCAGTGGTCGGCATGGTCCCCACAGGCCCATTGTCATGAAGAAGCTTTTGGACCATCCGGCGACAAAAAGGTTCCCAAAAGAGTTCACCACCGGAAACACCGAGCTCTACAACAACATTTACGTGTTGGACAAGGTAGTACCCCTGATCGAGGGAATCCAAGGGAATTCAAAGGCGATCGTTATGTGGCTTTGCCCACAAGGCAAATCCAAGGTTCTGGGCCTAACGGTTGGCCATGGGGTAGGGGATTGGGCAACGGATCAGTATCGAGGCCTCATTGCCGACGGCGTCAATTACCTGATTCAAAACCCAAAGCCTTGAGCTCTTTAAATGAGACGGCGACTCATGGCATACGGAAATTAGTGCCTTTGCCGGCAATCGAATCTAAAGTAATAAAGCAAGTTGGCAGTCTTTGCCGGAACTTGTTCTAGGGTTTTATTCGAATCTCAGAAGGGTAAGAATCTCCACTGAGGTTAGTCTCCAATTCAGTTGACTTAACTTTTTTCGCGCCGAAGGTCGAGGGATGTTAGCGAATTTCTCATCATCCTTATTCCTTGCAAGGCTATCTTGCGCACTATTAACGACCTCTTTCTTGTCTTTGGCTGCAACTGCGTTCTCAAAAGACCAAGCCGAGCCAAAACCCGTTGGTATCTACGAAGGCATTGGAGTCATGTTCGCCCAAGGGTCAGGGTTAAGCCGAATGAATTTTACCGACGAGCAATTGGACGAGATTCTTTCGGGTATCAAAAAAGGCATTCGATTAAAAACGATTCCCGACGAGGTTCGAAAACTAGAACCTGAAATAGAAAGGATTATGCGGGAGAAAATGGCTTTGGCTCAACAAGTTCGCAGGGCGGAGTCCTCAAAAATTGCCGAAGAAAACAAGGTGAAGGGCGAGGTTTTTCTGGGCACGCTTTCCCAAAAAGCCGGTGTCATCAAGGATCCTTCAGGTTTCTATTATGAAATCCTCAAGGAAGGAGCAGGAGCTGCTCCAACCATGAACGACACCGTCCGCTTGCATTATCACGGCACCTTGATTGATGGAACGGTCTTCGACAGTTCGGTAGAACGAGGGCAACCTGCCAGTTTTGCCATGCGTGGCGTCATAAAGGGTTTTTCAGGCGGCCTTTCCAAATGTAAACCGGGAGGAAAAATTCGGATATACATACCAAGCCATTTAGGCTATGGGGACAATCCTCGACCCGGCGGCAAAATCAAACCTGGAGACACCCTGATATTCGAGTGCACCTTGCTGGAAGTCAAATAACCC
>CAZNWO010000027.1:2144-8408 GCA_964576585.1 uncultured Puniceicoccaceae bacterium | reverse complement strand
CCAAATGTTGCGGAAACGAATCGGACTTCCGTAATCTTGAAGCGCAATCGGGCCAAAAGTAATTTTGCGCCTGTAGCCAGGAAGAGTCCTGTGAGTGGTTTCCCCCAACAATTCTCTATCGTCGTGAACTTTTACTCCGTTGTGCAAGAGAGTCAACTTTGCCGGGGTTTTCAATTTGCCGTTCTTGAAAACGCTTCCTTCCAAAAGATGAAAGCGGGGTGCTCGAAAGGTAATATCAAAAGTCTGCCAATCCCCCGGATTGCGGCATACGTTTGATTCAGGGGGATACTGACCGTATATAGACGCAGCCTGCCCATCGGCGTAACTGGGATTTTCGAAGGAGTCCAGAACCTGAATTTCATACACTCCGAGAAGAAGGACTCCGCTGTTTGCTCGCCCCAACCTACTGCCTTTTATCTCTCGTGGCGTTGCCCACTCCAAGTGGAGCTGAAAGTCTTTAAACTTAGCGTGACTTTGCAAGATCCTTGGTCGAACCGGGATCTTCGGCTTAACAAATTTTTCATCTGGAATGCCAAGAAGGCCCAAGGCCTCAAAGCAATTGTCGTGTTGTCCAAAAACTCCGAAATACCCATTCTCCACAACCCACCTACCTCGTCCTCCCACTTCATTCCATTTCGACAAATCCTTGCCGTCAAAAAGAATTGTAGCCCCTGCGGGCGGCTTGTAAGGATAACCTTTCTGCTTCAGCAAAGGTCCAGGGTCAACTATCGTAGGATAGGGTCGATTCGGATCGTGCATCTTCCATTTGCTGCCTGGGATCATCGGCGTATCGGAATAGCCCGGACGCTCTAATGACGGTTTGTTCGGTAGCTGAGAATTTTCCCGCTTCGAAAATCCTTCCCTAGGAATGTATTTCACTATTAATTGAGGACGAAGGGAGCGGTCGGGGGCATCGCTGCTGTGGAAACTTTTTCTTTTTCCATTAATCCCCATTAGAATAATTCCCTCATTAGTGGTTCTTGGAGCAGGTTGAACCCAGTCCCAATCGGGTGTCCAAGTAGGGTTGCCACCTCGGTCGGTTTTTCCCGGGACGGTACTTGAGCGAGACCATTCGTTCAGCAATTTGTCGAGATCGCCTTCAAACTCGATGTCCAGCTTGGCGTCTTTGGCTAAGGAATCACTTTTTACCAAAGCCAACGGTTCCTTGTAATAGTCAACTCCCACCTTTGTAGGTCCTGGTGTTCCGCTAGCCCAAGTGGCTTTGGTGGGAAACCCACCGTGACTGACGAGATGCATCCAAGTAACTTCGTGTCGCGCGCCTCCAATGACCGTACCCCCACAATTGCCACCTTCCCTCCACGCAGAATTGGCCGAAGAAAGGCGAATGACCGACATTTCGCCCGAAGAATCGTACCGGTTGAAAAGCCGGAGGGTAACCGAGTTGATTTTGGAGTACTTCCCGAAGAGCGTCGAGACATCGAAACGCATTAGCCCGAAATGAGTGTTTCGGTCCACCTCGATCATCGGACATTTACCAAAGTTCGACATCCCCCCTGCAAAAGGACCAGCGTTCACGATAAATGTATCGTCCACGCCGCCGTTAAGGTCGTCATTGACGAAGACGACGGTCTCTTCCTTTTCAGCCCTAGCGGTGACAACTGCGAGAAACAAGGCCAACGTCACTATAAAGCGGATATTCTTGAAAGGCGATCTCATGTACTCCAGTTCCCCGAAAGCGAAGAGACGACAACTTTGAAAGCAACGTCGAGCATGTAGGCCATCGTGACTGAAAGTTCACTTCAAGGGCCAACGAAAAGAGACGTTGCGACCGTTTCGCCGGAGAGTTACGGGCAGGATTTGGCCTGGCTTGTAGTTGAGCTTCACATATGCGTTCAGTGCTCGGTGGTCGAAGCGTACAGGTTTACCTTCTATAGCCACGATGAAGTCGCCTTCCCGCAGGCCTGCTTGAAAGACAGCTCTTCCTTCTTCGCTACCTCGGTTGATCCATTTGACCTTCAGGGCCTTTTGGCCACGTGGCAAGCCGAGGCGACGAACCTCTTCGGCTGAAGCGTCGGGCGTCCAGACCCTCATGCGTGGGCGAACGTTCCACATGGAGCCGCGCCAGCTTAAGTCGGTACGTTTCCAAGTGGGAGATGTGAGGACTAGGTCGTGGGTGGAGAGACGGGCGTCGGGATTAGCAACGAGAAGGCGGACGCGGGCATTTGCAGGCGGGAGGTTGTGAAGAACCCACTGAAGATCGGCGATGGAAATGATGGGCTGACCGTTGGCGCGAAGGATGCGTTGACTAGGGCGGATGCCGGCAATGGCGGCGGGAGAACGTGGTTGAACTTTTCCTACGACCTGACCGTCCTTTGGGTCGACTCGGATTCCTAGGTTGTCAGGAAGGGGATAGCGCCAGAGGAACTCCTCCGTGAACTTGCCGGTGGAGAAGGTGTGGTCATACTCTGCATCGTGGACGTTGTGACAGTGAATGCAATTGTTGCGAGCTGTCGTTCCGGCATATTTTTCTTTGTTTGGGAGACCAGGCATTTGCAAGGCACTACGGTAGGGTTTGGCAGTGCCTTTCTTGGGTACAAGCTCAGCTTTGTTGCGAGGGTAGTTGCGATGGAGGGACAGCACACGAAGCATGGCTTTTTCGAGGGAGAGTATTGAATTGTATGCGTCCGCACCTTGGGCAGACTGAGTGCCGTAGCGTCCGTACACGGTGCCATCGAAGTTGATGAACATGGCGGCCCAGTTCAGGTCGTAGTCGAATTGGAACTGAGAGAGGTCCACGTCTTTCATTTCCACCTGCCTTAGAGAGACGAAGCTTTTCTTCCGCAAATTAGTGATTC
Source organism: uncultured Puniceicoccaceae bacterium (assembly GCA_964576585.1). Taxonomy (GTDB): domain Bacteria; phylum Verrucomicrobiota; class Verrucomicrobiia; order Opitutales; family Seribacteraceae. The sequence continues at coordinate 5,592 of CAZNWO010000027.1, read as the reverse complement.
GATCGCTGCCTTGGGCGACCTCGGCGTCGAACCCACGGCACGCTTCGCAGGGCACGCATCGAAAGGTGACGAAGATGGGGCGATTAAGCCGTTTCGCCTCTGCCTTTGCTTTTTCGAAGTCGTTGTAAATCCAGTTTTCCGCTCCCTGAGCGTGATCGTCCTTTAGTTTTTCAAGCAGATCGGGTGCGGCAGAAGATGCTATCGTGAAGATAGCCAGCAGAAGAAGGAGGGTTAAGGGAAATTTCACTCAAACATTATTTTTTATTCAGCCGGTGAATGCGTCCCAAGGTACTGTATTCGGCTACAAATAGGTCTCCCTTCGAATTAAAGGCAACACCGTGGGGCGCAGTGACGATGCCGAGGCGCCACTTGTTCTTTGGCGTACGGTTAGTTCCGATCTCGTCGGCCTGATCATTGTATCCCAATCGCTTCACGACCTTGCCCGCCTTGTTCAGCAGCGTGACTCGACCCTTGATTTCGCCGATGGCGACAAGGTCTCCATGAATGGCTGCGCAAGCGGGAAGGAGCAGTCCTCCGGCGACTTCTCCGAGGAACTTCCCGTCGAGCGACATGTGAACCACTCGCATGTTGGCGCGATCGGTTCCCAAGATACGTGGTGGGGAAAAGCGGGTATCCACCACGATCTTGTGGAGGGTGCGGAACTTGTAGGGCTCGCCACGACCACCGAAGGAAGCGAGGTATTTGCCATCCTTGTCAAAACGATGTACGTAGTCGGACGAGTAACCATCGGTAACAAATAGATCTCCGCTCGGGGCGACGTCCATGCCCGTTAGCCGCAAGCGACCACGATTCTTGTACTTGTTCGGGATGGCGGAAGCGGGAATCTTGAGGATGACCTTGCCGTCCAGAGTAAGCTTGAGAATTTCCTGTCCGCCTAGGCGCGAGCCATAGATGAATTCACCGTCTTCCTGTTTGCGGATGACGAATCCGTGGAAGTCGTTCGGGGCACCTTTTACATTGCGAACCCATTTCCCATTGGGGCCATAGACTTGAAGGCCTGCATTACGATCCTGGACGCTGACGTAGACGTCGCCGGTGGAACTAACCGCAACGTCGCCGTGCATGTTGCCGATTTTGTCACGACCTTCTGGAAGCTTCACCCAATCGGCTACGGCTTCATAGTTTTGTTTTGCGGGCAAGCTTCCCACCAAGGTCAGGAAGAGGATGAACGGGAGGGTTTGCTTGATGTCTCGCATTTGTTAAGGTCGTTAGAGAAATTTAGGTGAGGATTTGCTTGATCACTCGTCCGTAGACGTCGGTAAGGCGGAAGTCGCGACCTTGGTGGCGGTAGGTTAGTCGCTCGTGATCAAGGCCCAGCAAATGGAGAATCGTGGCGTGGAGATCATGCACATGTACCTTCCCCTCTACGGCACGATACCCAAATTCATCTGTTGCTCCATAGGTCATACCGCCTCGCACGCCTCCTCCTGCCATAAGAGTTGTAAAACCGTACGGGTTGTGCCCACGACCATAGTTGTCCTTATTTTGTTCGTCCGAAAGGTTCTGCCAATAGGGTGTGCGACCAAATTCACCCGACCAGACTATCAGGGTTTCTTCAAGCATACCGCGAGCTTTTAGGTCCCGGAGCAATCCGGCGATCGGGCGATCAACCGAGACTGCCTTGCCGGGAAGGCTCTGCCTGATGTGACCGTGGTGATCCCACCCGCTCGAATTTAACTGGATGAAACGAACACCATTTTCCGCTAACCTGCGGGCAAGAAGGCACTGTCGACCAAACCAATCGGTGGCTGACTCGCCAATCCCGTACAACTTCCTTGTGGCCTCGGACTCGCCCTCGAAGGTGAGAAGGTCGGGTGCTTCCATTTGCATGCGAAAGGCCAGTTCGAAGGACTCGATCATTCCTTCCATTTGGGGATCTTTTTCAAATTTTTGAAGGTGTGCGGTATTAAGCTTTTTAAGGAAATCAAGTTGTCGCCGTTGCAAACGTGTAGAGATGTTTTCGTCGCGAAGGTGGCGAAGGCTTGCTCCAGCTCCCGCTTCGCCCGGCATTACGATACGGGTTCCTTGGCATATGTTTGGGAGAAAGGCGCTTCCGAATTGGTGAGGGCTACCACCATCACCGCCCACCAAATGTGAAACCGTGACGTAACCGGGAAGGTTTTGATTGGCGGTTCCCAAACCATAGACAGCCCATGCTCCCATGGAGGGCCAGACAAAGTTGGTGGTACCAGTGTGCAATTGAAGACAGGCTGGAGCATGAGCAAGGTTGTCGGTATGCATGCCGTTAAGCACGCAAACGTCATCGATTTGCTTGGCGAGTTCGGGGAACAGCTCGGATACATAAGTGCCCGAAGCTCCATGCCTAGCGAATTTCCAAGGGGAACCAAACAACTCGATCCTGCCGATCCCAGGTTGCTCTTCATTTTCTTCCCGTCGGAATGGAGCAGGATTGCCATGCTCGGCGTTCAACCGGGGTTTGTAGTCGAAGGATTCCATTTGCGACGGACCTCCGTGCATAAACAGAAAAATGACTCTCTTGGCTTTGGCATGATGGTGCGCCTGTTTAGGAGCTAGCGGAGATCCCGAAAGCGGCACGTTGGAGCGAGCCTGTTGATGTAGAAGAGCCGCCAATGCAGTGTATCCGAAGCCACAGGCAGCCTTTTGGAGAAAAGTTCTTCTGGATTCCGGCAGACTGTTCATTTCTTGGTAAATATTGAAATTCTCCTAGGTTGCAGAAGTTTTGTTTCGTTATTTCAATTCCTAAATAAGAATTCGTTGGAAATCAACAGCGACTGGCAAAAACGCGTCCAGCACATCTTGGCAACTTCTTCGCCTTCAAAGTTTTTCTCAATGCGGATTTCTTTGGCTAGCCCATCAATGAAATCAAGAGCATTCTGCCGTTCCTCGTTTGTTGGGGAACGATTGAACATAGTAAGATAGATCTCCTTGATTCTTTTTACTGATTCAAGGTCAATGAATCTTTCGGCAAGGGCTTTGGCGCAATCTTGCACAAAAGGTGAATTTATTAGGTAGAGAGCCTGTTCGGGGACCGTGCTTTGGGTTCTGCGACCAGTTTCCTCGTTCGTATCGGGAAGATCAAATGCGCCTAGGAAATTAATGGCCCCAAACGGGCCTTGGCGTTTGACTGGTTGATAAATCGTACGTCGGGCGAATAATTCATCAGGAAACTTGACTCCTATGCTGACCGACCCAGGACCACCCGTCACGACGTTCTCGGGATTCTCGAAGGGCAATGCGGGACCACCACGCCGAAAATTCAACCTGCCGCTAACGAACAACATCGCATCACGTATCGATTCCGCATCCAAGCGTTTACGGTTCGCCCGCCAGAGGAGACGGTTGTCGGGGTCGAGTCGATTTGCTTTGGAGACTGACTCGGGTTGCTTAGTGTGTTCCGTAGAGGAACTTCGACGATACGCTTGGGACTTAACGATACGTTGAATCA
>CAZNWO010000027.1:0-2044 GCA_964576585.1 uncultured Puniceicoccaceae bacterium | reverse complement strand
GATGTCTTCTGGCCTTCCCACGACACTTCCGTTAAAAAACCACGAGGCACAATCTTCCCCAGCTCCCGGGCATTGCCATCATGATTGATTCGGCAATCTTCTGGCTCGGGGGCATCTTCTACCGCCATGGCCAGTGGCTCCCTGAGGTGATGCTTGAGATAGTTCCATCCCTTTAGGCGACGGTTAAACCTCTTTGAATCGTCTTTTTTTGTCTTTAATTGTTTCTCCAAGCGGGCAAGTTCTTTAGCCGTGGCATTCTTATCCTCGTCTGTTGGAATCCCCGTAATTAGTTCCTTCAGTCGCTTCACTTTTTGCTCCAAGCCCTTGGCCTCGCCTTCCGCCTTGTCTCGGGCTTTCCGGGTCTTGTCGTGCTCGACTTCCAAGAGTCGAAGACGCTTGGATCGGGCAAGCACCTCGTCGGCAGTCTCTGGTAATTTTTGATGGTTCACGGCACTGAAGACTCCCTGCAGCCGTCCCTTCAAGGTAACCGTGCTAAGAAAGATACCGGCCATGGCGAAATAGTCTTCTTGGGAAACTGGATCGAATTTGTGTTCATGGCAACGGGCACACCCAAGTGTTAAGCCAAGGAAAGTTTGACCGACGCGATTTACCTGCTTGTCCACAATGTCCATACGTAGTTGCGGTTTGTCTCCATTAACCAATTCCCATGGGCCAATCGCAAGGAATCCCGTGGCAATGATTCGTTCCGCTTCGCGTTTTGCATCCCATGGGACATAGGGGAGTTCATCTTCGGGAACGGCAGTCAAGACCTGCCCGATCAAGTCGCCCGCAATTTGTTCGCGGACAAAGGTATCATATGGAAGGTCTCGCCCAAAGGCATTGATCACGTAATCGCGGTAGCGCCAGGCTTCGGGTGCAGGGATCGCCCGACCGATGCCAACGGTATCTGCATACGCCGTAAGATCCAGCCAGTGTCGTGCCCAACGCTCACCAAAATGAGGTGATTCCAAAAGGTGCGTTATTAATCGCAAATAGGCGTCTGGCCGTTTATCTTGAAGAAACCTTTTAACTGCTTGGGGCGTGGGTGGAAGACCCAGCAGATCGAAATGCAAACGACGTATCAAGGTCAGGCGGTCGGTCTGAGGGAAAGAGCGCAGCCCAACTGCATCTAGTTTTGCATGAATGAATGCGTCGATGGGGTCGGCATTTCCAGACATTTCAGGGATCTTTGACTTCTGTAGCGGTTTTAGTGACCAAAGTGTTCCTTCTTCACCTGCAAGAGCGATGGACCAAGACAAGAGCAGGCAAAGGAGTTTGAACTTCATGCCAAAATCTTGCCTATTACATGCCCGTGCACGTCGGTGAGGCGTCGGTCTATGCTGTTGTGCCGCACGGTCATACGTTCGTGGTCGATGCCGAGTAAGTACAACATGGTGGCGTATACGTCGTAGACTTGGGTGGGATGCTTGCGGTCGAGTGGCTTGTAGCCCCATTGGTCGCTCTCGCCATGGGTGACACCGCCCTTGATACCGCCTCCTGCGAACCAATTCGTGAAAACATAGGGGTTATGGTCACGTCCTTTCTTGCCTTGCGTACTAGGCATGCGTCCAAACTCGGTTGTCCAGTGGATGATGGTATCCTCCAGCAGGCCGCGTTGCTTCAGGTCTTGAATCAAACCAGCGGTGCCCCGTGCCATGCCGAGAGAGAGGGAAGGGTGGTCACGGGTCATGTCCTCGTGACTATCCCAGTTGCGGCGCGGAAAGCTATTGTCGTTTCCACTCCAAATCTGAACGAAACGCACGCCACGCTCGATAAGCCTTCGGGCGATGAGACATTTGCGGCCGAAGTACTCGGTTTCTTCCTCGGGATTGATATTCTTCGGGTAATTTGTCTTTGGGTTATCGAGCCCGTACATCTTGAGGATGTGTTTCGGCTCTTTCGAGATATCCAATGCCTTCGTGGCGGAAAGCTGAAGCCGAGCAGCCAATTCGTAGCTGCGTATGCGGGAATCAAGGCGCGGGTCTCCCGGCCGACTGCTTCTATGGCGTTGGTTCAATTGGTTAACCAAATCTATACCTTCCCG
>CAZNWO010000026.1:28057-29676 GCA_964576585.1 uncultured Puniceicoccaceae bacterium | reverse complement strand
GCGGACAAGGACGAGACAGGGTTCGTCTCCATCTTCGACGGCAAGACGTTGAACGGTTGGGAAGGAAAGAAAAAGTTCTTTCGGGTTGAGAACGGTGCCATTGTTGCGGGTTTCCTGAATGCCCGCATTCCCAACAATGAATTCCTAGCCAGCAAAAAGGAATACGAGGACTTCGAGCTCCGTTTCGACGCCAAGATGGTTGGCCAAGGCAACAACGCGGGAGTGCAGTTTCGCAGTCAACGCATCCCCAAGAGTCACGAGATGATCGGCTACCAATGCGACATCGGGGGCTGGAGCAAGGGAAACATCTGGGGCTTCCTCTACGACGAGTCCCGCCGCCGCAAGATGTTGGCCGAGGCCCCGCAAACCGAGCTCAAGAAACACGTCAAGCCCAAGGGGCAATGGAATTTGCTCTCGGTGAAGGCTCAAGGTCCTCGCATCCAAATTTGGCTAAATGGTTACCAAACAGTTGACTTTACCGAGCCTGATGCAAACATTCCAATGGAAGGTAGATTCGGCCTGCAAATTCACAGCGGTCCTCCCGCCGAATGCCACTATAGGAAAATTCTCATCAAGAAACTTTAACTAACAAACACCCAACCTTCTCAAAGGAGACCTCGACTCATGAGCCAAAGCCGCAGAAACTTCATCAAGCAATCCGCCCTCGCCTCCACCGCCTTCGGGGCCTTCGCCATAAGCGGAACCAAGTCTTCCGGCAAGGTCATAGGCGCCAACGAACGCATCAACGTAGCCGTATGCGGCATCAAGGGAAGAGGAGGGTCCCACATGGGATCCCTTGGGCGAGTAAAAAATGTTGCAATCTCCCACCTCGTTGACCCTGATTCCCGCTTCTTCGAGAGCCGTACCAAGTTCGTCAACTCTAAGTTCAAGAACAAACCCGACTGCATTCAGGACGTCCGCAAAGCCCTAGAAAACAAGGAAATAGACGTCATTTCCGTGGCCACCCCCAACCATTGGCACAGTCTCATGTCCATCTGGGCCTGCCAGGCGGGCAAGGACGTTTACGTCGAAAAGCCGCTTTCCCACAATGTCTACGAAGGACGTAAACTGGTGGAGGCCGCCGAGAAGTACGGTCGCATCGTCCAGCACGGCACCCAGAATCGCTCAAGCCAAAACTGGGCCAATAAGGCCAAGGAAATTGCCGAAGGCAAGCACGGCAAGCTTGAGGTGTCCCTCGGAACCTGTCACAAGCGACGCGGCAGCATCGGCTTCAAGGACGCCAAGACTCCTCCCACCGAGCTTGACTTCGACATCTGGACTGGCCCCGCGCAGAAGGAAAAGTACCACGAAAACCTAGTCCACTATAACTGGCACTGGTTCTGGGCCTACGGCAACGGCGATATCGGGAACCAAGGCGTCCACCAGATGGACATCGCCCGCTGGATGATTCCCGGCGCCATGTGGCCCAAAAGCATCGTCTCCGTTGGCGGACGCTTCGGCTACAAGGACCAGGGCGAAACAGCCAACACTCAAGTCGCCATCTTCGACTACGGCGAATCCCTCCTTGTGTTCGATGTCCGCGGACTCTCCGGAAAGACCAACATGGGTGTCTCCAACAAACAATACTTCGACAAGGACGCCAAGACAGGCAAAAAGAA
>CAZNWO010000026.1:11093-27957 GCA_964576585.1 uncultured Puniceicoccaceae bacterium | reverse complement strand
CTGACTCGCGAATACCGTGCTCCCTTCACGGTTCCCAGCAAAGTCTAGGTTGCACAGCAAACGGGTTTAAATCGGTTCGCTTTCCATAGCGGCAAGGTCACCATCAAGGACATGGAGCAAGACACTGTTTGCAATTTTTAAATAGTTGGTGCATATTTGCGGATAATTTAAAATGAAGTCCATTTTGAAGATTTATCTGCTTTGCCTGCCAATAATCCTTGGAATCTACGGACAAAGGATTCAGGCGGCTGGTCCTCCAGCGTTCAACCCAACCCCTGAAAAGACTGCCATCATGCGGGAATCCGTCAAACGGATCAATTGGGCGATCGAAAACAAGCTGCAGGAAAAGAAGATCCCGTACAATGCCTCTCTCAACGACTACCTGTTCATTAGGCGGATTTACGTAGACCTAACGGGAAGCATACCCACCTACGAGCAAGTCGTCTCCTTCGTGAGAAACAAGGATCCATTCAAGAGGACTCGCCTCATCAACCATCTCTTGGCATCGGAAGGATACGTAAGCCACACCTACAACTACTTCGCCGACATGCTTCGCATTCAGTCCAAGATGCCGGGAGCCAACCTAAGGGCGGATCCCTTCGTCGCATGGCTCAAGGATTCCATCCATCAAGACAAACCATACAACCAAATCGTCTTTGAAATGATTTCGGCTTCAGGTCGCCTGCACGAGAACCCGGCAGTTGGATATCACCTTCGTGACGTAGACATGAAGCTGGATCACGTCTCCTTCATGTCCAAGATTTTTCTGGCCAAGGATATTTCATGCGCCCAATGCCACGACCACCCGTTCGATGAGTGGACTCAAATGGACTATTACTCGCTTGCGGCTTTTCTGGGGGGTCTTGAAACCAATGGGACGCCTTCCAGGGGGAAGAAAACAAACGATTCGAAAGGAACCGCAAGTCATACGGAAGAAGTCAGGGAAACTCTGAGGGAGTTCCTGAAGAGCCGAAACTTCGAACTAGCGCTGGCGAAGAAGAACGACCTTAGTTTTACGCGCGACAAGGACAAGGTGGAGCAAAAGACGAAACAAATCCGTGATGCCTTTGATCGCCTGATGAACGAAAATCGGAACAACGTTCACGACAAAAAGGAATCTGTGCTCAAGCTACCGGACGACTATCAGTATGATGACGCCGAGCCGGGTGAAGAGATCAAGCCTCGCGTACTGGTAGGCGCCGAGCCTCGGTTCCCCAAGAACCTGAACAACCGCCAGCAACTGGCCAACTGGATCGCCAGCCCCAACAACCAATGGTCTGCACTGGCGATAGCCAACAGGATGTGGTCTCGTTTCTTTGGACGAGGAGCGGCCGAACCGCTCCACAACGTCGAAGTGGACGATTCCCCCAACCCAATACTGCTCAAGACGATTACGGAGGTAATGATAGCCCTCGAATTCGACCTGAGGGCGTTTTCATGGGTAGCCGTTCACACCAATGCCTACAACCGACTGGCGACTAGGCACAAAGTGACCGAGAAGGACAAATATTACTTCCAAGGGCCTCTTCTTCGCCGCATGAGCGCGGAGCAGGTCTGGGACTCTTTCGTGACTCTTCTAGTGGAGGACCCCCTTCGTTACCGAGCTTCCGGAGGGCTGACGATTCAAGACGTGACTAATGCCGACAACGCGATTGCATTCGTGGAATCCTTGACCAACTCTTCCGGCAGGGGGAAGAATAGGACTCAAGGCCAATTCGTTCTCTTGGACTCTAGGACGGGAGAAACGGTTCTGCAAGGCGACAAGGACATGGGTGCCTCCTCCGGTGATCCCGCCGTACAGCGCGTCACCAAGGGCAAGGGGAAGGAAAAACTGGTTCTCGCCCGTGCATCGGAGCTGGAGCAACCTACTCCCCAAGGCCACTTCCTGAGAAAATTCGGCCAATCCGAGAGAACCTTCGTAGTGGGAGCATCCAACCTCTCGGGTTCAGTACCTCAAGTCATGGAACTCATGAACGGCTTTGCCACGGAAGCCCTGACGAGTCCCGACTCGCTGATCTTCCAAAAGATCAAGCAGGAGGCCAGCAAGTTCAAGCGAGCCGACGTCGTTTTCCTGAGCATCCTGAATCGATTGCCCAACAAAGCCGAGAGAAACTTGCTTCTCAAGCAGCTACGCAAGAGTGACGACAAGGAAATGTCCGACCTAATCTGGGCCCTGCTCAATACACCGGAATTTTTCTTCATCAAGTAATTTATAGGAACCAACCCAAAAGAACCATGGAAGACATCGCAAAAGGTCTCGACGAACAATCTCGGCGGTATTTCATGGAATACGCCGCAAAGACAGCCCTGGGAGTCACTCTGCTCCCCCCCGCCTTCCTAGGAGCAGCTCCACAAGAAGCCGAAAATCCGGGAGCAACTCCAATAAAGAAAGCTTCCGCTGATGCCGTCATCTTCCTGTACATGCGAGGCGGAATGAGCCAAGTGGACACCTTCGATCCCAAAACGGATGGGGAAACCAAAGGCTCCACCAGACCAGTTCGTACGAAAGCCGACGACTTGGAGTTTTCCAATCTTCTTCCAAAGCTTGGCGATCAGGCAATGGACATTTCCGTAATTCGTTCCATGACCACACGTACGGGAGCCCATTCACAGGCATCCTACGTCATGCACACGGGATACCGGCAAAGACCCGGAGGCACTCACCCTCAACTGGGTTCGTGGGCCCAGCACTTTCTGGGCAAATCCGATCCGGTGCTTCCATCCAGCGTAGTCATTTCAGGAGGGAACCCCGGGCCAGGATTTCTTCCTCCAGACCATAGCCCCCTGCCCATTGGCGACGCCAACAAAGGCATCAAGGACCTACTGCCGGAAATCGATAAGGACCGGATGGACAAGAGAGTCGGCTTGGCTCGGCAATTTGCATCTGCCTTCGAGTACTACTTTCCGCATGAGGAGGTAAAGGCGTACTCGGACTTTTACAAGCAGACCATAAAGTTCATGTCGGGTGACGCATCCGAACCCTTCGACATCTCAAAGGAACCACAGAATCTTCGCAACCAGTATGGAAATCATTCCTTCGGCCAAGGTTGTATTCTTGCAAGAAGGTTGGTCGAAAAAGGTGTCCGTTACATCGAAGTCAAATCTCGTCGAAACTGGGATTCCATGCACGGCGGAACAAGGCAGTTGAACGCTCTAGCAAACGAGCTCGACGGCTCTGTCTCGACTCTCCTCACGGATCTCAGAGATCGCGGCATGCTGGAACGGACGATGGTGGTGGTGACCACGGAATTCGGCCGTACTTCAAAGGTAAAGGGAAACGGCGGTCGCGACCACCATCCCAACGGTTTTTCCTGCATGCTTGCCGGGGGTGGTATAAAGGGCGGACAAGCCATCGGCTCAACCAACGAGAAGGGCCGTGAACCAAACCCCAAGTACGAGCCAAAGGACTTTCATGCCACCATTGCAACTGCGATGGGAATGAACGTTGAGAAGCGCTTCCACCCCAAAGGAGGCGGACGGCCATCTTTCGTAGGAGGAAGGGGAAAACCCATAATGGCTCTTCTTGCCTAGAATCAAGTCTGCCATTCCACTCGAAAAGTCTCGCAAGGAAAAAAATAATAGAAAAACTGGGGAGGATGAACAAGATTCCTATCCCCGCATTCGCCTTCTTCTTGCTGGCTTGCTTACCCTCCGGCGCAAAGTCGCCCAACTTCATCTTGGCAATGGCCGATGATCAAGGTTGGGGCGACATGGGCTACCAAGGCCACAAGGTCTTGAAAACCCCAAACTTCGACGAAATGGCCGCATCGGGGCTGCGTTTCGACAGGTTCTACGCGGCGGCTCCCGTATGCTCACCAACACGAGCAAGCTGCCTAACCGGAAGGCACCCCAATCGAATGGGGGTATTCAAGTGGGGATACCCGATGCGAACTGGTGAAATCACCATTGCCGAAGCCCTAGGAAAGGCGGGGTACACTGCCGGGCACTTCGGAAAGTGGCATTTAGGTTCGGTCCGGGCAGACAGCAAGGCTTGCCCCGGCTCCAATGGATTCGATGAATGGGCTTCCTCCCCGAATTTCTACGAAAACAACCCTCTATTCAGCCATAACGGCAAGGTAATTGAGGTGAAAGGCGAAAGCTCTCTCGCCACCATGGAAACAGCTCTCCAATGGATTCGAAAAGTAGCAAAAGGAAAAAAACCCTTCCTAGCGGTAATCTGGTTTGGCAACCCGCACGTTCCGCACATAGGAACGGAAAAGTTTCTGAAACCTTACGCCAAGGAGTCCAAGGCTTATCAAAACTTCTACGCAGAAATATCAGGCATGGATGCTGCGATGGGATTGCTGCGCAAGGAACTCGGAGCGTTGAACATCCGAGATGAAACCCTCCTCTGGTACACGAGTGACAACGGGGGCCTAAAGCCAAACTCCATGGGCGGTCTCTCAGGGAAAAAGGGCAGCTTGCTCGAGGGCGGCATTCGAGTGCCCGCTCTTCTCGAATGGCCTGACCGAATAACCAAACCGCGAAAAACCTCCGTTCCATGCAACACCTCCGACTTCTACCCCACTCTACTGGAATTGGCAGGAGCGGAACCGATCGACAACCAGCCTCCCTTAGATGGCATAAGTCTGGTTCCTTTAATCAATGGTGAAATGAAAGAACGCAGGAAACCGATGGGCTTCTGGGACTTCAAAGCACCTGGCAGAAGTCGCCGCGCAACGGCCATGCTCCAGAGCCTCCGCCAGGAACAACTTGCAGGCAAGCAGCTACCCGCCCCCAAGGAAGGTCACGTCGAGCGACAATACCCAACAAACACCTTTGCTGGCCCCTCCGCTTGGATTGACGGCGATCGCAAGCTTCTATTGTCCTCGGGCGGACAGGCAAAACTTTTCGATCTCTCAAAGGATCCTGCGGAAAAGAATGATCTTGCTTCCCGGAACTCAAAGGAAGTCGACTCCATGCGAAAGTCCTTACGCGCTTGGCAGGGCTCGGTATTGAACAGCCTCAATGGCAAAGACTACCTGAAGTGAAACCTTTCTCCACTAGAATCGACGTCTAGCAGGCTCGAGGACAGCAAGAAGCTCTTGCCCCAATTGCAATTGCATTCAACCCAAGAAAACAGGAAATGAATGCTTCTGCTACGCTCACCGAAAGCTTGCGTGGGGGATTGATAGTCTCCTGCCAAGCTATGCCGTCACGTTCCTTGGACGACCCTGAAATAATCGCTGCCCTAGCTGAAGCAGTGGTTGCGGGAGGCGCTGTTGGCATTCGAGCCGACGCACCACAAAACATTCAGGCGATCCGCAAAAGAAGCAAGATTCCGATCATCGGCATTTGGAAGAGGAATCAAAAGGGTTCAGGCGTCATCATTACACCATGCTTGGAAGACGTTCTAGCTGTTGCCGAGGCGGGAGCTGAGGTTGTTGCACTGGACGCCACCTTTAGGCATTGGCCAAAGAAAGAGTATCTGGAGGAGCTTGTTCAGGAGGCCAAGGCAAGAAGCTCAGCCCTGTTGATGGCAGACGTCAGCAACTTGGCGGAAGGTGTTCGGGCAACACAAATAGGCTTTGACTTCGTGGCGACAACACTTTCGGGCTACTCGGGAGAAGAAGAGTCCCAAGCAGAGGAACCCGACCTTTCCTTGATTCGGCAATTCAAGCAACTTCCGGACAATTCAATACCCATAATTGCGGAAGGGAGAATATCCACGCCTAAACAGGCAGCCGAAGCATTGCGGGCAGGGGCTTTTGCGGTGGTGGTCGGGACAGCGATCACTCGACCACAGGTCCTTACCGAAAAATTCTGCGAAGCTCTAGAACAGGCCCAAGCCTAATCGAGCTATTCGTCCTTGGCGCCACCAAGGGTTACGCTGATTCCAAATTTGCTTTGCAGATGGGCATGGGCTTGGCTGGCTTGGCCGGTCTTGGGATATTGCTTGCAAACGGTTTGATAAGACTTGATCGCCTTTTCCTTCTTTGCCCACAACTCGTAGACTTGGGCAATGCGCAATTGCGCGCGCGGGGCAACCGCCTCCGTTGCCTTCGCCTGATTGAGCATAATAAGGGTTTCAGACCAGTTCTTGATCTTTAGGTTGCACTCGGCCATCCGGAAATAGCCTTCCGGATAGTTATCCGTCTGCCTGTAAGCCTGAATTGCCAAAGGCCAAGCGGATTTCGACTCATAACATTCAGCAATTCCCCAATACCATTTGCTGAAGTTTTCGGGATCCACGTTCAGGAGAGTCCTGTATGTCTCGATAGCCTTGTCCCACTGGCTTGCCGTACGCCACGTCTGGGCAATCGCCTCTTGCCATTTGGCCTCGTTCTCCTTCTCGTCCATGGAAATGATTCGGTTGTAAACGAAGACGGCCTGGTCGTACTTCTTCTCCTCCAACCACATAGAGGCTATGTTGTCCTGACCGGCAATCTTGTCGTCGAACTGCCCATAGATTCTACGGGCTTCTTCACGTCTCAATTTCTTTTTGTGCCACTGGGCGATGCTACCGCGAATCTCGTCGTCCAAACCCAAAAGCTTACCCATGCGCTCGTAGGTCTGCATGACTCTCTTGTCGCGGTCCAAGCCGGCATGAGTGCCCGCAATGCGGTTAAGGTAGTCGCGCAAACGATCCTTTGCTCCTTTCTCGGTCAAGTCGATCGGAAGGTGTTCCTCGACGTAGGAAATCACTCGCTCGGCAAGTTTCTCGGCCTTGGCGCGAGTGGCGAGAGAGCCGTTCAAAGCACTTATGCCGGAACCACCCAATCCATGAACCTGCTGCACCATGCCGTGTTCACTTTTCCCATAGTAAGTCTTGAGAGCCATGACAGCCTTGTCGAAGTCAGGTTGCCGAAAGTAGTGGCTGCCCAATGACCTGGCGGCACTCGACCTGAAGGAGCGGTTGGCCGAGGTTTTCTTACTCTTGAAGGCGATTTCAGTCCAAAGCTTGACCTGCTCGTCGATATCCTTGCGAATTGCCGCAAGCTCAAGCAACTGTCCTTGGGCAAGCATGACGACATGGTGATCGGGATTGTCGGTAATCACCCTTCGGAAAGTTTTCTGGGCCTTGCTCACTTCACCCGTGAGACGCTGGCAACTCCCGATCATGAAAGAAGAGACAATTGCCTCGTGACTGTCGGGCCAATAGTCGACCACCGATTGAAAACCATCTCGAATGGCAGTGTTGACTAGCCTTAGATGAATTTGGCAGTGGGCCCACATCATCAGGGAGTATGGAGCTCCCGTGCTTCGCTCATAGAGCGTAAGAAATTTCTCAAATTCCTGTGCAGCGGCCTTGTAGTCTTTAGCAGAATAGAACTTTTGGGCAATCTTGATCTGGTAGCGTTCCACCTCTCTCAACTTTGCGTAGCTGTCGATGTCTCCCTGTTCCACGTAAGGAACGGCAAACACGACGGTTGAAGACAAGGAGAGCCAAGCCGCCAGCGTTAAAGTTAATTGGATTTTTTTCGTGAATCTAGCCATTTGTTGTACTCCGCATGCGCATAAAAGAAAACATTGGTCCCCAATTGATAGCAAGCCTCCCAGATGATCGTTCGAACTCCGGCGTGATCGTCCGCCCAAGCATCTCCAATGTCTCCGGGATGGTAATAAACCGCCACACGACCGTCGATCACCCAACCCCAAGCGTCCTTCCCACCGTGGGGAGCAACGTATGGTAGAAAAGGTATGGGATAAGGAACGCGGTGAATGGGATGATCCAAGGGAATTCGAATAGGTTGAACGGTCGGCAGAATATTTCTCATCACGGAAAAGAAATGATTGTGCCAATGGCGACTCCCTCCGTTGTCGGCGAAAATCATGCCATGCTTTTCGGTAAGGTATTCACGCACGATCTCTATTTCGGACTTGGAGAAAGAGATGCTCTTTTGTCCAGTCATGTAAACAACTGGTGGACTTTTCCCCACCGGGAAGTTCTTCAATTGGGCAACCTTTCGGGTTTCCGGGCGCTTGTCCACCTTGTGCTGCGTACGAATTCCATATTGGACGAGCATGTTCAGGTCTGACCGCATTCCCTGGTCCCAGTCACCTCCCGAATACTCCAACCGGATGAATCGTACCTTGCCTCGGTTCGTACCCCCTGAGAAACCAGCCCCGGAACCCTTCCCATAGCCCACCTTGTAGGCGTGCTTGGTAATCTCGAGCAATTGCAGCTTGATGTCCTCGATGGGAGGCGGATTGAAGATTACGGAACTCAGGGGATTGATAATGAACTTTTTCTTGATGATCTTCTGGACCTTGACAATCTGCTGGAGTTGCTTCTGTTCCCCGCCGCCTGCAGGCATTTCGTAGATTTCCTTACATCCTCCAATCCAGAGAATCAGCATTACCAAAAGGGTGAAAAGGACTAGGTAAGAAAAGAGGACCGAGAGGGATTGCCTGAGCTTCTGACGCTGTTTTCCGTAGAACCATGCATCCATGTCGAGCGGATTCCAAATTTTCTCTCCCACATCGGGACCGGCAAGTGACTGATGCATCGCATGAAGAGGTCCGATTGCCAAATCTCCTGAAGATGTCTCGGCTCTTGTCACCTGATACTCGCGGGATTTTTGTTCCACCCACCATGTCGTCCAAGCCAAACCCGCAACAAAGCAAACGCACAACCCGATGCGAGCGCACATTGCCGAAAGAGTCATCCAGCCCAGTTCATAGCAGAAAAAGGTCAAAAGGTGCCAAACCGGGAAAATGCATGCCGTATAGACAGCATAACGCAGAAGAGGTGGCAAAGGCTCCCTATGATTTGTGTTGCGGTTGAAAAGTTTGATCGCAGGACCATCTCCGAAAGCTACTTGCGAAATCCTAAGAAAGGTCAAACTTCCTAAAACTGGACGCTCCATGAAGCCTGGATTGGCGACCTCAAGCCAGCAGAACAAAGGAATCAAGGCCGAGCTGAAGCCAACCCAATGCACCCAGCCGGGCAACTGATAGAGAGAAAGCCAATCAAGCCAGAGGAAACTCCAGAAGATGGCGAAAACAGCGGTTAGTCCAACAGGGCTCAGAAACCACTTCGGATCAAGGGAAGACAACTTGGCAAAGAGCCTGACTGCCTCGGAAGACAACTTGGCAAAGAGCCTGTTTAACCCGGACAACATCAAGCCGACCCCTTGAACAATCAATTAGATATCATCAAGCCCTTCGAGCAGGTCATCGGCGGAAGATTCAAGCGGGTTGGAATCGGGTGCCGCCGGCTTCTGCTCCCCTATCCCCAAGGCATCGGCAGTTTGTTGCTGCTTGGTCTTGGGAGCTTCAGGCGAAGGCTGGGAAGGTTGAGCGGTATCTTCTTCATTTGAAGCGGGAGCGTCTTCTCGAGCAGCTTCTTCCTTTGCGGGCTCATCCCCGGAAGCAGTCTCTTCCTCCATTTTCTGAAATGCATAAGGGACTGCCGTAAGCACCAGAAGAAGTGCCATCATGATGCCCGTCGAGAGGAAAAGGCTCATGAAAAGACTGCTGTCGGCAACCGCTCCCATCATTTCCTTGGGGCTCTTACCCTTAAGGGTAGCAAGAAACTCGCGTAGCTCGCCAACTACGGCTCCGCTATTCTTGCTCATTTTCCTCAAATCCTCCTTGGGGCTGGAGAGTGGTGTGATTTTGTCTTTCTCGCTCATAATGATTCCGTTATTTGTTCAATTCCCTTTCAAGCACATGGTGAATCTCGCCTCCAGCCTCACTGACTGCCTCAATGACAGGCTCAAAATGAATCGCAGTGGCATCCTTATGTACTTTCAGCAAGATCGTTCTCTTGTTTTGAGGAGCATTGCCAAGCAAGTCGGCAAGGGCATCCGAAAGTTGAGCCTGGGCAATCGGACGACCGTTTAGAAAAGTCTCGTTCTTAACGTCTATTACCACACTGGCCTTGTAGTTCTTGGCCTGCTCCAGCTCGGGATCCTCGGCAGGTTCCCACTTCAGGTGGCTATCGTCTTGAGCCCGAGCCAATATAACGAAGAAAATCAGCAGCAGGAAAGCGATGTCCCCCATTGCCATGGCGGGGACGGAAGCCTCGAACTTTCGTTTTGGAACCTTCATTAGCCTATTGAACTATCTCCGCTTGTTCCTCCTCCATTTGAAGGGTAATTATACCACCCGCTTGCTCAATAATGCCCGTGACGTTGATCCAGCGATCATAAGGAACGTCCTTTCGCGACTTGAGCAGGACAACCTTGTCCTCGGGTCGCTCCAACCGGGCAATCACGCTGGCCATACGGGGAGCAAAAGTCTCGTCTGCCACAGGATCACCATTAAGGATAATTGCAGTGCGGGTAAGCTCGATTTCTGGATTTTTGCTTTGATCCTTCTTTTCAGGCTCTTCTTCGCTTTTAGGAATCTCCTGTGGCCTTCCCAATTCCGGTTGAACGGACGCGCAAACGAGAAAGAAGATAATCAGAATAAAAGCAATGTCGCTCGAAGCCCCGGCGGGAGGTTCTACAAGGAGCTGGTTGCGACGCAGCTTCATCCCGAAGTCTTCTTGGTAGTTGTCTTGCGGGTTCGCTTGGGCTTCGGAGGTAGGTTTGCCTCTTCGTGACGATCCAAGGTAAGGCGGATGGTAACGACTTCGATGAGCTCGGCAGCCGTTCCCTCGACCTCGAGCACAAACCCATTGATCACACTCGTGAAGTAGTTGAAGAAAAGGTAGGCGGGGATACCTACGATCAAGCCGAAACAGGTGGTGAGGAGAGCCACTTGAATACCGCTCGCGGCAGCCTCAACGATGTTTACTTCTCCCATCGTTTCGACGATTTCCGCAAACGCAACAATCATGCCTTGAACCGTTCCAAGGAAGCCGAGCATCGGCGCAACACTGGATATCGTCGCCAGAATAGGGAGATGCCTTTCCAATGCAGCAACAACGTGAACCCCATAATTCTCCATGCTCTTGACCACCTGCTCCTCGATCTGGGCTTGATCATGCCCAAGTTTCTTGAGAACCAGATATTTCCGAAGTCCATTGGAAAGCATTGCAGCAACGGGACCTCGCTCGTTCTCGCATAAAGTAAGGGCATCCTCCGGCTTGTCGTCGGAAAGCAAGTCGATGACGCGTTGCCTCAAGTCTTCACCATCGACGTTCAACATCTTGAGGCTGCGCCAACGCTCAATCACCACAGCCAATCCGAGGATGGCCAGGATGAGAAGAGGCCACATGAAGAAACCTCCCTCGAGAAGAAGCCCGATGGCTCCTTCGTTCATCATTTCCTCGATCCAAGTCGGTTCGGGAACAACCTCGGGAGCCTGCTCCCCTACGTCCTGCCCAGTGTCTCCTGATGCGGTGGCGTTGCTCTCGGTTCCATTGGAATCCGAGGCGTTTGAATCACTTGCGTTATTGTCTGCAGCCTGGGCTAAAAAAGGCAGAAAACCTAAGTCTGGCATTGAATGAAGATGTGGTTATTTCGCGGTGGCCAAGATCGTGAGGCAACTACTCGTCCAAGTTGGCGGCGGCCTCGAACTGACGCAGCATCTCGGGCAAGGCCAGTCGCCCTCGAGCGTATTTCGCGGCATCGCTCTCTGGGAAATCCCAACGGCAACGATTGTAGCGCTGGAAGGCCAAAGGCACGTTGTTGCCCATACGATAGCTTTCCCCTCCCCAGAAAAGGGCTTCGGAGCAAAGCTTGTCGTCGGGGAAACGCTTTACGAAATCATCAAATGCATCTGCAGCGTCCTTGTAGCTGACGGCTTTGTAGTGGCATTGGCCGACTCGGAAGGCCATCTTTGGCGCCCATTGGTGAGACTCGAATCGCTGGATGAATTTCTTGCCCACCTTGGCCGCCACAAGGTAGTTCTCTCCACGATAGAAATATTCGTTGATTCGAATCATGACGTTCGCAATCAAGGGGCTGTTCGGATAAGTAGAAGCCAAGGTTACGTATGCCTCGAGTGCATCGTCGAATCGCTCGGCCTCCTCGTAGGCTTGGGCGAGCTTGTACTGGGCGTCAGCTGCAAGAGTATCCTCGGGGTAATTGCGAACGATGGTCTCGTAGGCGTCGATGGCATCGGACCATTGCTTCAGTTCTTGGGAGAATTGGCCCAGCAGATAGTTAACCCTGGGGGCATACTTGGGATCGGGATAGTCCTCGACAAGCTGCTTCAGGGATCTCCGACCGTTCTCAAGGTCCCTTGCGGCTTCCTCGTCACGACCAAGCTTCTGGTGGCTCTTGAACAATTCGAAGTAGCTTTCGGCAATGTGGAACTGAGTGCGAACCGCCAATTCCTCGTCGGCAAAAACCTTACTGAATGAAGAGATGATTCCATTCGCCCCGATGGAAACCGCCAATTCCGCACTGGACTCTAAAGACCCCTCCTCGACGTTGGCCGTTTCGTCGATGTAGGTGGCAGTAAGCAAGTCTCCGAAAAAGGTCTCGATTGCGGTAGAGTTGTTTCCGAGGTTACCCGGGACGGGTTTCTCCACCGCATCCAACTTGAAGGAACCGGTGAAAACGCCGCTGTGGCTGAAGGTTTCCTCCAAAGAGACCTTTTCCTTTTCGCCGAGGCGAGAGAAGATTTCCACCTCCACCTCGTCACGCTCGTCGGAAACGTCATGATCTGGATCAATGACTCTGAGGTAAGTCTTTTCACCCACGAAGAGCAAGTCTACGGGATCCCCGTAATCGGGTCCGGTGATGCTCAAGGATCCATCGGAAATCATCCTTCCCTGAGACTGGAGAACGGTTCCATTGTCCTCGGGACGATCAACATCCTTATAGGCCAAGGTCGCAACATCCGCACCCGTTAGGTTTAGAACACGAACAGTAAGATCAAGCCCATCATCTTCAGCTTCACCCGGAGGGGGAATGATTCCTCCAATAACACTTTGGGGACCATCCACTCCCGCAGGAATTCTGGACGGGCTTTCGGGACCCCCAAGCTGCAACTGTACTTGCCCTACAAATCGACCTTCGTAGAGAGCCCAATTGGCGAAATCAATGGGTGCGGTCGTCCGTTCTCCGAAAGAACTGGAAATCTCGCATAATACATCGACTTCCCTCGAGGAGTTTTCATCTCCTACAAGAATCTTCACCTGAATGGAGGAATGACTGTCCTTGGCCATATCGGGATCGATGATCTCCACGGTAAGCGGCAACTCGTAGGCAAATGCCGCCATTTCCTTGGGTTCGCCCTCGAGAGGAAGAAAGACGGACTTTACTGACTCATCGGGAACTCGAATGTATCGAGTCTCCACGATTCGGGCCGTGGCTTCAGTTGGCTTGCGAACGAAAACAAACGTTTCCCGTGGGAAAGAATGGCCCGGGAAAGTGTTTTGTGGATCAATGTATCGAAGGTTCACACGATCACCCGCCTTGACCATCAGCTTCCCCTCCTCCTCTTCGGCAGAGGTATCGATTTGAGTTCGAAAGATTCCGGAATGCTCCTTGGTCTCGACGGCCTCCAGCTTTATGGGATCGTCGTTGTTCAGGATGACCTCGACGGGAATCTTGTCGACTTCAGCAGTGCTGTCCATGTCGTAATCGGTAACCTCGATCACGATTCTTTCTCCGGGATCCACTCTCATCAGGTCCTTGATTGTTTCCTGAATGTTTCCGCCAACCCTATTGAAGTCATAGGAGATCGCGCGAATCTCGGCGTTGAAGTAAGTGACGGACAAATTAGAGGTGAGAAGTCGATTCTTTCTGCCCCCGCGGGCAACTTCATCAACGTAACTGGCAGTAACCACGTCGCCGGCAGTGATCTCGAGAATGTCGTTTTGAGACATTGCAAGAACATCAGCCTGTGTCGGCACAAGAAGCTCGTCGCCGGCCAAGATCTCCACTTGGTTTATGGAAAGCGATTGACCGATGAACTCGTCGAAGATGAATTCCACGTAACGAACGTCGGCTTGAGGTATGCTGAAGTTCCAACTCGACCCCCGTTGAGTAGCTTGGACGGCTACGGCCTCGGCTTCATCCTCTTTTTTCTTGGCTGGGGGAACATCCTCCAAGTCAAAGTCAAAGGCAGTGAAAGGTCCCATTGCAACGGCCGCCGAGTTCGGGTTCTCCCTTGCTCTGCTGACCGAGGCTCCGGAGGTGGCGGGCTTGGCGACGTAGGCCGCGATGGTGAGCTCGTGGGCACCAGGCTCCAAAAAGACGTCCACCTCTCCGGAAGCTGCCGATTCTTGGTCGGATTTAGGCTCCAAGACAAGTTTTCCGTCCAGATAGATGGCCGAACGATTGGCATTCACGCGGAAGCGAACGGCCCCGGCCTTATGCTGTGCGAATTTCCCCGACCAAACGATAAGCCTTGGTTGCTTGGCGCTCTTGGGGTCGGATTCGATCAAGTCGGGATCCATTTCCCAGTCCATGGCATCCACCTGCTCCTGCTCCTCAGGCTCCTTGTCCGCAATCCACTTTACGAAGTAGTCCTCCCAATTTGTGAGTGCATTGGTGGGAGCCTTGTAGACTCTCTGGGTAATGCCCTCTTCATCCTTGACGAGTCCGGGATTGGAGGATGAAGCCTGTAACGGAAAGCGAGCCAACTCATACCAGAAACGTCCGTCATGACTACCGCGCATGCGGATGCGAACGGGGGTCTGGTTGCCGGGCGAGAGGAGTCCTTCACGGACGTGAGGATTGTCCTTTTCGCCATGAATGAAACGACCCTTCGCGTAATCCCAATCGAAGGAGGTAACGTTTCCTTCAGCAGGCGAAAGCGTGAGAATGTCCCTGTCGGCCGAATGTTCCCATTTTCCTTTTTCGACCAAGGTTTCTCCTGACTTCGCTTCGTAGGCGCCCTTGTCGTCGAGGACGAGCGCGAGATCCTGGCCTGCGGCATTGCGATAGACCCACTGGTTTGAAATTTCCGGCTGATTGGGGGAAAGAAGCGTAACACTTGTGACTCCGTGGATGTCCTTGGTGTCTACGGTAAGCCACTTGGGAGCGATCCCATCAGGCTCGCTAACCCAGGCGGAATCTGCGTCCTTGTCGATCGCCATAAGGGGGTTACTATCGATGGAAACGTCACTGGCAAGGGCTCCGGCAGGCAATTCATCCGTCTTTGCGCGTCCGATGAAGATACCTGTATTGAGGCCCGTCTCCTTCAACTGAACCGTTACGGAATCTCCGCTCGTGGCTTCGAGCTTGACCAAGGTTTGGTCTGCCTCGTCGGTAAAGTCCCTGTCCTTGTCGCTAACACGAAGGTAAATGAAATTCCCGGGCTTGATCTGGTTTGCGGGTCGTCCCTCGGCCACGCCTTCGTCTTCTTCTTCATTCTCATCGATCAATTCCTCGGTAAAGGTTTTTTCCTCCTCCTCGTTCTTTGCGACGATGCTGCTGGCTGCATCAAATTCAGCATTGGCAGCGATGTGAATCTTGTTGGTCGACATCATGTGGAAGCGGAAGTCCTTCTTGAATTCCTCGGGATAGTCCACGGTCACTACATCACTGCCCTTCAATTGAAGCACGCGGTCATTCGGCGTCACTTGTCCCAAGGTGGTTGGAATCTCCGCCATGAACAGACCCTTGCCCGCGCCACCACTTATCAGGTAGACGGTTTCCTTGTCTCCGCTCGGCAAGGAGGTGATACTAACGGGTATACGGGTATGCCCCCTGCTGATGCCGAGGTCGCTGTCCTGTACCACGATCGACAAGGCCACTCCGGGCTCATGCCAACGCTTGGATTCCTGCCCCAGGCGACCAACCGCCCGCAACAAGTCCAGTTGATCCATGTATCGTTGCTCCACTCCATAGACCTCGGCAAGGTTGTAAAGGGTCTCGTTGGCCAAGCTGATGTTGGGGACTCTCTCCAGAACGCTGCGGAAGATGTTTCTCGCCTCGTCCCTGTCGTCACGCCGGGCCGCAAGGACACCCCTCATGAAATCGGCCCGGATCGCCACGCGACTGTCCCTGCTGTTGGACAAGCCCTCGAATACCTCCTCCGACTTCTCGTAATTCTTCTGGGACATGAAGGTTTCACCGATTCCGAATTCGGCCTCAATCGCTTGTTCGGTGTCGGGGAAGGAATTCTTCACCGTCATGAATTCGCTCCTTGCCACGTCGAAACGTGACCAGCGGAAGTAATTACGACCAAGCAGAAGCTGGACGGAGGCCTTCTCGGCAACCTCAAAGGTCTTGGACTCCGAGTTCTTGACCAACCAACCACGGAGGATGTCCTCCGATCGCTCGTGGTTGGCGTCTCCTCCGGCAGCAATGTGGTTTTCACATGCGAAAAGGATAAGCTCGAGGGGAACTTCGTCCCTGTTGCTGTCGAACAAGCCGATGTTCGCCAAGTAGGTTTCCAAGGCCAGTTCATTATCACCAAGACGCAAGTGCAGCACGACCTCCATGAGAGGCGCAATCGGGCTGTCCTTGTCGATTGTCAGCCCGATGCCTCCTATCCTCGAATAAGCTTGTGAAAGCAGGCGACGCCCGTTTGCCAAGTAACTTTCCGGCACGTTGGATGAATTTGCCTGAATCGAGGTGAGCAAAGTGGCTGCCCCGACGTAATCGTCATTGGAAAGAGCAGACTGAGCATAGGACAAGCCTGTGTTCCAGCCATGGGTACTGTTGTCGGCAGTAAGGATGGCGTCTCGCATGGCTCGCAAGCGTTCCATCTCGGTCTTGGGCTTGCCGGTTTCCAGCTCAAGCAAAGCCAAGGCGGCGGAAATCGAATAGTTCCAAGCGCGCAAATCCCGGATGGCCTTGAGGAGGTCGACTTTCGTTGCCTCCTCCATTTCCTTGTCTCCCCGAATCGAAGAAGCCCAAGAGCCGGCAAGTGAAGTATTGATGCTGAAGGTCCTGAATGGCCTTTGATCCTGCCTCTGACGAGCGTCTCGAAGAACCGCTGCAAACCTCTTCCAATCCTTTTTCTTGAATAGAATCTCGGCAAGGTCTGAAGCATAGGCCCCGTGCAAGTCGTTGTCTTGCTTCCGGCGAGCCTCGAAGAGATTGATCTTGGCATTCTCGTCCGCCTT
>CAZNWO010000026.1:0-10993 GCA_964576585.1 uncultured Puniceicoccaceae bacterium | reverse complement strand
TTCGCAAGCTCAGGAAACTGCTTGGGCTTATTGTTTCCAACTGCCTTCTCGAACTCTGTCCAAGCGACGACTTCTGGATGCGAACTCAAGGTTTTCAGTCGATTCCTGAGCCACTTCTTGTTTGCCTTGGCGTCGTCCGTGCTTCCGGCCGCCTTGGCCCAAGTGGAGAGCCAGCCACGCAGATAGGAACGGTTCCCGTTTGCTTCCGCCACCTTTACCACTCGCTCGGCATCCCGCTGGAAGGAAGCTTGATCCGTGGCGCTATCGAGAAACCAGTTCAGGGCGGTATTGACCCAGGAGTGCCCCGTGGAATCCTCGGACAGAAGCTGGAAGGCTTCGCCACGGGCACGATTGGGATCCTTTATCTTGTCCCGCAGCAAGTGTATGGTCAATGGATAGCGAACAGCGTAACGATGCTCGGGCTTCACCTTGGGAATAGCCTGCCGAAGAACGTTCTCCGCCTCGGGCAGGCGCTTGGGGTCCAAGGTGTTAATCCATTGGACGTAATAATAGGCAACTTGGTTGTGAGTGGGATTTAGAGCAAGGGCCTCGGCGGCAACCGTTACGGCTTGCGCGGGTTGCTTGTCGCGGGAATAGGCGTGTGCAAGCTGGGAAAGAGCGCTGCCCAACTGAATCTTATTCTCCGGAAACCGCCTGCGGTACTCATTGACGTGAGGAAGCATCTGGCCGGCTTTGGCGGAACTGGAGCCGAGATAGTTGATCAATTGCTCAAGGTAGTAAGAATTGTCGCGTTGAGTCTCCCAAGCCTTCCGGAAATGCTGAACAGAATTCGTTCGTTGCCCTTGCTGCCACAAATCCAAACCCAAGAAACGATAGAGCTCTGCGCGTTGCTTTACGTCGGAAATCAAGTTGCGTTGAAGCAACTTGCCGCCAATCGAAAGACTGCTCTTGAGGTCCCAGTTTCCATAACGAGCCTGATTGAGAGCGTACCAACCAAGTTCCCGGGCGGCCGAACCGTTGGGCAACTTGTCGAGGACTTCCTCCGCTATACGCACACATTCGCGAGCTTGCTTTGCACCCTGATTTCCTCCGTAAAGCCTGACTGCGTCATAGGCGGAACGCAAATCCTTCGAACCCGAAAGCTTCCAAGCTTGCTCGTAGACCTTGGCGGCCTCGAGGCGCTTTCCCAGCCTGTTCAGCAAATCTCCAAGCTGACGGGCAACACGAGGTGCAGCGGCATCCTTTCCATAAAATTCCAAGAATTGCCGTGAGGTCGAAACGATGTCCTCGTTTCGAGAGGTAACCAAATATCCATCCAGCAACTTTAGCATGATTTCCTTGTGGCGAGGATGGCCCCGATGCACCTTTACGAAAACCTTGCCCGTTCGGATCATGCCGAATGCGCGACCGCTTTTGTGATACAAGTCGCTGAGTTCAAGCAGTACGTTGGCTCCTTCAACGGTGGTGGCATCCAGTTTGCGGACCTGAGCCTCGAGATCCGCAGCCCTCTCGGAAAGCTCGTCCAGAGAGCCTTGATTCTGGCCAAAGGAGAGACAGGCAAACGAGACTGCAAGGAAAAGGAAGAATGACTTGGCTTGGATTTTTGAATTCATCATCTTGTTGTAAGAGTTTCTCGGTAAATTGAGGAAAATGGAAAGTGCGTTCAATACCCCGCCTTGGCCAAGGCGTCGCTAATTCTCTTGGCTTCGGTGGCAAGGGTGCTGTCGGGAAAGTCCTCGATGAGTTGATCGAACTGACGTCTGGCATCCGCCTTCTTGTCTATGCGGTACAAACAACGACCATAATTGAAGAGAATTACGTCGAGAAAGTTGGCGTCCGGATGGTCAGACAAGACGTTCTCGAAAACGTCGATGGCCCTGCGATAGTCCTTCTTCCGATAGTAAAAGTTGGCCATCTTGGCAACCGAGTCGCCTACCCGACCACTTTCGGGATACTGCTCGAAAACGGCTCGATAAGCCCTGAAGGCTTGCTCGAAATAGCCTTCGGCCTGAGTGGAACCCGCATCCAAAGCCATCTGCTCGTAGCACTCGGCGATACCAAACTGACCTTCTCCGCGCAATTCGCTGTTTTTTATCGTGGTGAGACCCTTGTAGAGGGCTATCGCGCTCTTGAGGTCTCCTTGCTCGCGGGCAATGTTTGCTTGCTGGAGGATGGCGTCGTCCACAAAGGCGCTTTCGGGAAACTCCGACTGCAACCTTCTGCTCATTGCAGTAGCAGCTCCCAAGTTGCCCATGGCAAAATAGATTTTCCATAGCCCGACGTAGGATTCCTCCAGTATCCGTCCGCCCAGCTTTCGAGCCGATTGAGCGGTTTCCTCTGCCACGGCAAGGGCTTCTTGGTACTTGATCTTGGACTTGTCCTCTAGACCGAACTCCTTGTAGTGGTTCCCGATCTCGGTAAGAGCCGAGGCAGTCTTGAGTTCGGTCTGGAGCCTCAACTCTTCGTCGTCGATACGGGTCTTGGTAACACGAACGCCGCCAACGTTCCCCTCGATGCACTTGGCATCCGCCTTGGGCGTCAATTCCTCGGCAGTGATGTTCAGCTTGTCCTGATAGGAAATCCTAACCAAGTCTCCGGAAAGCCCCTGAAGCTTGTCGTCTTGCTTCACCTCTTCGGAATTCTCCAAGACCACAATACCTCGAAAAACTCCCGAGTGAATGGAATCGTCGATCTCCTCATCCTCGGCAAGCTCAACGGGCAAGGATGCATTTTGATCGGCTTGAGCGCCCGTTTCCTCCGGCGCTTCTTCAGCCTCCTCGGAAGTTCCGGCGCCATCCGGAGCTTGAATCTCCGCCAAAGCGGATCGCGGCGCCTCAATGACCGCTTCTTCCAGCTTCGTGGACAGGCTGTCCACTATCTTGAAGGGATCTATCTTGGGTCCGTCCTCTCCTTCTGCGGCAATGGCCTTGAGGGGATCGCTTCCCTCAGGAATGGCTGCAATCTCTCCCTTGGCGACCAAATCGGCAATTTCGGATTCGATTTCCTCGGGTGTCTTCTTGCGAAGAATCTGAACCTTGGCAGTGATTGCGTCGCTTCCGTCCGTAACGTCGCCGTCGCCCTCGATCACCTGCAGATTTACTGCTTTCCCAAGAACGGCTCCTCGCAAAGTATCCTTAAAAGAACCATCCATGATGGCGACTTTTGCAGATCCAACGACGATTACGGTCTTGAGCCTCTTCTTGTTAAACTCCTTGTCGGCAGTGTGCCGGTCTACGTAATGGACTTCGATCACGTCTCCCCCACAGACCTCGAGCAAACCATTGTCCTTTTTCACCTTGCCTAGACGAGTGGGCAGAGAACCCAAGACCAACCGCACGTTGCGTCCGACAGGTCGACAAACGAGCTTCTCGCTGTCGCCCCGCTTGCTGGTGCAAACAACCTCCACGCTTTCATTGGAATCGAGAATGGCAAGGTCGGCATCCTCAATCTTGACGAACAAACGCTTGCCTGCCTCGACCTTCTCGATGTTCTTGTCATCCTTCGTCAAAGCGGTGCCGACCTTTTCCAGAGAAGCGATTGCTCTGCTGTAGTGCGCTTGCTTGAAATGGCCCAAACCGATGTAGTAGTAAGCCCTGTTTACTTCAGGAGAAGTAGGAAAGTCCTCGATCACCCGGCGCATTATGGTAAAGCATTTGCCGTAAAGCTGCGCCTCGAAGAAACATGAGCCTTGCTTAAGGGTTGCTTCCGCCCGCATCCCGTCATCCGAATTCTCTTCGGAGGCAGCGGCCTCGAAGTGCTTGCGAGCCTGGTCATAGGAACCTTTTTCCGTCAGAAGGTGATTTCCTATCCTCATGTGGGCGGCAAATCGAACCTTGCTTCGAGGATAACGTTCGAGGACGGACTGCCAGATTTCCAAAGCCTTTTCTTTCTCATCGGCATCGAGACGGGCATCGCCGGCCTCGAGCAACTTGCGCGCCGCGCGGTCTTCGATCAACGATCCCCGCATGGGACCTTTTTGAGCAAATGTACTTACCGATTGAAGAAGCGCTGTAAGAATGAGCAGGAGGAGTGGGCGAGCAAGGAGACGCATGACTTTTGTAGGATTGTAAGACTGTCTAGGAACGGGATCCTGTCTTCCAACGCATTGGGGAAGACAGAAAAAGGGAATGGAGGCTAAAGTTGGAGGTTAAGAAGTAAGGGAAAAGAGAGGGGTCTTAGGCGGGCGTGAACTCAGGTCCACGCCCGCCCAAAAAGATGTAGAAAACAAATCAGGGCATGCAATGCGAAAATCAGGCAAACAATTCCTTGACGGGAGCTCCGCCTTTCTGAACCAGCCTCATCGGACGTTCCAGAGGCGTCATGACCTCCTTTTCCCCTTCGATTCCCAATGCATGACAAACCGTAGCATGGATGTCATGGGTTTTGACGGGACGATCCTCGGGCTCATAGCCATCCTTGTCGGAAGATCCGATGACGGTTCCTCCCTTCACGCCTCCCCCGGCGATAAAGCAGCCGAAGACTTTTGCGTGGTGGTCGCGCCCGGCGCTGTCGTTGACGCGGGGAGTACGGCCAAACTCACTCAGCATGAGAACCATTGTCTTTTCAAGCATGCCGCTGGAGGCCAAGTCCTCGATCAAGGATGCGAGCGCAGGGTCCATCACCTCGCCATGGGAGCGCATAGCGGGGAAGTTGTTGCTGTGCGTGTCGAATCCACCTCGGTTGACTTGCACGAATCGAACGCCCGTCTCGACGAGGCGCTTTGCGATTAAGGCGCCACGACCAAAGTCAGTATCCCCGTAACGAGCAATCGTCTTGGGATCTTCGCTTTTCATCTCGAAAGCCTTGAGGGCGGGACTCCTCATCAGGTTTACGGCCTCGTCGACGGCGGTTTCGTTCGCCTTCATGGCCTTGGCCCCAAACTTACCGGACGAGCGACCATTCATGCGGGCCAATATGTCCAGTCTCTTGTTTCCTCGAATTTCGCTAATGCCGGCGGGAAACTTAAGGTAGGGATCGGGTTCTCCGGGACGACCGACGTAATAGGCGGCGCACTTCTGCCCAAGATAACCGGGGCGAGGACCTTGACCGCTGATGCTGACGAACGAGGGAAGATCACCGATTCTTTCCTTCTCATGAACCACGATGCTACCCAATCCCGGATGAACAAGATTCGCGCTTTGACCGTATCCCGTCTGCAGCTCGTAGGTTGCGCGTCCGTGGGCACCTTGGGTCCCGGCGATGGAACGAATCAGGGCCGCATGGTGCATCTGCTTGGCGAGTTGCGGGAAGATTTCGCTGATCTGTATGCCATCAACGGAAGTCTTGATAGGCTCGAAATCGCCCTGAGTCGGACGACCGGGCTTGGGATCCCAAGTGTCGAGATGGCTCATGCCACCTCCGTTCCAGAAAAGTATAACGTGCTCGGCCTTGGCGGGACCGGAGGAACCGGAAAGAGCCAACAAGTTGCTGACGGGCATACCGAGCAATGTGGCTCCCGCACCTTGCAGGATGCGTCGACGAGTAATGGCGTAATCTTTGCAGTGAGTGAATTTCATTTTAGCTAATCCTTGTTTAATTTAGTTTAAATTGAGTTAGGGAAGGAACTTGAATTCATGGCTGTTGAGCATAGCCCAGCGAAGGTCCGCCATGCCATCCAAAGGGGAAGACGCTTCCTCAAGAATCGCAATGCCCTCCTCGATTTCCGATTGAGTCGGCCTCCTAGTGTAGGTCTCTATGTAAACTCTCTTGAGAGCCTCATTAAGGTTCCTACCTTTGCCTTCGAGCAATTTATGCAGTGGCTCGAGCACTCCAACGCGGGATGCCTCATGGGTGAGCTTGCCGTTAATCATCATCAAGGCCTGCCTCATGGACGCCGTAAAGTCCCTGAAGTCTCCCAATCGGGCTCTACCGGGTTGCCCGAAGACACGAAGGAAATGATCGGGTGCTGCGGGCGAAGCCATTCGGAATGAGCTTGTGTAAGAGGGGTTGTCGTCAATCACTTGGTCAGAATAGACGTACTTGTACCTCCCGCGAGGAGCGGGAGCGGCGTTAGCCTCCATAGCCATCCGGTTGGCTTCCAGTGCCTCGTCGGATTGCATGCGCATGGCGTTCAACTCCTCAAGAACCTTATCCTTGTTGAGCAGAGCGTCGAAATCCAGTGCAATACTTTGCTCGAGATCATAGCCGTCCTTCTTTACGACAGCCTGCATGGGAGCCATGTTTGGGTTGCCCGAAAGCTCCTGCCTTAACTCCTCCACCTCGGGATCGGGCTTTTCCTCCGAACCATCTTCTTTGACGTAAACCCTCTCGCGAACTTGGATGGTCTTTAGGTTGGCGCCCGCCGGCCACTTCTTCTCGGAAAGTCTGCCTGCGGTTATGATACTATCGAAAAGAGCTTCACCGATCAGACGTCTGGAGGCGGCCGAAACAAAAGCTTCCTCGGAATCGACTCGTTGCTTGGCTGAGTAGGTGGCATCGAGCCTGCCTCGACCATAGGCATCGGAACCAACGATCATTCGAATCATTTGGCGAAGATCATAGCCAACCGCCACGAATTCCTTGCGAAGGTACTCGAGGGTCTTGGGATGGCTCACGGTGTTGTATTCGGAATAATCGTCGATCGGCTCGTACAATCCGCGTCCCATAAGCTCCGCCCAGAGACGATTCACGAAATTTTGGGCGAAGTACTTGTTGTAGGGGTGGGTAATCAACTTCCCAAGCTCTCTACGGAGTTCACTGGCCCGGTAGAGATCCCCCTTGATGTCCAAAGCGGCCTTTTGGCGTTTAATCTCGGCATCGGGATCGAACCCGGCGGGAGCTGCCTTCCGGGTGACGTCCTGCACGGATGCCCGAACGCCTTCCAAGAGCGAATCCAAGGAAACGGTCTCTTCATCCAGTCCGAGCTTCACCTTTTCGGCCTCGCGCTTGGTCTCCAACCTAACGAGGTGATCGGGCTTCCGATCGTATTTTTCCAAAAGGAAGGGAAAACTGGCGTCAACAGGGGCCCGAGTCTTGGGCTTGCTCCTCTCGGGAGGCCAAAGCACACGATTCTCGTATCCCTCGGTTGTGTAGACTGCCCGAGTGAAGCGACTTTCCACGCGCTGAGTCTTGCCGAAGAAACTCGCCATTTCATAAAACTGGCGCTGTTTCCAATCATCGAACGGATGGTCATGACACTGGGCGCACTGCATGCGAACCCCAAGAAAAACTTGAGCTGTCGCTGCCGTAAGAGCCATGGGATCGACATTGTCGTTCAGGATGTAACCCACGGCAGGGATGCTGCTCGACTTGCCGTTGGCTGAGATCAGTTCTCTGGTAAGTTCGTCAAAAGCCTTGCCGTCCTTGACCGCCCTGTGAACGTAGGCCAACAATTGAGACCCCCCCGTAGCGCCCGTACGAATTCGAAGCATGTCCGCCATGAAGGTAGTCCACCTGTCGACAAACCGATCTTGCACCAGTAAACTGTCTACAAGCTTTTGGCGACGTTCATTCTCGGGCCACTCAAGAAATTCCTTGATCTCGGAACCCGTGGGGATGCGTCCCATCAGGTCGATGGTGATCTTTCTCAAATAGGCCAAGTCGTCGAGCTTGGGCCCCTTGTTCAAGTCGGCTTTTTCCGCATTGTCGATCGCCAAGAAGCTGTCGATGCTGCCTTTTCCAATCAGATTCGATGAAAAGACCCCGCACAAGACTGCGATCAAGGTCAAAACCGAAGGTTTGATAGCTGTTGTTTTAATATTCATACCTTTTCGAATGTTGGCAATTTCAGGAAAATGCTCCTGAAAATCCGGGTGGAAGATTCATAGACATTATTAATTAAGAAACTTTACGTGAATTTTGACCCATAAGAATGGGCAAAGTCAATCGGAAGACTTAACTAAAAGTAAAAAAAAAAAAGAAGGCCGGAAGTCACGCAGGAACAATGGCTCGGAAATAGGTTTTGAGGGTTGGCTGAATGGAAAATCCGCGCAATAAGGGCTTTGAAAATGAGAATTTACCCTTGGCTCCTTTCAGGACTGTTTGCAACGGCGTCCATTTGGGCTCAAAAAAAGCCCAACATCGTGTTCATTCTTGCCGATGATCTCGGCATAGGAGACGTAAAATGCTATGGCGAGGATCGTTGCAAAATCGAAACCCCGAACATTGACGAACTGGCTCGACAAGGAGTTCGTTTCACGGATGCCCACCCGAATGCCGCGGTCTGCGTCCCGACTCGGGTTGGCATAATGACGGGAAGTTATCCTTGGCGCCTCAAGAATCCGGATCGTGGAGGACCTTGGGGATTCCTGTCGCCACGCTTCGGAAAGGAAACGCATTCCTTGGGAGATGCCTTCGAAGCCTCCGGTTATAGGACCGGGTACATAGGGAAATGGCATTTGGGGACCCTAATGCAGACCAAGGATGGAAAAGTCCAAGGCCCGGACAACGTGGACTATCGAAAACCTCTGCTGCTAGGTCCTCTTCAACATGGCTTCAGATACAGTTTTATCCTGCCGGGTTCACTCGACATGTATCCCTACGCCTTTGCCAAGAACAACCAGTGGCAGGGAGAGATAATCGCCCGAAAAGGCTGGAGCGCCTTCAATCGCGTCGGACCTGCGGAAAAGGACTTCGAGGATCATGAGGTTTTGGAAACTTTCTATCGTGAAGCGGAGGACTTCATCGAGAGACAAGATTCGCAAAAGCCATTCTTCCTATATTTGGCCCTGACGTCTCCTCACACACCAACTAGTCCGAGCGAGAAGTTCAGCGGGAAGTCGAAACTAGGTCTCTACGGCGACTTCGTAATGGAAACGGACCATGCAGTCGAGCGCATCGTTAAGGCATTGAGGGAAAAGGAGATGAAACAGAACACATTGGTGGTATTTTCCTCCGACCACGGTGCGGGTTCCTACGCCGGAAACATTCGAAAAGCGACCGCAAATCAAATCAAGCTTCTTGAAAAAAAAGGACATTTTTCAGGTGGCGGGTACCGTGGATACAAGTTTTCCGTCTACGAAGGTGGTCTGAGGGTACCCCTCCTGGCAAAATGGCCCGAACAAATCCCAAAAGGTCGAACCTGCGACCGCTTGGTCGGGCTAAACGACTTGTTTGCAACGTTTTCGGAAATTGCCGGACACAAAATCCCCCAAGGGTCCGCACCTGATTCCACTAGTTTCCTTTCGCTTCTCAAGGACCCCGAAGGCAAGCCCACTCGCAAACACTTGGTCATGCAGTCCGTTTCCGCAATGGTTGTCCGCCGAGACAACTGGAAACTGTGCCTATGCCCGGGAAGCGGACACAACGGCCCATTCGCCGCATCACCAAAGTCTATGCCCGCGTGGAAAGCCGCTCTTCAGGCTTACGGAAAGAGACCTAGAAACCACGAAGAGCTTCTGCGGTATCCCTTTGTGCAATTGTATGACCTCGACAAGGATCCCGCAGAACGAAAAAACCTGGCCCAAGAAAAACCGGATCTCGTCGAAGAACTGGCGCAAGAGCTTAAAAGACAAATACTTAACGGACGCAGCACCCCGGGCCCCAAGCTGAAGAATGGAAGGGACAGGATTCATCCGATGCAAAACGTTCCGGCTTTCGTCTGGAAAAAGGAAACAAGCAAAAAACAATGAAAGCAAAGTACGCCAAACTTCTTACAACCGCATTCCTTCCATTGGCATGCTGCCTACCGCACTCGACATGGTCCAAGACCGCCCTGCCCGAGGTAGCGAAGGAAAAATTTCACCTATACCTCTTGGCAGGGCAATCAAACATGGCCGGTCGCGGAAAGGTAGAGCCGCAGGACAAGAAGCCGCATGCTCGGGTCTTCATGTTTACGAAGGAAAACGAATGGAAGCCCGCCGTTGCTCCCCTCCATTTCGACAAGCCCTTTGCGGGAACGGGGCTTGGTCGAACCTTCGGCATTCGCGTGGCCGAAAGCTCCCCCGAAGTCGTAGTGGGCCTGATCCCGTGCGCCGCAGGAGGTTCACCGATCAAGTCGTGGGAACCGGGAGGCTATCACGGACAAACCAAAAGCCATCCATGGGACGACGCAATCCGCCGAACCAAACTGGCCATGAAGGACGGCGTCCTGAAGGGCATCCTCTGGCACCAAGGCGAATCGGACTCGAGGGAAGGTTTGGCGGAAATCCATGAAGCGAAGCTACACGACCTGATCGAGCGCTTTCGCAAGGAATTCGATGCTCCGGACCTCCCGTTCATTGCGGGTCAGATGGGGCAATTCAAGGAAAGGCCTTGGAGCGATGCAAAAAAACAGGTTGATGCCGCCCACCGCTCGCTGCCGGACAAGGTCGCGCAGACCGCCTTCGTCTCCTCCGACGGGTTGGAACACAAGGGAGACAAGGTTCATTTCTCCGCCGCATCCTTTCGAGAACTCGGGGAACGCTACGCCAAGGCCTACCTTCAGCGCTTCTCCCCCACCCCGCCCAGAGATTCACCCAAGCGCCCCAACATCCTCTTTGCCATCGCCGACGACTGGGGCTTCGGTCACGCCGGGGCCTATGACTGCAAGTGGGTAAGGACTCCATCCTTCGACCGAATCGCTCGACAAGGCCTTCTCTTCAACCGTGCGTACACCCCCAACGCAAAGTGCGCCCCGTGCAGGGCCATAATCCTGACCGGTCGCTACTCCTGGCAACTTGAACAAGCCGCAAACCACATGAACTACTTCCCGTCCAAGTTCGGCGGATTCGTGGAAACCCTTGGGAAAAACGGCTACTACACCGGCTATACCGGCAAAGGATGGGGACCCGGCATCGCCAACGACGCCAATGGCAAACGACGCGCCTTGACCGGTCGCCTCTTCGGCAAAAGAAAGGCAAAGCCCCCCGCCGGCGGGTTCTCGAACAACGACTACGCGGGAAACTTCAAGGATTTTCTGGAAAGCGCTCCCAAAGACAAACCTTGGTGCTTCTGGTACGGCACGACGGAGCCTCATCGCGGATACCAATACGGAAACGGGGTTCGGAACGGCAAAAAGCTGAGCGACGTCGACCGCGTGCCAGCCTATTGGCCCGACAACGAGACCATCCGCAACGATATGCTCGACTACTCCATGGAGGTCGAGCACTACGAC
>CAZNWO010000025.1:5483-30388 GCA_964576585.1 uncultured Puniceicoccaceae bacterium | reverse complement strand
GGGAGAAGAAAAAACCACGCAAGACAGGAAATAAGAAATAGGCTGCCAGACATCCCGAAGGAATTTATAATAAGACAAAATCAAAAATGATCGACCTGCGAATGATCCATCCGACCCGATGAATCGTTATAAGGGGTAACAACCATACAAATCGTTAACCTCTAAATACAAAAGATCATGGAAAACAAATTGTCACAACTATGCTTAATAATGGGATTTCTCTCTATAATCGGGTCCATACTTATTTGGGCAACTACCAAGGGAGTGACGAATGAATCCGTTGCTCATGCCGAACGCTTCGGAGTATTCGTCGGTCTATGGGCACCGACGTTTTTTGCGCTTTCAATCAAGCTGACCCACAGAGAACACCGAGCTGCAGAGCTCCACGCCACCAGCTAAACCTAAGTGCAAATACAATTTACAAAAGGAGACTCAGGTCTCCTTTTTTTGCCTAGTCAGCGACTAACTCGGTATGCACTTGGTGAAAAGTCGGCAAAGCATTCCGTGGAATAGCAAAAAAGTTTCTAATCGAATACGCTTTTTGCAGACAAAATTTACAAAAGTGAATATTTGTCGCTATCAAAATGTTCGAAAAGCTAGAGGGTGTTTGGCTAAGAATCAAAAATCAAGAGCAAGCGGCAATGGTCGACTTGTACGATGCCCTTGCAAAACCAATGTTTTCACTATCCCTGAAAATCCTTAACGACAGGTGGGAAGCTGAAGAAGTGATACAAGACGTATTTTCGAACTTGTGGAACAAACCAAATTCCTTTTCCCCCGACAAAGGCAAGCTCTCGACTTGGGTCCTGACCTTGACGCGCAACAAGAGCATTGATAGATACAGATCGAGAAAACGTCGCAAAGACTCAGCTCCTCTGGAAGACGCCACTCTGGAAAATCGACCGGACTCCAAAGCAGTGGACAGTGTAAAAAAAGCAATTGAAACGGATGAACATGAAGCCCTGCAAAGAGCATTTGAAAAATTGCCGGCAGAACAAAGAACGGTCTTGGAATATTCCTACTTCAAGGGCTTGAGCCACTCTGAGATAGCTAAGCTGACCACTCTTTCCATAGGAACAGTAAAATCACGCATCAGGCTTGGCTTGAACAGGCTCAGATCTATTTTGCCCGACACAAGATGAACGGAAAATCTCCAATATCCATTAGCGAAAATCAAAGCCATTTGAAAAACTTCAGGAAGTACGATAAAACAAAATCGCATTTGAACCGAAAAAAAAGACACGACCTTAAACAAGAAAGATAACAATTCTTTAAGCAGATCAAACAAACAGCATGGATTCGCTAGAGCAAAAAGCCATCGATTACTCCCTGGGAATTTTACCCAAGGAGGATTCCAAGCTGTTCGAAGCCTTGTTGGAAAAAGACGAAGATGCCCTTCGCGCACTAAAAAATGCAAGGGAAGACTTGAGTCTTGTTGGTTTATCAAGCAAGTCCTCGCGCTTGAGTGAAGACATGAGGAGCAGGATTCTCGATTTATCCAAATCCGAGCAAACTGTGGTAAGCGAGCCGGACGAGAAGACCCTTCAAGCAATTCGGAAAAGCATCGAGCAACCATCGCAAAGATACAATGGAGGCGGTGGCTCGGTGGACTTATCCGACATATCGGAATCTCGTTTTCAAGACACGA
Source organism: uncultured Puniceicoccaceae bacterium (assembly GCA_964576585.1). Lineage (GTDB taxonomy): Bacteria > Verrucomicrobiota > Verrucomicrobiia > Opitutales > Seribacteraceae. The sequence goes on along the minus strand of CAZNWO010000025.1, from coordinate 28,740 downwards.
TCAAATTCCTCTACGAAAAGATGCTTTTGCTGTCTCCCCTCATTGCCGGCGACTCGGAAGCTGCCGAAGGTGACTTGAGGACTCTTACGTCCACCTCAGCTAAACTTAGTAAAGAACTTTCCGAGAAGATCGACTTCCAATCCATTGGATACGAGAACCTGCCGAACGACATGCCAAGTCATTCCGTTCGACGATCGATAATCACCTCCTTCCCCTCGCTAAGCTTCTTCATTGAAAGAGTTTCCGCTGGTCAAGGAGGCGTGGGTGACGTCCGCAGGTTATTTTACCTCTGCAGAGACCAGATGAAAATCATGCGCGCATCGTTTGGTGACTTGGATTCGCCAAGGCTCGCAGAGGACGAAGAACTCCGTCTTCATGGCGGAGATTTGCTTCGCTCCAAGTGGTGGGGTGCCCAGCATGCTTATTTGAGCGACGCCAGAAAGGTTAAATGCGGTCATTTCTATGAAGGCCCGATAACTGAACGCTGCGTCGAATTCGCAGAGTATGACTCCAATCTCTACTGCCTCGCCAACTTGCTCGCGTCCGGCACGGCAGATGGCGAATTCACTATCGATCTGTCTAAGGACTTCGTGCCCGGATGCACGCTGGCGACTGCATGCGCAAATACCAGCGATGAAGCTCACGAGAAAATAGCTAAACTATTCCATGTAGACGCCGCCGCCAACGGTACGCCCGACAGCTACCTCACCCAACTAGTAAAAACTTCACTCCAACGAGCCTACAACTTGCAAAGTAATGACCTCGAGGGAAGAAGCTTGATGGGATGCAGTCGTAGAGAAAGAAAAACATGGATTTGGTTCGTCTGGCCCTCGATTCCCAACCAACAACTTGCCGAGGATTCGGAAAACACGAACTCTGAAACTGACTTCTTGAATTGAGCAACGACTCACAATTTTTGAGCCATCAAGCGAAAGAAACAACCGTCTAACTTAAGGAGAAGATTTCACTCAGTCTGGACCGCCTGAAGGCAAAGATCCTTTCAAGATTACCTCTGACGAAATAACGCTCCGCCACCTTGCCAAGTAAGCCGAAAGGCAAAAGATATCGAATTTCGTCCGTCATTTTCGTACCCTCCTCGCAATCTTCCAGCCGATGCCTGTGAATCCAGAGTTTGTATGGACCGACCCGCTGTTCGTCGACAAAGGAAATGCCTTCCTCGACGAACTTGATTTCGGTCAACCAAGTCGTCCTGCCAAGCAAGGGAACCTTTATGCGGTATTCAATCAATTGACCGGCAAAGCATTTCTCTGCAACCTCTCCCACAATCCTGAAATCCATGTCGGGAGGAGTAATTAGATTCAAGTTTCGAGGAGTCGAAACAAATTCCCAGACTTCGGGTCGGGAGGCAGGCAAAATTTGAAGTTGTTTAAGGACATGCATCGGGTGATTAATATCAGCGAATGGAAAAATAACAAAACCAAGCCATAGAAAAACAAATGTTATGAAAAGAACATGCCTAATTGTTACAATCCTTGCGTCAACCGGCGTCTTTTGCGCAGGGCAGGATAAGGACTTGGCCAAAGAGATTGCAGCCATTCGTCTAAATGCCGAAAGTGTAGCCAAAAGCCAACTGAGGGGAACCGACACAGAGATGTCATCGTTCAAGCTCGGATTCTTCAGTCCAATCTTCTACAGCAAATTGGATCGACTTTCGCTCGGCGCAGCCGCGAGGTACGAGTGGACCGACTTGGATTTCAGCGACAGCACCCTGTTTCAAGAAAACACACTGCACTCCATCGACCTTCCGCTCTTTGCCTACTACGAGCAAACGGAGACCTTGAGTTGGCTGATGCTTTTCAATACGACTGCTGCTGGTGACTTTGAAAAAATCGACGGCGACAGCTTCAATTACCTCGCGGTACTCGGCGCAAGGTATAAAACCAGCGAAACCTTCCAATGGTTGTTGGGAGCATTCTATTCCACGGGGTTTGATGACGATCTGTTCTTGCCTGCAATAGGCTTCGCTTGGGAGCCTTCCGAACAATGCCAATTGTTGTTTGCGGGACCATACGCTAGATTCAAGTATTCGCTTTCCGAAAGGCTTGCCTGGACCATTTTCAGCCGGCCTTCCGGCAACCGTTGGAACACGAGGGCAAGCTACGGGGAAAGAGATTTGCGGATAAGGCGTTTCCTCTTGGGAGGGTCTCTCGACTGGAAATTTAAGGAAAACAATGCCATCGGCGTTTCCGCCGGCTGGCAGGTAGCAGGTGAAACGGAAATTAAAAATGCGAATGACACGACCATTTTGGAGAGAGACTTGGAAAGCGTTCCGTTCCTCGAGGTCGAATATCGATATAGCTTTTAGGTTCATCTAGCGGCAGCGGGACAGAGATAAGGCGATCATACATTGAAATCCACTCCGAGCTCTGAAGGATTCGAATGAACCTAGAAGATGCGGACGTAAGCTATCATCCCAACTTCTTCAATGCGAGGGAGTGCGACTTCTACATGCAGACTCTCAGGAGGACAGTGAGATGGAGACAGAATAAAATAAGGTTCTACGGCAAGGAAAGCTTGGTCCCGAGGCTTGAGGCTTGGTATGGAGACAAGGGCAAATCCTACAGCTATTCGGGAATCACCATGCATCCCGACCCTTGGACAAGTGAACTGAACTCAATCAAGGAACGGCTGGAAAAAAAGTGCAGGGAACGCTTCAACTCCGTTCTCATAAACCTTTACAGGGATGGCAAGGATCGCGTCGCTTGGCACAGCGACGATGAAAAGGAATTGGGAAACAAGCCAACCATTGCCTCAATCAGTTTCGGCGAAGAGAGAAAGTTCAGGTTTCGACACAAGGAACATGATGCAAACGGACTAAGGGAAGAAATTGTCCTGGAATCGGGCAGCCTGCTCTTGATGCGAGGCAATACGCAAGAGAACTGGAAGCACGAGGTTCCCAAAACCTCCCGCAAGATAGGTCCGAGAATCAACCTTACCTTCAGACGCATCACATGAGGTTTTAGTCTCAGGCAATTTGCATTATCAAAACGAAGAAATATGAAACAGATTATGAAAATCCTACAGGCAATCGCGATGATCTCCATGGTCGCTTCGACCTTAAACGCATACGAAGCCATGTACGAAAAGACCCGGGTCGATAAGATCGAGATAAAAACTATCTCGGAAAGGACCGCCTTGGAGGCAAGTACTCAAGGAAGCTACTTCCGGGGAAACAACGGCTTGTTCAGGCGGCTATTCCGTTACATCAGCGATGAGGAAGTGGAGATGACGGTTCCGGTCGAGGCCGATGTCAATCCGGGCAAAATGCGCTTTTTCGTCGGCAAGGAAGATAGGCAAAAAAGCCTTTCTTCGAAAGAGGGGGTGAAAGTTTTCACTATGCCGAAGCTGACGGTTGTCTCGATTGGCATAAGAGGAAGCTACAGCGAGGACAGGTTTCGAAAAAACGAGAAGAAGTTGCTGGAATGGCTAAAAAAGCAAAAGAAGTATGAGAAAGCCGGTTCTGCATACGCAGTCTACTGGAACGGACCCTTCGTCCCTGGAATTTTCAAGAGATCGGAAGTACATGTCCCTATCCGGAAGAAACCTAAGAAAAAAGAAAAGCGAACCCAACCCGACAAATGAAACTTAAGTTGCTCGCAGCAATCGTAATGATGAATACAAACCTGTCAGCCCAAGACGTCTACAGCTACAAGCTCACGGACATCGATGGCCGCGAGACAAGTCTCGAGGAGTACAAGGGCAAAGTATTGCTGGTTGTAAACGTTGCCTCCAGATGTGGTTTCACCCGACAGTACGCGGGTCTTGAAAAGCTTTACAAGGAGTACAAAAGCAAAGGATTGGTGATCTGCGGATTTCCCTGCAACCAGTTTGGCGGACAAGAGCCCGGCTCTGAGAAGGAAATCAAGGAGTTCTGTTCCTCCAAGTTCAACGTCACTTTTCCAATGTACTCGAAGACAGAGGTCAAGGGCGCCAATGCTCACCCGCTGTACGCGAACTTAACCCGCAAAGGTTCGCCGACGAGTGGCAGCATCAAGTGGAACTTTACGAAAATCCTGATTGGAAGAAACGGCATCCCCATAGATAGGTTCGGCTCCTTGACCTCGCCTTCCTCGAGCAAGCTTCGCAAGGCAATAGACAAAGCTCTAGAGGCAAAATGAAGACGAAAGGCTTTTCTCTTCGCGTGCTTTTTGCCGCTTCAAGTTTGATCAGCTTCCAAGGCTGCGTAAGCTTCGAGTGGAGAGGAGGCATGACACCATCCCTGAAATGGGAAGGACTCGGCAAAGACAAAGACAGGTTTGCAGAGACAAACACTGATCAACCGAAAACCATCTTCAGGCTTTCGGGTAACGCGACTGCAGAGGATTGGCCGGATTTCAGGGGAAAAGGCAGGCTCGGCATTGCTCCCGAACAAGGAGTGGAGTTGGATTGGAAGCAAGAAGCAGAACCTATCTGGAGAAAGCCTGTGGGCGCAGGTCATGCATCAATCATCGTTGTGAGAAGCAAGGTCTTCACGCTCGAGCAATCGGAGGAACTGGAAATTCTCAGTTGTCGTTCCCTTAAAACCGGTGAGCTCATCTGGCAATACGAGCAACAAGAGAAATGGAGTGATTCCATGGGAGGCGCGGGGCCAAGGACGACACCCTTGTATGACTCCGGTTCAATCTTTCTCTTCTCTTCCGGCGGCAAATTGATCTCGGTGGATGCCGAATCCGGCAAAATGATCTGGGAGCGGAGGGCAATCGATGCAGATTACGACTTTCCTCACTGGGGAATCGCATGCTCGCCTTTGATCGTTGATGATGCAGTCATTGTTTCTCCGGGCGGAAATTCAAGTGCGGTCAAGGCCTTTGACGCCAAGACGGGAAAAACTCTTTGGAACTCCGACCTCCAAGGCAAGGGCGTGTACCTCTCACCGTCGCTGCTCAAGCTGAGCGGAGAAAATTATCTTATTGCGGGTGTGGAAGGGAAATTGGCGGGAATTGATCCCGAGTCGGGCAAGACGATCTGGGCACATCCTTGGAAAATCTTCATGAACAATGCCCAAATCACGCAACCTCTCAAGCTTACCGACGACGCGTTCTTGCTTTCCGCAGGATACGGCAAGGGAGCTTCGGCAATTCGTCTGCGTAGAACCTCAACGGGCTTCGAGACGGATGAAGTCTGGAAATCCAAGAACCTGAAGACCAAATTTTCCAATCCAATTCTCGTTGACGATCACCTCTATGGACTTAGCGAGAGCTTGCTTACCTGCCTCGACGCCGAGACGGGTGAACTCAAGTGGCGCGGAAAGAAGTATGGTTACGGACGTGTCCTGTTGGCTCAAGACAAGCTTCTAATCCTCGGGAATACGGGTATGCTCAGCATCGTGAGGGCAACGCCCGACACTTTCGAGGAAGTCGCCTCTCATCAGGTTCTTAGCAAGGAACGCTGCTGGAACGGCCCTGCGTTGGTGGGAGGTTATCTAGTCGTCCGAAACGGCAGCGAAATCGCATGCTACGACTTCGCGAAACGTTGAACCACATGCCACGTCGGGCAGCTCTTCCCAACTCGTGGTGTATCGCGGGGTGCGGTTTTCCCGTTTCATGCTCCAAGAACGATTGACCCCTTGGGCCGCGAGAAAGCCCGCATTGGGCCCATAAGTGGCCACGACTTGTTCCATGGCGCGAATGAAGTTTCGTCGCCCGACGTCTTCGTGCTCCGCGAAGAGCAAGGCTTGCTTTGTTTTGCTCGAGACGAGATCAAGCAAGATGACTCCCGCTTTCTTGTATGCGAAGCCTTTTCGATAAATGGAATGCAGTAGAGCCTTTGCGTTGGTGACGATGCGGATCGGATCGTCGGTAGCTTCGTCGAAAGCCAAGGTCGCCGAGTTCGCATATTGCGGGAGATCCTCTCGAAAACGATTGGTGGTGAGAAAAACCTGTATGCCCGAAGCCAGGGAACCTTCCCCGCGAACCTTGCCGCAAGCCTTCGCGGCGTAGTTGGCGACTGCCTCCTCCAAATCTTTCAAATCCTCTACGGGACGACCGAAGGATCGCGACGAGCAGGTGTTTTTCTTGGGTTGAGGAAGCTCTTCCATGCTCAGGCAGCGCAAGCCGCCCAGTTCTCGGTGCGTTCTTTCAAGGGTAACACCACCCACGGATCGGATGGCTGAAGAGGACGCCGTTGCCAGATCAAGAGCCGTACGCACACCGATCCTGCGGAGACGCAGCGCCAGACGTCGCCCCACTCCCCAGACCTTGTCCACTTCTACCGCTCCCAATACCTGCCTGTCCTCCGGCTTTACCAAAAAGCAACCGCCCTCTCCTTTCTTCGCCAAACGATTGGCAAGCTTGGATAGGGTCTTGGTTGGGCCCAAGCCTACCGAAATCGGAATGCCGGTCCAGCGTCCGACCGTATTGCGAATTACCTGAGAGAAACCGAGCGGATCCGATTCTCCATCGAGGTTGAGAAAGGACTCGTCTATCGAATAGACCTCGATTTCGGGAACGAAACGGGCAAGTACTGAAACCACTCGTCGCGACATGTCGCCATAAAGCTCGTAGTTCGAAGACAAGACCACGACTCCATTACGATCGCAGAGGGGTTTCACCTGATGGTATGGAGCACCCATCGGAATTCCCAAAGACTTGGCCTCATTGGAACGGGCCACGGCGCAGCCATCGTTGTTGGAAAGAACGATTACGGGACGCCTTTCCAGCGATGGTCGAAATACTCTCTCGCAGGATACGTAGAAGTTGTTGCAGTCGGCCAATGCGATCACAGTCGATGGATCACGTTGGTAACGACGCCCCACGTCCGCACGTCGTCCTCCTCGTTTAGGAGAATGCCCTGATAGGCCGGGTTTTCAGGCTCGAGCCAAACTTGCTCACCTCTGCAAACGTAACGTTTGACGGTAAGTTCTCCATTCAACGAGACTATGACCACACTGCCGTCTCGAGCCTCCCGACTTCGGTCCACAACGAGAAGGTCGCCGTCGTGAATGCCTGCTCCCGTCATGGAGTCTCCTCGAGCACGCACGAAAAAGGTAGCCGCAGGTTCTTTCACCAGGTGCTCGTTCAAGTCGAGTGCACCCTCGAGATAATCGTCGGCGGGTGAAGGAAAACCGGCTGAAACGCCACTCCCATAGAGAGGGAGGGCATACTCCTTGTTTCGAACGAAACGCAATACGCGATCCACCATGCTAACCGGAATCCGAACGGGCTTCGTTTCCTCTCCGTACAAGCCCCCACCCCTTGGTCGTCCCGCTCCCTTTCTCTTTCCACCTCTACTCATTTTTTGAAAATTGTTACTTTATTCAAAAAGGTCAAGCCACAGTTAATTGTGATCTGTTTGGCGATTCGCGTCGAAATAACCGGCATGGAACAAAAACTCAAATCTCACCATAGAATACACCTGGTCGCAGGTGGTACCAAAGGCATAGGCAGAGCTCTTGTGGATTCGCTTTGCGAGAAGGACCATGAGGTAATTGTTGTTTCTCGAAACAGTCCTGAAGATCCCCTTCCTTCAAAGGTGACTTGGCTTCAAGGAGATGTGGGAAAGCCCGAGCAGTTCATCGATTCCTTGCCTGCAAGAATTGACTGCTTCACATTTTGTCCGGGTAAAATAGTCTTGGGCAACGTGAAGAGGCTTAGCCGCGAAAAAATGCTTATGGCATTTAGTTCGAGTGTTCTGGATGCCTTCGCTCTAACACAAGCAATTTTGCCGCAATTGTCGGAATCCGATCAGTCATCCATAGTTTTTCTTTCCTCGGTTGCCGCCAGTCTGGGACTACCGAACCACTGTGCCATTTCCACGGCAAAGTCAGCCTTGGAGGGTTTTGCCTTATCGCTTGCTGCCGACCTCTCTCCCAAGACGAGAATAAACGTCGTGGCGCCAACACTTACGGGCACGGAAAGTGCGCTGAATTTGGTTGGCGGCGAGAAGGCGCTGCCGATCATCACAAGCAAACATCCGCTGAGGAGAATAGCTCGTCCCGAAGAGGTGGCCGCAGCGATAGTTTTCCTGCATTCGTTTGACGCTTCATCCATTACGGGGCAAGTCCTGAAGATTGATGCAGGTATGAAAGGCTTGAAATTTAATGACAAAAGCTGAAGAGACATCCTCAAAAAAAGTTCTCGTATGGTTCCGTAAAGACCTGCGCCTGACCGACAATCCCTGCTTGGCCAAAGCTGTCGAACACGACTTGGAAATTGTTCCTGTCTTTATATGGAACCCTGATCTCGGTGGTGATTGGAGAATCGGCGAAGCCTCAAGGTGGTGGCTTCAACGCACCTTGGAAAATCTTTCTGAAGATATCTCGGGACAAGGAGGGACGTTCATTTTCGAGCGAGGGCGCCCGGAAGACCTGCTGCCACGTTTGGCTCACAAGTACGGTTGCGGAAACGTTTATTTCAGCAGGTCTTACGACCCAAGCGGACGTGAACAAGAGGAGCAGGTGAAGTCTCGCCTGCACTCCGAAAAGCTTCGATACGAGACTTTCAAAACCTCTTTGCTTGTCGAGCCACGGGAAGCATTGAACAAAAGCGGCAAACCCTTTCAGGTTTTCACGCCTTTTTGGAGATCGAACCGCCAATGCATTTTCGAGGAACCGCAGAGCTATTCTTCCTCAAATCTTCACTTTACCAAGAATATCCGGAGCGCCTTGGGATTGAATGATCTTGGCATCATGCCAAAGCATTCATGGCATAATAAGCTAGATCAACACTGGGACACATCGGCAAGGGGCGCCCGAAAGCTTCTTGCCCGCTTGAGAGGTGAACTCACCGAAAAGTACAGCCATCGCAGAAACATCCCAGAGCTCGACGCCACTTCGCGCCTCTCCCCCTATCTCGCATGGGGCAACGTGAGCCCTCGAGAAGTTTGCAAGGCAGTGCTTAGTTCCGACAATCAGTCTTCCAGTAGAGGCGAGAACAAATTTCTGGCCGAGGTCGGCTGGAGGGAATTCTCCCATCACCTTCTTTATCATTTCCCGAAGACCCCCAATGAACCACTGAGATCAAAATATGCTTCTTTTCCATGGAGAAATGATTCCAAAGCTCTAAATCTTTGGCAAAAAGGCCAAACGGGCTATCCTCTCGTGGATGCGGGCATGAGACAATTATGGGAGACGGGATGGATGCACAACCGTGTCCGAATGGTCGTGGCTTCCTTCTTGGTCAAGCATTTGCTGCAACCTTGGCTGGACGGCGCTCGCTGGTTTTGGGACACCCTCGTTGACGCCGACCTTGCCAGCAACACCCAAGGTTGGCAATGGACTGCGGGTTGCGGAGCGGATGCAGCGCCGTATTTCAGAATATTTAATCCTTTCGGACAGGGGGAAAAGTTTGATTCCAAGGGAAACTACGTACGACGCTGGGTTCCCGAGATTGCCAAGCTTCCGGCAAAATACGTTCATCAACCCTGGAGCGCCCCGTCGCAAGTTCTCGAAGAAAGTAGCGTCACCTTGGGAAAAACCTACCCCTACCCGATCGTCGACCATTCCGAGGCAAGACACGAGGCATTGAAAGCGCTGCAGGCTCTTCCGAAGGAATAAGGCCTCCGAACCTACAACCTCATTCCCGAAGTAACTTCTTCACAGTTTCGACTTCGGGGCAGCCTCGTTCATCCCCTAGTGCCTGAGACGCTTATATCAATTTTCGGCGAAATCGTGGTTTCTTCCACGAAATGTGATCCAACGGAAATCGGGCATCGTATTTATAGGCATGGCATATCACGTTAAAAACAACTTTCAAGCAAACGCCGGATTCGACCCCATAGGTCGACTCATGACACCGACTTCAAGGAACAAGCCTCCGGACAAGTCGGAATGCGACAAGCTTTTCAAGGAAATGCAGGAAGGGTCGAGCCAAGCTAGAAACGAGCTGATAGAGCGTCACCTCAGACTCGTTGCATCGATTGCCTTGAAGTTCAAGTACGCCAACTCTTCGATTGAAGACCTGATGGCGGAAGGTATTGAGGGTTTGGTCGTCGCCTTGGACAAGTTCGATAATTCCAAAGGCGTCAAGCTCAGCACATATGCTGCATGGTGGATTAGACAAAGGATTCAAAAATACCTGAGCAAGTTCTCCAATCCTGTAGCGATACCACACGACGTCGCCCAACAAAAGCGCAGGGAGTATCTGATAAGGAATGAATTGCAGTTGCAGCTAGGTAGAGATCCAACCGAGGAAGAGTTAATCGCTCACATGTTGAGGGACAAGAAGATGATCGCCCGATCCAAGCATGCGCCGAATTCTTCTTCCTCCCTTGACGAACCGATGGGGTCCTCTGAACTCACCCTAGCGGAACTCTTGCCCGAAAGTGAGAGCACGGAGAAGTCATATCGGGAAAAAGGTTCACTAAGCGATGACTTGAAAATAGCCTTGGACTTTCTCGACAAACGCGAGAAAAAAATCATTATTTGGAGGTTTGGAATCAATGGGAAAGATAGAATGATACTCAGTGAGATTGCCAGAGAGCTAGGTGTGACGGCCGAAAGGGTTCGTCAAATAGAAGATCGCGCCATTAGAAAGCTTCGAGCTCTGTTACTCAACAAGGGCAAGATCGACTTTCAAAGACTTGATGAACTCGCCAAGCTCAAGCTTAGCAACAAGACTTCAATGAGTCCGCTGCAATTGCTGCTGCTCGGAGAGCAAGCTGCTTGATTCATGTACAGGGACTTGTTGCGATGGGTCGCTCCTACCCCGGAAGTCGACGAACCACCCGAAAACCTGGAAAAACAGGTAGAATGGTTTCGTTGCCTCCCTTTCGTTGCGATCCACTTGGCGGCGCTCAGTGTTTTTCTTCTTCCATTCAGCTGGTTTTGCGTCCTGCTGGCAATGGGATCCTACCTGATCAGGATGTTTGCCATAACCGCATTCTACCACAGGTATTTTTCCCATCGCACGTTCGAAACCTCTCGCATCTTCCAGTTTCTGGGAGCATTCGTTGCCTGTGCAGCAGGCCAACGGGGTCCGCTCTGGTGGGCCGCTCACCATCGTAGACACCACAGGCATTCAGACACCGACGAAGACCTGCACTCTCCGCACAGTCAAAGTTTCCTTCAAAGTCATGTCTTTTGGTTCATGACTGAATATGCCTTACCTACTGCAATGAAGGAAATACCTGACTTGCGCAAATTCCCTGAGCTCAGATTCCTCAACCGCTTCGACTGGATTCCGGTGTTGGTTTTAGCCGGAGCAGCTTACTTGTTGGGCGAAACCGCATGGGCTCAAAACAGTTTCTCCGCTACCGGCTTGCAATGTCTGGCGTGGGGTTTCCTTCTTCCGACGGTCGCTCTTTACCACGCTACGTTTTGCGTAAACTCCATCACTCACATCTTTGGCAAGCGTCGTTTCGCGACCAAGGACCACAGCAGAAACAACCTTCTTGTTTCGATAATTACTTTGGGAGAAGGATGGCACAACAACCATCATTTCTTCCCGGGTTCCGCCCGACAAGGTTTCAGGAAAAGAGAATTCGATCCCACATACTACGTCTTAAAGCTTCTTGCTCACTTGAGGATCGTCAGAAATCTTCGTCCGGTTCCCGATTGGGTCTTGGCTAAAGCCCAGTCTTAGCCGGGAATTCCCCTGCAGTGAAAATTGCGATCATTGGATCAGGTATCTCAGGACTGATCTGCGGTTACCTCCTTGGGAGGTCTCATGACGTGACCATTTTCGAGGCCGACGACAAACCCGGCGGTCACGTCAACACCGTGGAGGTAAATGATCCTTCAGGCAAAACCTCCGTGGATACCGGGTTCATTGTCTTCAACGAACCGAACTATCCACACTTTTGTCGCCTGCTGGATGTTCTGCAGGTTGATTCAAAGGCAACCAGAATGGGTTTCTCGGTGAGATGCGAGAAAAGCGGCTTGGAATACAGTGGCGAATCCATTGGGGGTCTCTTGGGCAACTTCAGGAATCTGACCGACTTGAGTCACTGGAGGATGATTCTGGACATCCTCAGGTTTCACAAGATTGCCCGGGCATCTGACGCAAAAGGAAGGAGCGTGGAAGAATTCCTTGATGAAAATGGCTTCGGCAAACGATTCAGGCAGAACTTTCTTCTCCCCTTGGGCTCCGCTCTCTGGTCATGTCCTTCAGATAAGTTCTCTGAGTTTCCCATGGAATTCGTACTCGAATTCCTCCAAAACCACCAAATGCTTCAGGTCTGCAATCGCCCAGTTTGGAGAGTGATCAAAGGAGGGTCTCGAAGTTACGTGGACAAAATCGTTGCCGAGCTTGGCAGACGACTTCGTCTTGAAACACCGATTGAACGAGTGAAGAGACTTAAGGACGCCGTGGAAGTGACTCCTCGGGGCTCTGGATCTGAAACTTACGATGATGTCATCCTTGCTTGTCACTCAGACCAATCGCTTCGTCTCTTGGAAAATCCCGATTCTGATGAAACGAAAGTCTTGGAATCTTTTCCATATGAAACAAATCAAGTCAGCTTGCACAACGACGAGTCTCTGCTACCGAAAAGAAAGAACGCATGGGCCAGCTGGAACTCAAGGATACCCGAAAATCCTCAGCAGAAAGCGACCACTACCTACAGCATGAATATCCTTCAGGGCTTGTCCACGGAAAGGGAATACTGCGTGACCCTGAATCAACCTGAAGAGATCACAAAAAGCCTTCTCATCGAAAACTTCCAGTTCTCTCATCCCACTTATTCAATTAACCGCAAGCAGTGTCAGTCTCGACACGGAAGCTTCATCAGAAGGAGAGGAATTTCTCTGTGCGGGGCCTATTGGGGGTACGGATTTCACGAGGATGGCCTAACAAGTGGATTGAGGGTTTGCGAGGCATTCGGGGAATTCATGCCATGAAAAGCTGCTTGTATTTTGGTGACGTATATCACCGTAGAACCTCTCCCAAGCCTCACGCGTTCAAGTTTCGCCTCTTCATGGTGCACCTTTTTCTCGATGAAATGGAGGAGGTTTTCCGAAAAAGAATCTTTTGGTCGACAACCAGGCCCAACTTGGCGTGCTTGCGAAGGTCCGATTACCATGGCGACACCTCCGCCTCCTTGGAAAACTCAGTTAGAAAAACCGTCCAAGATCAATTGGGAGAGCGCCCCGAGGGCACCGTTTCAATGATCACTCACCTGAGGTATTTCGGGCATTGCTTCAATCCCGTCACTTTCTACTACTGTTGGAACGAAGATCGTTCGCAGCCTGAATATCTTCTGGTCGAGATCAACAATACACCTTGGAACGAACGGCATGCAAAAGCCTTCAAATGGAAGAGTCATGATCCAGATGAAGTACCTTCACGGCACGATTTCACAAAGGAGTTTCACGTTTCTCCTTTCATTGGAATGGACGTAGACTACGAATGGACTTTTTCATGTCCCGGAAAAAAGCTAACCGTGAACATGAAGGACAAAAAGAAAGGAGAGGTCTTCTTTCACGCCAACCTGAAAATGAGCAGAAAGCCAATGAACGGAGCAAACTTGGCTTGGGCTCTAACTCGATTCCCTTTTCTCACAATTCAAGTGGTCGTGGGAATATACTTCAACGCATTCCTTCTTCGTTTGAAGGGATGCGCATTTCATCCCCATCCCAAGAGTTTACAGGAAAAAAACTAATGTCGGAAGAAGACTTAGCTTTAAACACACGATCCTTAGGAGGATCCTCGGGCAGAAAATACAAGGTGTGGGAGAAAATCTTCGTTGAAAAAATCAAAAGCATTCGGAATGGAAGATTAATCCTTTCCACGGAAAGCGAAGATTACGAATTCGGGCGAACTCAGGATGGTTTTCCCGATGCCAAGATAAGAGTCTTAGACCCAATTTTTTTCAGGAAAGCCTGTCTCGGAGGATCGCTGGGTGTCGCAGACTCCTACTCCAACGGAGATTGGGCGAGCGAAGATTTGGTCACCGTTTTCAGGCTCTTCGTGAAAAACATAGACTGCCTAGACGGAATCGAAGGGGGCTATGCATTCCTATTTAACAAGCTTTCCCGCCTAGCTTACAAACTACTGAACAAAAATACAATTAAGGGCAGTCACAGAAATATTTCCCTTCACTACGACCTCGGCAACGACTTCTACGAATTGATGCTCGATCCGACGATGACGTATTCCTGTGGAATATTTGAATCGGAGAAAACTACGCTACAGGAAGCTCAAGAAGCGAAATACGACGCCATCATCGATAAGCTAGAGCTAAAGCCCGAACACAAGGTTCTTGAGATTGGCACTGGTTGGGGAGGATTTGCCGTTAGAGCAGCAAAACAGTGCGGATGCCGAGTCACGACAACCACCATTTCCAAAATGCAGTTCGAGTACGCTGCAAACAGGGTGCAAAGTTCCGATCTGGAAGATCGAATTACCCTTCTGAACTCAGACTATCGCCACCTGAAAGACAAATTCGACAGGGTCGTTTCAATAGAAATGATCGAAGCCGTAGGACATGAATACCTTCCAAAATTCTTTGGAAAGATATCTGATTTGCTGGAGCAAAATGGGGCCGCCCTGATCCAAGGCATAACAATGCCCGACCATCGCTACGCCAAATACCTAAGGGAGGTTGATTACGTCAGGACACGAGTCTTCCCGGGGAGTTGCGTTCCCTCCGCTTCGGCAATGATTGCCGCATCCGTGAAGGCGACGGACCTAAGGCCGGTCTCTCTTCGGGATTTTGGCTATCACTACTCCAGAACCTTGAGAGAATGGAGACTTCGCTTCAAACAAAACGAGGAAAAAATAAACTCCTTGGGTTACGACGACGCCTTCCGAAGGGCATGGGAATATTATTTATGTTATTGCGAGGCGGGTTTCGAAGAAGGCTACACGGGCGACGTCCACTTGTTGCTGACGAAACCGGGATGCAAATTGGCAAGAGGATTTCCGAGATGAACCAAAGGGTTTCTTTCTGGTTCGACGCTCTTGTCTTTCAATGCGCTTGGTTCGGTTGCGTTTTGGCAACCAAGACTTCTTTTCCAATCGCATTACCCATTTTATCACTAGCTCTAGTTGCCGTTAGGGTTACAGCATGCGGCAGGATTCGGCAAACCCTGCCATTTGTCGCTATCTGCGCATTTCTTGGGTCGCTTGGCGACCCCATCCTGTTTCACGCAGAACTCATTTCTTTCAAAGGAAATCATCTTCCTCTCGGAACCTCATGGTGGATGCTTGCCCTCTGGATCAATTTTGGTCTCATGCTGAAACCAATTTTTAATTGGTTCATAACAAGCAAAGTCCGAAGTTTGATTGGTTTTTCTCTCGGCGGCATGGTTGCTTATGCCTCGGGTGAGAAATTGGGAGTACTCGAATTGACTACGGGTCGGCTATCTTTTCTTGGAGTTGGAGCACTATGGTCTATAGCCGGACTTTCCCTCCATTACGCCAATAACTGGATGAAGGCACTCGATGAGCCTCGTTGAACTTCTCCTGTATGGTCTGGCAGGCGCCTGCTTGATCATGTTTCTGGGTTGGGTCTGGTCCCTCAAAGTCGGAAACGCCACCTGTGTGGACGTCATCTGGGCTTACGGGGTGGGAATACTTGGTTGCATTTACCTACAATTCGCCTCTCCGCAAACCGAGCCTGTGCGCTTAATGATCCTTAATGCGCTGATTGTTGTTTGGTCGGTACGATTGGGCACCTATCAGCTCATTCGCTCATGGGGAAAGCAGGAAGACGTTCGTTACAAGTTTATGAGAGAATGGCTTGGCGGGAAAGCAAACCTCGGCTTTTTCATTTTTTTCCAAATGCAAGCCGTCTTCATAGTTATCTTCGCTTCGCCTTTCTTGATTTTAGCCGGCAATAGTTCCCCGGTCGGCGCACTTGATTTTATTGGCTTGGCGATATGGTTCATCGGTTTCACAGGAGTTTTTATCGCCGACCGACAACTTGCGGCATTCAAGGCAACGAAGGGTAGAACCAGAGCTGAAGTTTGCCAAAGCGGTTTATGGAAATATTCCAGACATCCGAATTATTTTTTTGAATGGGTTCTATGGCTTGGATACGTATTTATAGGCTGGCATTCGGAAGAAGGAGCTTGGTTGCTGGCCATTCCATTGGTGCTGTACGTGTTTCTTAACAAAATTACGGGTATCCCTTTCGTAGAGGCTCGAAAGCTAGAGGCCAGTGGAGAGCATTATCGCTCTTACGTAGACAAGACTTCGCCTTTCTTCCCTTGGTTCCCAAAACCATCTAATGAACATTGAGAAAACCTTTATAAACCTTTCGGAAAAAGGTTGGGTTCCGGAGTTTCTGATTCGAGCCGCAATCCGCCAGCTTTGCAAAAAGAGACTCGAGCAGTGCAAGGTCCATGACTGCGAAGCAAACGCCGAGTTCCTGGAGGAATTTTTGCAAACGGTGGACTCCTCCAACTTGGCGATCGAGACCGAGAAAGCCAACGAACAGCATTACGAAGTTCCTTCCGGATTCTACGAATTGGTCTTGGGGGGAAACCTCAAATACAGTTGCTGTTACTTCGACAAAGGAACAAGCGACCTAACCCATGCCGAGGATCAGGCTCTCGAGCTCACTTGTCAAAGAGCCGGGCTAGAAAACGGATTGAAAATTCTTGAGCTTGGTTGCGGGTGGGGTTCACTGACCTTGAGGATGGCCAGTCTCTATCCCGAATCCAGAATAACTGCAGTTTCAAACTCTAACACGCAGAGGGAATTCATCTTAGCCAAAGCCGAAGACAAAGGTATTGAGAACTTGGAAGTTATCACTGCCGACGTAAACGCCTTCAATCCAAGTGAAACCTTCGACAGAATCGTCTCGGTTGAAATGTTCGAACACGTAAGAAACCATCGTGATCTTTTCAGCAGGATGGAAGGTTGGCTGAAAGCCGACGGAAAGCTCTTCACACATGTTTTCTGCCATCGTTCCACATCGTACGCATTCGAGGTTCAAGGGGAAGACGATTGGATGTCCAAGCATTTCTTTAGTGGTGGAACCATGCCGTCCGACGAACACTTCATTCGTATTTCAGGTGACTTGAATTTGGAGAAGAGGTGGAGATGGGCGGGAACACATTATGCAAGGACGGCCGACGAGTGGTTGAAGAACACGAGGGAACAGAAGAAGGAAATCCTGTCGCTTTTTGAAAAGGAAATGGATGCGGAAGAGGCCTCCAGAAACTATCATCGTTGGAGAATTTTCTTCATGGCTTGCTCTGAAACCTTCGCTTTTGAAAATGGACAAGAATGGTGGGTTTCCCATTACTTGTTTTCCAAAAAGTAGGAACTCTTAATTCTGACCCAAAAAACATCATGAGACTCCAAGCACTGATTGTTGCAATTCTTGCATCCACAATCGTTTCATTTACCCAAGTCATTTCTTATGGCGAAACGCTCGATTGGCCCCAATGGCGAGGACCAACCCGTGATGGGGCAATAAAGAAAGGTTCTCCTTGGCCCGAAAGCATCGCAAAGAAAGCCTTGCGACAGGTATGGCGTAAGGAAATTGGGAAAGGTTATCCGGGACCGGTCTTGTCGGAAGAAATGGTCTTCACCGTGGAGAGCACGAAATCCAAGAATGAGTTGGTGAGGGCGTTCAAGAGGAAAAGCGGGGATGAGGTATGGAAAAGCGACTGGAAAGGATCCATGCGCGTTCCATTCTTTGCTTGGAAAAACGGTAGTTGGGTAAGGTCCACTCCGGCATTTGACGGAGAAAATCTGTATGTCGGCGGAATGCGAGACTTTCTGGTCTGCCTAGATGCCAAAACAGGCGAAAAGCGTTGGTCAGTCGACTTCATGAAACGTTACGACTCACCACTCCCCTCCTTTGGATTCGTATGTTCGCCGCTGGTCGAAGGTGATCACCTTTACGTTCAGGCCGGCTCCGGTTTCGTGAAATTGGAAAAGTCCTCAGGGAAATCCATTTGGAGAGCTTTGTCGGACAAGGGCGGAATGTACGGCAGCGCCTTCTCTTCTCCAACGGTTGCCAAGGTCGTTGGAAAAAAACAACTGCTCGTTCAGTCGAGAACCACTCTAGCCGGCATAGATCCGGAAAAAGGAAAAGTTCTCTGGCAACAACCCGTAAAGGCATTCAGAGGGATGAACATACTCACGCCGACTTTCTATAAAAACGGCATTTTCACCAGCAGTTACGGAGGGAAATCCCTTTTGTTCGAACTCTCTAACAACGATCAAGGCTTCAAGATCGGAGAGAAATGGCAAAATCGGCAGGAAGGGTACATGTCGGGCCCGATCGTAATTGGCGATTACTGTTACATGCACCTTCGCAAGCAACGCATGACCTGTTTGGACATGCGCAATGGCGACACTAAATGGATAAGCGAGAAATCTTTTGGGAAATACGTCTCCATGGTCACAAACGGGAAAGAAATCCTCGCCCTTGACGAGGATGGAACCCTTTACCTGATTGAGGCAAGTCCCAAGAAAATGATTATCAAGGAGGAGAGGGAAATTTCGGCAGACCCCTCTTGGGCTCACCTTGCGATTTCGGGGAAACAATTGTTTGTCCGAGAACTGGAAGCCATCGCTTGCTACGAGTGGTGAGAGCTTGATTCCATCATGCGGGTACATTGGCTTCAGCACGTGCCCTTCGAGGGTTTGGGCTGCTTAAGCGAGTGGTTCGTCTCCAGAGGTCACGAACTTTCCTGCACCCGCCTCTACGAGGAAACTTCGCTACCGAAAGTCGAGAGTTTCGATTGGTTGGTCGTAATGGGAGGCCCAATGGGCGTTAGCGACTCAAACAAGTACCCGTGGTTATGTCTGGAGGTGGATTTAATCAAATCCGCAATTACAAACGGAAAAAGAATTTTAGGAGTATGTTTGGGCGCTCAATTGATGGCTTCAGCGATGGGTGCAAAAATCAGCAGAAACGAGGAGAAGGAAATTGGATGGTTTCAGGTAAACAAAGAAGGGAATGAAAATACTGCATTCACCAAGGATACCCCGAGAACCTTCGATGCCTTTCATTGGCATGGCGACACGTTCGACATACCGCAAGGAGGCGAGCATCTGTTTTCAAGCGCTGCCACGTTGAACCAAGGGTTTTGCATCGGTACAAGTGTCTTGGCCCTGCAATTTCATCTAGAGCTTGGAGTTGGCGACGCCACTCGAATAGCCAACGCATGCCTCAATGATCTGAGTCCTGGAACCTATATTCAACAACCGAAAGAATTCCTCCCGAAAAAGGACCTGTTCGCAAATGCGAACAATTTGATGGGACGCCTTCTCGCAACCTTGGAAAAGGGATAATCGTCGAGAAACCGGGCGAAAGGATAGGCGAAGGAAAAACAAGCAGGAGAGTTCCCTTGCGAAACCTAGGCTTTCGGAGCATGAAGTAGCCATGTCGTCACCAAAACTCCTACATCTTTTTTTCTCATGGAAAGGGGAACTTGGTCGATCGGTCTATGCCTTTACGGGCATCGCCCTTTTTCTAGTCAAGTGGAACCTCGACAGGCTGATTTCCTTTCTCACCTACGATTCCTTCCCATCACCTTTTCCCTACTTGCTGCCTGTAACGGACTTTCAATCGGAAAAAGAGCTTTCGAACGACGCCCTCCTCATGTTGGCCATGGCCCTCCCATTCATCTATGTTGGGATCGTCCTCACCGTCAAGCGACTCCGTTCCCTCCAATGGCCCCTCTTAACCTGTATCCTCTTTTTCCTTCCCTTTGTGAACTTGTTGTTCTTCTTCCTGCTCTCAATCCTTCCCAAGTCGGTTAAAGAGGAAGACACCGCGAAAAAACATGTCTCCCGACTGGATCCCATCATCCCCAAGAGAAAAGTTTCTTGTGCCGCCCTAGTCACAGGCCTTTCCGCAGCCTTAAGCACGATTTTTGTCTTCTTTGCCCTGAAAACCGAGATCGGACAAGATTACGGATGGGGCTTTTTCGTGGGTCTGCCATTCGCCATGGGTCTAGCCTCGGCGGTAACCTATGGTCATCACGAGAGACGCAAAGTCTTGGCCTGTCTTGGCATCGCCCTTTTGACTCTCGGCTTTTCATTCCTGTTCCTTTTGCTGTTGGCAATCGAAGGAGTCATCTGCCTTTTCATGGCCGCGCCAATTGCCCTGCCCCTCAACGCCTTGGGGGGTTGGGTCGGCTACCTGATCCAGAACCGGACCAACCGTGGCAACCCGTCCCTTGCCCTCTTCCTCGCCACTTTTTTCCTGATGGGCTTTGAAAAGAAAGTCCTCCCGGAAGCTCCAATCTTTTCCGTCCGCTCGGAAGTCGTCGTCGAAGCTCCGCCTGAGAAAGTCTGGACCAACGTAATAAGCTTTTCCGAGCTTCCGCCTCCCAACGACTGGCTCTTTGACTTGGGCATCGCCTGTCCGACCTGCGCCACCATCGAGGGAACGGGCGAGGGAGCCATTCGCCACTGCAACTTTACAACGGGTCCCTTCGTTGAACCGATCACGGTATGGGACGAGCCCAATGTTCTTGCCTTCGACGTCGTCTCCCAGCCCCCGCCCATGAAGGAGCTCTCACCCTACGACATTCATCCGCCCCACCTCGACGGACACTTGGAAAGCAAGAGAGGAGAATTCCGACTGGAAAGATTGGATGGAGGCAGGACTCGCCTGACAGGAACCACTTGGTACAAGCACAACATGTGGCCCGCCTCCTACTGGAAGACTTGGTCGGATTTCCTCATCGGCCGCATCCACCGTCGAGTCCTCGACCACGTCAAAAAGCTCTCGGAGGCTGACTAGGATTCCTTCGATTCCAAGGAACACCCCTTTTCTCCGCCAAGAAAGAAAACCTTCGGATCACCCTTGCTTCGGATCAAGGCAATGACCGCGTAAAGCCCGCTAACCACGTTTCCGCCGAGCAGGATTGCGATCGACCAGACAAGGATGACGCCGAGACAACTTTCCCGGTAAACGATCCAGCCGATGATGAAGAAAAAACCGACGTAAACGTCGAAGAGGGAAACGATTCCCCATGGGTTTTCAACCAATTCTCCACCGTCCTTCCAGAAGTCCCCCACGGTAAAACCATAAACCAAGGCGCCCGCCATGACGACGGTAAGGAGAATCAGGTAGCCGAGGGCAAATTTTCTGCCCATGTATAAAGCGGGCTTAGGATGTGGCGACGGCAAGGGCCTGCTCGACGTCGGCGATGATGTCGTCGGCATGCTCGATTCCCACCGAGAGGCGGACCAACTCGGGCGAAATTCCACCGGCCTTCTGCTGCTCCTCGTTAAGCTGTGAATGAGTGGTCGTCGCCGGATGGATCGCCAAACTCCTTGCATCCCCGACATTCGCCAGGTGCGAGAAAAGCTGAAGGCTGTCGATAAACTTGGGGCCTGCTTCTGCCCCACCCTTGATACCGAATACGACCATTGAACCACCCTTGCCCTCGAGATAGCGGTTGTTGAGCTCGAACATCGGGTCGTCTTCCAGTCCGGGGAAGCGGACCCATTCGACCGATTCGTGATCCTTGAGGTGGCGAGCCACCGCCAAAGCATTTTCGCAATGCCTGTCCATGCGAAGAGGCAAGGTCTCTATACCTTGGAGGAACTGCCAGGAATTGTCTGGAGATATGCACGCTCCCAAGTTGCGAAGAGGCACCGTACGCATGCGCAGGACGTAAGCGAGCGGGGCCAAGGGCTCGGGAAGGTCGTGACCCCAGCGAAGCCCATGGTAACTTGAGTCAGGTTCGTCATAGAGAGGGAAATTGCCATTCGCCCAATTGAATTTCCCTGAATCGACCACTACGCCGCCAATGCCGTTGCCGTGACCTCCAAGCCACTTGGTCAGAGAGTGGACGACGACGTCGCAACCATGTTCGATGGGTCTCGTTAGGTATGGGGTGGAAAAGGTGCTGTCGACGACAACGGGAATATTGTGAGCCGCCGCAATGTCGGAGATGGCCTTGAGGTCGGCGACGTCCAAGCCGGGGTTGCTGACGGTTTCACAGAAAAGGGCTTTTGTCTTCTCGGTGATGGCGGCCGCAAAGTTCTCGGGATCGTTGGGATCCACGAACTTTACGGTAATTCCGAGCTTGGGCAGGATATCGTTGAACTGAGTGTAAGTTCCCCCGTACAGGTTGTTGGCGGAAACGATTTCGTCACCGGCTTCGGCGAGATTGACGATCGAGTAGAATACGGCGCTGGTGCCCGAGGCTATGCCTAAACCTGCCGCGCCTCCCTCCAAGGCGGCAACGCGCTGCTCGAGTACGTCGGTAGTGGGATTCATCAACCGGGTGTAAATGTTGCCGAGTTCCCGCAAGCCAAACAGGTTGGCGGCGTGTTCCGTATTGTTGAAGACGTAGGAACTGGTCTTGTAGAGGGGCACGGCCCTGGAAAGAGTAGTGGGATCAGGAGCGTAACCTGCGTGAAGGCATTGGGTTTCTAGTTTCATGTCGGATGCAGTGGGATTCGTGCTTGGGTTTGGTTGTGCGAGGTGCAGCGTATATTGCAAAAAAGAACAAGAAGTCGAGGAATATTATTGGCGAAAAATCCTCCCGGCGCTTCAATCAATGGGATTGAGAAACAAAGAGAACCAATAACTCATTTGAGATTTTGCCAAGCAAGGCAAAGCCATCCAAAGGTGAACCCGAATCCAAGAACAGCATGAGCAACGTAAGCACTCAGAAGTGGCTACTGAGTCGAAGACACCTTTTGAAAGGGTTAGGGGTTTCAATGGCTTTGCCGTTATTCGACTGCATGAAACCTCTTCGGGCTGCAAGGAAGGCAATTCCGACCCAGCCTCCGCGAAGCGTCTTCATGTACATTCCCAACGGGGTGAATACCTTGGATTGGCAAATCACCGATGCCGGCAAGGACTACGAGTTCTCCAAGACGCTCAAGCCTCTCGAGAAGTTTCGGGACGTCATCACTCCGATCAGCGGTTTGCACCACCCGAACGGCTTGGGTCATCACCACAACTGTTCCAAGATCTGGCTCACCGGAGGAAAGCTGGGAGCGGCGGACCGCAACACGATCTCGGTGGACCAGTTGATGGCCGAGCAAACCGCTCCGCACACGCGCTTTCATTCCCTGCAGATGACCACCCAAGGCCATTCGCTCTCCTGGAACGCCGACGGCATCGTGTTGCCTGCCCAACGAAACCCGGGCGTGGTCTTCCGTGAAATGTTCGAGGAACCAAACGGCGGCGTGACCAAGCAGCGGCGTGGGCTGCAGCGGCGCGGCAGCATCCTCGACGCCGTTCTCGGCGAGGCCAAGGCCCTTGACAAGCAGCTCAGTCGCGAGGATCGCGGCCGTCTCGAGCAATACCTCACTTCCGTGCGGGAGGTCGAAGTGCGAACCGAGCGAGCCGACAAGTGGCTTGACGTTCCCCGGCCAAAGGTGGATGCGGGCGTGAAATCCCGCCTCAACCGAAACGTTTCCCT
>CAZNWO010000025.1:0-5383 GCA_964576585.1 uncultured Puniceicoccaceae bacterium | reverse complement strand
CCCGGCCAAAGGTGGATGCGGGCGTGAAATCCCGCCTCAACCGAAACGTTTCCCTGCAACAGATGGGAGACTTCCTGCGAACGATGTACGACGTCATCGTGCTCGCCTTCCAGACGGACATGACTCGCGTGGCGACCTTCTGCAACGGAATCGAGGGCCAAGGTCCCGCCATCCCCGAGATCGGCGTCAATCAGGATCGCCACTCGCTCTCCCACCACAACGGCAATCCCAAGCTCATGGCCGACCTGACCAAGAGCGACCTCTTCAACGTCGAGCAGTTCGGCTACCTCATCAACCGCTTGGCGGAAACCAAGGATGCGGAAGGTTCGCTACTGGACACCACCATGGCCTTGTGGGGCAGCGGCATGGCGTTCGGCCACAGCCACGGCAACGCGAACCTCCCGCTCGTGCTGGCCGGAGGATCCAAGCTCGGGCTCAAGCATGGCACCCACATGGACTTCAACCAGCAGGTCGATTTCGAGGGCTATCAACTCGACCAACCCGGCAAGCACTACGCCATCTGCACGCGCCCGGTGAACGAAAAGGTCCGCATGAGCAACCTCCTGCTTACCATGGCCCAAAGGATGGGAGTGAAGGTGGATAAGTTCGGTGACAGCAACGGTACCCTTGCCGACTTGGAGGCTTGAGGCTCGGTGTTAAGCGTCCCTCTCAGGCCATTCGCGGTTGCTTTGTTCTTCGCAAGTTTCTGTTTTGCCTCCGAAGAAAAGTTCACCCCTGATCCCACTGCCTTCGCTCCGCTTGAAAAAGCCCGCTACCTTTCGGGCGAACTGGTCTACGTGGATGCGGTCAATCGCCGAGGCGGCATTCGGATCGACGGGGCGGAAAAAGGTCGCTACTGGGCCGGACCCGTCCACTACTTCGCCTTGCTTCCTTATGCCGTAATCTGGCGAAACGGGGCCCGGGCCGCCTTGCGCGACGTGCCGCTAGGCACACACCTGAACGGTTGGTTTTTTCTTCCGCCCAAGGGAGAGGAGGACACCATACCCCCGCTTCCCGACTCCTTGGGCTACCAAAAACTAATCGTTCCTGAAAATCACGCCCTGATGCTGGAGGATGATTTCAGTTTCTACGCCAAGCGCGGCCAAACATGGAAGGTGAAGAGCGTGGAGATCGACAAGGAGAAGATTCACCTCGAGCCTTCCGGCAAGCTGGTCGAACAGGGCATCAAGACACCCTTCACCTTCGACCTACTCGCCACCACTCGCGTCTGGCGGGACAAGCGATGGGTGGACTTGACGGACATCAAGCCCGGAACCAAGGTGCGCTTCAACCTCGGCTGGGCTCAAGGCGGACATTACAATTCCGAACGAGAGTTCACCGTGACCGAACTATGGCTGGACGAGGCTTCGTGGAATGCCTCCACCGAACTTCAGCGAAAAAAGCACGTTCGCTTCCAACGCCAGCGATGGACGCCCGGCTGGATCGACGAAGTGGAGATTTTCGACTTCGGAGGCGGTCGACTCACTATCACTCTCTTCGAGGTGAACAGGGATATCATCGAGGACCTCAGTCGCGAACGAAACGACCGCATCGCCGTAGCTTGCGCTGAAAAAACGCTTCGCACTTGGTATCATCGAGGTGACCGCAAGTTCTGCAAGCTGGAGAAATGGACCGAAGTCAAGAATCCGGTCACCGGGAGCAGCGGTGTGCAAATCACTCTTCGGTGCAAGGAACTGCTAAAAGGCTATAGTCCGGGCTCGTGCGTGCGGGTAAAGGCCGACAGCTGGAAGTTCGTCTCCATGCCGCCCGAGGAACGCATCCATTCCATCGAGGAACAAAAGCACGGCCAAAAAATGGTCCTGCCCATTTACTGAATTGCAATGAAACCGAAACTTTTGTCAAAGGTTATCAAACTTCGACCCGCCAGATTGCTTGCTTCGAGCCTTTTGGCCATCATTCACACCACGCTGAGCGCTGAAGTTAGGTTGCTGGAAAATGGTCAAGCTGCCATTCTAGTGGTTGCCGACGTCCGTGAAGCAACCACGGCGGAGACAGTAACGATTAAGGAAGCCGCCGACTGGTTGGCTCAATCACTGGGCCAAGCCAGTGGCGCAAAGTTCGAAATATCTTCGGAAACGGGAGGAAAGCCATCGCTCGTCATCGGACTTAAGAAAGCTTGGCCGGAAGTCGCCCGAGCGGTAAGTTTTGAGACGGACAAGTACGATGCCTATGCAATCGTTACTCAAAGTCGAAAAAAACTAATCCACGTTTTGGGAAACAGCGATGAAGCCGTCAGGCATGGTGTGGCGGACCTTCTTCGCAGATGGGGCTTCCGATGGTTTGCTCCGTCCAGCAAGTGGCATGTGAAACCGCATTTGAAAAATCTTTCTTTCAACCGAAGCTTCGTCGAGTCGCCCCAGTTGATCGAAAGGCGAATTTGGTATGCCTACGGGATGAGTGGCGAAGATCTCAAGCCTTTGATGCAGGACTACCGAAGGTGGGCCGCCGCAAACAGGCTCACGCTTCGAGGTTTGACCAGGACCGGACACAGCTACGGGAACGTAATCGGTCGAAACAAGGAAGCCTTTGCGAACAACCCCGAACTCTCCGCAATGAAAGGAGACGGAACCCGCGACCTGCAGAGCGTGCCCAATGCCCGCAAGTTCTGCTTCAGCAACCCGGACCTGATCGAGCTTGTGGCGGAAGATCGCATGAAATTGCTTGATGAAGCCAGGAGGGCAAACCCCGCTTCCTTCATGGTCTCGGTCGATCCTTCCGACGGGCAAGGCACTTGCCACTGCGCAAATTGCAAGAAGCTCGGAACCACCACGGACAGGGTCCTGCATCTGGCTAATGAAACGGCCAGGCGACTGCGTTCCAAAGACCCGAAGGCTTGGGTTGGACTTTACGCTTATTCCAGCCATCGCCTTCCCCCCACCATCGAAGTCGAGCCCAACGTCTACGTGCAGGTAGCCTTGGGATTCAACCGCACGCATTACTCGCTTCCCGAGCTTGTGGAGCGTTGGTCGAAAAAAGTGAGCGCGATCGGTCTGCGGGAATACTACGGCGTGCAGGCATGGGACTGGGGCTTGCCCGGCCGAGCGCGAGGAGGTCGCGTGGAATACCATCGAAAGTGGGTTCCCTTTTACGCCGAAAGAAACCTGAACGGAATCAACGCCGAGACCAACGCAAACTGGGGAGCCCAGGCATTGGGCTTGTACGTAGCCGCACAGCTTCTTTGGAAACCGAACGAGAAAGTCGATCCGCTGGTGGATGAATTCATGGACAAGTTGTTTGCAAAGGCAGCCAAGCCGATGAGATCATTCTACGAAAGGATGGAAGCCGCCCCACCCTTGCGTCCATCCACCTTGCTTCCTCTATTCGCAGATCTCGAAAAAGCGTGGAAACTGGAGGAGGATGCGAACGTCCGCGCCAGGTTGACCGACCTGAAGGCTTATTTGATATACGTAGCGAAATTCCGCGAGTTCGACTTGATTCGAGGAAAGAATTCTTCCCGTAACGATTCCTACTACAAGGCATTGAAACCCTTGATGAATTATGCCTGGCGAATTCGACGTCGCGACGTAATTCACTACTACGCCTTGGCTCGACGCCTTTGCAACGGGCTTCCAATTACGGACAAGAGGCTCGAGTTCTACATGGCAAACAAGGACCGTCGCCCGGTTTGGCAAGAAGGCAAGGAACTGACCGACCTCGAGGTCTCGGCCTTGTTTGCGGAGACGCTTGAGAAGCTGAAGTCGGACGGCGATCCCACCGTGGCTTTTTCGCGCTACTTCGACCGAGTCAAGATCGAGGGAAAGAACGTCGGCCCCGCATACGTACACGCCAGGGATCAAGACCCGAAGCTGGCGGTTTCCCGCTTCCGGGGAAGTTTGCGTGGTTATCTGGCGGCATCGGGACCGCAAACGGTGAAGCTGGGCATAAAGCCGACCTCGAAACCGATCGATCTTGCCGTCTACATGAGAAATGAAGTCATCTTCGAAAAAAAGTTTCGCTCGGAAGAAATTGCAGGAGACAAGCCCTTCCAAGAGATCGAGGTCAAGCTGCCAAAGGCCTTTGAATATCGTGTTGATATCACCGGCGACTTTGAAATCCGCATCCCTCCCGAGACTCCTTTTCTCTTCGAGTCTTCCGTGACTCACCCCGCTTGGGTTTCCTACAGTGGGCCCCATTATTTCTACGTACCAAAGGGGACCAATGAACTGATTGTCGATACGGACGTGCGTCTAAGTCTCATAATTCCAGACAAGGGCCGTCGCGATTTGGTTCCGAGCGATCGCATTGACGGCAAATCGTACATCGTGGTGAAAGTTCCCGATGGTGCTGACGGAAAGATCTGGCACACCACCACCCAAACGCGCGGGAAAATCATGCTGCTCAACACTCCCCCCCTATTCAGCCTCCACCGCCACACGGTGTTCGTTCCACGTGAAGTATCGGAAGCCGAGGGCCTGAGCACGAACCGGTAAGGGACGGTAATCCATCTTCAACCTCTTTCACCACGCAAAAACATTCTCGAACCGGAAACCCATATGAAAATGAATCGAATCCTCCTTCCTCTCAGCATCGCTCTCGTGTTTCAGGCGCTCTCCCTGCGAGGCGCCTCCCTAGTCGAACCCGGAGCAAAGGTCAGGAAACTGGCCGGCGGGATGAAGTTCACGGAAGGTCCCGTTTGGCTGCCCAAGCAAAACAAGGTCGTCTTTTCCGACATCCCGAACAGCAAGCTCATGCAGTGGAGCGAAAAGGACGGCTTGTCCACGTTTCGCAAAAGCGAGCAGGCCAACGGCAACATTCTCGACCTGCAGGGGCGGATCATCTCCTGTCAACACGCTGCCCGAAACGTCATTCGCATCGGAAAGGACGGCAAGGCAAAGGTGCTGGCCGAAAGGTTCGACGGCAAGCGCTTCAACTCGCCCAACGACGTGGCCGTCTGGAAGGACGGCACCCTCTGGTTCACGGATCCCCCTTGGGGTTTGCGCGGTCCGCATGAAATCCCCGGTCACTGGGTCTACAAACTGGATCCGGCAACGGGCAATGTGGATGTTTTGATCAAGGATCTGGCAATGCCCAACGGCATCGTCTTCTCCCCGGACGGCTCGCGACTCTACGTCGCCGACACGGGCGGGCACAAGCGTCATCCCGACCCCGCCTTCCACAAGCTGCCGGCAAGCATTACCTGCTATGCCGTGACCAAGGAAGGAAAGCTGGGCAAGCAGTTGTACAAGATCAAGGAGGGCAGCGACGGTATGGCCGTGGACGTCAAGGGTCACCTTTACACCACCCACCGTCACGTACACGTTTACGACGTAAACGGCAAAAAGCTGGAGACCATCGAGGTTCCCGAAGGCGCCGCCAACGTCTGCTTCGGCGGCAAGGACTACAAGACCCTCTTCATTACCGC
>CAZNWO010000024.1:11858-30620 GCA_964576585.1 uncultured Puniceicoccaceae bacterium | reverse complement strand
GGGCGCTTAAAAATCGGGAGAGGCTTTTTGCCTTTTGGAGGTTCCTTCTTCCGGAGAGCAGGCTTCTTCGAGTCCTTGCCCTTGGTAACCGCAGCCCATTTGGCATGAGCTTCTTTTTCGGTCAATTTGCCTGCGGCGACTGCATCCTTCAAGCTCTTGCCGAATGCCTCCAGCCTGTCGGATTGGGTGGCCTTGGGCGCATGTGGACCGCGCTTACGATCTTGAGGTTGAGCAAAGGAACCGACTCCGATTATTCCGCCGATCAGGTATATGATAAACTTCTTTTTCATAGTTTGTAACTTTTGCAAACTTTGCGCCACTTTTGATTCTTGTCTTAAGTAACTAATTATAAACTATTTAAATTCTTTTCGATGCTCGATTCAAGATTACTGAAACTGGTTTTCAGGGGAATATTCCCCGGATTTTCAGGTTGTCGGGGAATTATTTCCCATTTCCGGTGGCTCTTTTTTCTTCAGCCTGTAGCGTATGTAGTCTCTGGAGGTTCCCAGCAAACGGGCAGCTTTCGAGATGTTTCCGGAGGATTGATCGATTCCCATCTCGATCATTCTCAGGATTGCTTTTTCGATATCGAAGCCTTTCGAGGGGAAACGAAAATTGGTGTTGAGCCAGTCGTGCGATGGATCTTTTGGGTCGGACTCATCGGTTTGAGGACTTTCTCCGGGAAGCAGGTTAAAGGTTAATTCCTCACCCTTTTGATGAAGGATCACTGCGCGCTCGAGCTCGTGCGAGAGCTCTCGTGCGTTTCCGGGCCAAGGATGCCTGAGGAGTTGCTCCTTGCCCTCGGCGGAGATTTCTGCCTCGGGAAGCTTGTACTTGGCGGCGAGGGATCGCAGAAAGTATTGGGCGAGCAGGATGATTCCTTCTTTTCTCTCCCGGAGAGGAGGGATTCTTATTCTGAGAAGATCCAGTCGATGATAAAGGTCTTCCCTGAACGAGCCTTCCCTAATCCTTTGGTGCAGGTCTTGGTTTGCGGCTGCGATCACCCTTACGTCCACTTGGATTTCCCTGTTTCCTCCCAGCCTCCTGATTTTTCCGTCCTCGATTGCCAGCAGCACTTTCGCTTGGGCTGCATTTGATAGACTGGCCAGTTCATCAAGAAACAAGGTTCCTTGGTCCGCTGCCTCGAAGAGTCCTATGCGTGCACCCTTTGCATCGGTGAAAGCGCCTTTTTCATGCCCGAACAGCTCGGATTCGACCAAGTTGTCCGGTATGGCCGAACAATTCACCTCTACCCAAGGACCTTCAGCGCGTGGCCCGTTTTCGTGTATCCATCTGGCGTAGGTAGATTTCCCCGATCCCGTGGGACCCTCGATCAAGACGGGAGGTAGGTTGCTTTCGAGCCTCCCGTCCGCATCTAGGATTTTTCTGAGCGTATCAAGGTCTTCGGAGAAGGTTCCGTCGAAGAAGAGCTTTTCGCTCTTTCTTTTCGCTTCCTTTCGATCGTGCTCGCGGATTCGTTGCTTTCTCCTGTGGGCATCAGCCTGAGCAAATACTAGAGGCAGTTCCTCCAGGTCAAAGGGCTTGGCCAAGTAGTCGGAAGCTCCAAGCCTTAGGGCTTCGACCGCTGAACGCACTCCTCCTTCTCCCGTCATGAGGACAACGATCGTGTTTTCCGGAACTTTGCCTTCCCTCAGAAGCTCTAGACTGTCGCCGTCCGGGAGATTCAGGTCGAAGAGCGCTCCGTCGAAGTCGAGATTCTCCAGTGACTTCCTTGCCTCCTCGATGTTTTCCGCTCGGGTGACTTCAGCCCCGAAAGCTTCCAGTACGGCAGTAATTCTCTTTGACAGGAGAAGCTCGTCCTCCAGAAGTAGGATTTCCTTTTCTCGAAAGAAATTTGGGCTGTCTCCGAGGTTTTCCATCTCTCTAATCTTTGACGTGAATTCCTTCCTTTAAAAGGAAATTTTTCTTTTTCCAGTTGAGCAATGCTGAACTCGTACAGATAGGTACAAACTGCTGACGGTTCCCTTGCTTAGGCTTGACGATTCTTTTTGTCCATGGATTTTCCCCCTATGCCTAAGCCGGAACCTGAATCACTTCCACCTGAAAAAGTTCGTGATGAAGCTTTGCGAGTAATCGCCGAGGATCGCTTCCCGTATTTGGCCACAATTGAGGATGACCAAC
Organism: uncultured Puniceicoccaceae bacterium; assembly: GCA_964576585.1. GTDB lineage: Bacteria > Verrucomicrobiota > Verrucomicrobiia > Opitutales > Seribacteraceae. Next base: position 28,478 of record CAZNWO010000024.1, on the reverse strand, counting down.
CTCGCCTCCGGCCCGTATCTCCTGTCCGCACCGTTGGATTTACCGTTTTCGTGGCGAACCTCAAGGCTTACGGAAAGACGGCTGAGATCGAGGCCAACCCCAAGGTTGAGTTGTGTTACCTCGACAAGGGGCATGATCAAGTCCGAATCACAGCTGTGGCAAAAGTCCTGGACTGCAGGGAAACCTTGGAGTCGATCTGGAGTGAGAATCCTCTTCTCAGGCAATATTTGGGCAGCGTGGACAATCCCGATCTCATCGTTTACGAAATGGTGCCGTCTAGGGTGCGCTTCATGCGTGAATGGGCTTTGGAGTACCATGAGGTCGAAATTTGAAATCCTCCGACCTTTGGACTCGACGGCATTTGCCGTTTTCACGGTGGTTGGATGTTGACTGAATTTTCGCATCCTCTGAATCTTACGTCGTGAAAGTTGACGGAGAAAGTTTCCGGACGGTTTGGTTGCCTTCCGACCAAAGGACAGTCGTCAGCATCATCGATCAACGACTCTTGCCATTCAGGTTTGAGGTTGCCGAACTAACCTCCGTTGCGGAAGTGGTGGTTGCTATTAAGGACATGTGGGTGAGAGGCGCAGGCTGCATTGGGGCCACTGCGGCCTACGGCATGTGGTTGGCAGTGAATCAGTCGATCAAGGCAGAGGATTTCGAGGAGTCCCTGCTCGTGCTTGCGGAGAATCTCCGGGGAGCTCGTCCTACGGCGGTCAACCTTTCGTGGGCCGTCGATCGGATGCTTTCGACCGTCTCGAAAGCCGAAGGCGTTTCCGAAAAGCTCATCGCAGCAAGACAAGAGGCCGAGAGGATTGCGGACGAAGACGTTGCCGCATGTCGTTCCATTGGGGAGCATGGCCTTGCCCTGATTCGTGAAATCTCCGAGCGAAAAAGGGGAGAGCCCGTAAACGTCTTGACTCACTGCAATGCCGGTTGGCTGGCCTTCGTTGACCATGGATCTGCAACGGCACCCGTTTATGCCGCCCATGATGCCGGCGTTCCCATTCACGTCTGGGTGGATGAAACCCGCCCCAGAAACCAAGGTGCTCGGCTGACTGCTTGGGAGCTCGCCGGTCATGGTGTGTCTCACAAGGTCATCGTGGACAATGCCGGTGGTCACCTTATGCAAAAGGGAAAGGTCGACATTGTGATCACGGGAACCGACCGAACTACCTTCACTGGAGACGTTGCGAATAAGATTGGCACCTACCTCAAAGCTTTGGCGGCAAAGGATTGCGGCGTTCCGTTTTACGTCGCTTTACCTTCTTCCACCTTCGACTGGAACACCCCCGATGGAATGACGGATGTCCCGATCGAGGAACGAAATCCCGATGAGGTTTCATTCGTCGAGGGCATTTGCGACGGAAAGGAACTGAGGGTTGGGATTCTCCCCGAGGGTTCTCCCGCTTACAATCCCGCCTTTGACGTGACTCCTGCTCGGCTTGTCAATGGCTTGATTACCGAGCGCGGCATCTGCCGAGCGAACAAGGAGTCCATCTTGGACCTTTTTCCCGAGAAGAGAAAATCGATTCCGATCTCATGAAAAGTCTTTGGAACCAAGATGAGGCGGTACGCCGTGAAGAAGCTGAGGGCGAGCTAGGCCTTCGCGTATACACTTCCAGACTTTTGGGCGCTGATGAATCCTTGGTCCTTGCCGGCGGCGGGAATACCTCGGTGAAGATTCGAGAGTCCGATTTGTTCGGAGAGCAGGTCGATTTGCTTTACGTCAAGGGTAGCGGTTGGGATTTGGCCGACATCGGGCCAGCCGGCTTTGCCGCCGTCAACATGGAGCAATGTCTCCGCTTGCTCCAACTGGATGAGCTTTCCGACTCTGCGATGGTCAACGAGCTGAAGCTCAGTTGTAATCTTTCCTCTGCCCCCGTTCCATCGGTCGAGACTCTCCTGCATGCCTGTCTTCCTTTCAAGTACGTCGACCACACTCATGCGGATGCCGTGGTGACGATCACCAACCTCTCCGATGGCGAGGAGCGCATTCGTGAGATTTACGGCAATAGGGTTTTATGCGTACCCTACGTTATGCCGGGGTACGATCTCGCCAAGTTTTGCTCTGACCTCTGGGAGCGTGAGGGCCGAGACGACTTGGAAGGCATCGTTTTGCTGAAGCACGGAGTTTTTTCCTTTGGAAAGGATGCCCGAGAATCCTACGAAAGGATGATCAGCCTAGTCGATTTGGCTGAAGACTACCTACGGTCTCAAGGAGTTTGGGAACTTCCTCCCTCAACCAGGGAAAACGAGTTCTCCGAAAACTTTCTGGAGGTTGCCGAATTGCGTAGAGAGATCTCTTTATCTGCAGGTACTCCGATGCTGCTGAAGTCCAATCGTTCAGGGCGAGTCATGTCCTTTGCCCAAAACCCTCAGCTGGTCGCTGCTCAGCAGAGAGGCACGGCTACCCCCGATCATGTCATCAGGGTCAAGTCCGCCCCACTTTCTGGGCGTGACGTGAAGCGTTATTCTGAAGACTACCGGAAATCCTTTGAGGCGAATTCGGCATCGGCGTCTTCCGGCAAAAAGCTTTCCATGCTCGATCCGGCCCCACGCCTGATTCTCGACCCGGAGCTTGGCTTGCTTTCCGCCGGACGAAAGGCAAGCGATTGCTCCGTTGCTGAGGCAATCGCCCTTCACACCTTTGACGTCGTGGAGCGATCCGAAGCCTTGGGCGGATACGAGCCCGTCGGGGAACTGGATCTGTTCAGGATGGAGTACTGGGAGCTTGAACAGGCCAAGCTTGGCAATGCCCGAAGCTCACCTGAGTTTTCCGGCGAGGTTGCCCTTGTCACGGGGGCCGCCTCCGGGATTGGGAGAGCGTGTGCCGGTGTTCTCCAGTCCCGTGGTTGCAGTGTTGCCGGAGTCGACTTGGAGTCCGCCGAATCCTCCGACGACTATTTGCATCTTGTTGCGGACCTTGCTGCTCCCGATGCAATTGAAAAGAGCCTGGACAATGCAGTGGAAGTTTTCGGGGGACTGGACGTATTGGTTTTGAATGCGGGGATATTTCCTCCAACGATGCGAATCGATGAGATGGACGACGAAGTCTGGAGACGGACCTTGTCCATTAATCTCGATGCCAATCAGCGTTTGCTTCGGCTTTGCCATCCCTTCCTGAAGTTGTCGCCCCGTGGTGGTCGTGTAGTTGTTGTTGGCTCGAAGAACGTGCCTGCACCGGGTCCCGGCGCGGCTGCGTATTCTGCCTCCAAGGCTGCCCTTACCCAACTGGCTCGAGTTGCGGCCTTGGAGTGGGCCGTAGACGGTATTCGTGTGAACGTGATTCATCCCAATTCCGTTTTTGACACCAAGTTGTGGAGCCCGGAAATCCTTAACAAGCGAGCGGAGGCTTACGGCATGAGCGTCGAGCAATACAAGCGACGCAACCTGCTGAAGACGGAGGTTTCGTCAATCGACGTCGCTCATGCTGTCGCAGAGCTTTGTGGGTCTCGTTTCTCAAAGACAACAGGTGCTCAGGTTCCTGTCGACGGAGGGGAGGAAAGGGTGATCTGATTCTAGCCGATGACGGCAATTTCCTCCGAATTCAGCTCAAGTTCGACTTCTGATCCATATTTCACGCCATCGAGATAGGGAGCGAGAATCTCAAGGATTGAGGGGTCCTGATGGAACTCCGGTTTCGTCGAAGGATGAGGCCAATAGACGAGCCCGCCGATAAAAGCCGTATTTCCAATGGCTCTGATCCCACATCGATAGAACGAGAAGTTCTCCGCCGGCATGACGGGACTCCATTTGATGTTTGGTAAGGTCTTCCAAGCCTTGGCGACCTTAAAGGAATGAGGAGCGATGGAAACGTTGAGGGTTCCGCGATGAAAAAGGGAGAGGTCGACCCCGACTTTTGCAAACGCGGGAATCTGCATGGCGAGTGTACCGTTGGGGAAACGTTCGTCGCAAGCGTGTCCCGAGGCAACCTGGTGCCCCTCCTTCACAATTCCAGCAACTATCCTTTTGCTCATTTTACTTCTTCTTGTCTTGAAGTTTCCTGTACTCTGAACATTTCATTGTCATTTTTCCTCCACCCGTTGCAACCAATTGTCTAATGAGCCGAATTCTGCTTTTTCTTTTCCTCTCGGGCTGTACATTGTTCAGTCGAGAATATCGTGCGCACATCTTTGCGGGCACTGGTGAAAAAGGCTTTTCCGGGGACGGCGGACCCGCCTCCAAGGCATCTCTGAATCAGCCCTTCGGCATAGTCAAGGGACCCGATGGGGCATTCTATCTTTGCGATGTCGGAAACCATGCTGTGCGCAGGATCGATCCCGACGGCACCATTTCAACCGTTGCGGGTACTGGGCAGGCGGGTTACAGAGGAGACGGGGGTCTTGCCAAGCTGGCCAAACTTCGCGAACCATATGAGGCCAGATTCGACGAGGTGGGCAACTTGTACTTCGTGGAGATGAAGAATCACCTTGTTCGAATGGTTGATGCCAAGACCGGATTCATTTCAACGGTAGCCGGAACGGGACGGGCAGGGTTTTCCGGGGATGGAAAGCCTGCCGTCATGGCCGAGATGAAGCACCCGCACAGCATCCAGTTCGGAGCCGATGGCAGGCTTTACGTCTGCGACATAGGGAATCATCGCATTCGTGTAATCGATTTCGAGACGGGCGTCATTTCTACTTTTTCGGGTACCGGGCGGCGGGAGACTTCGCTGGCCGGCACTCCCATCAAGGAAGCCTCCTTCAATGGTCCTCGGGCCTTGGATCGTGATCCTTCAGGGAATCTCTGGCTTGCCCTCAGGGAAGGCAACGCGGTGTTCAAGCTGGACATGAAGGCCGGAGTCATTCGCCATATGGCGGGAACGGGACGGAAGGGTTTTACGGGGAATGGTGGCTTGGCCATGAAGGCCACTCTTTCCGGGCCCAAGGGTATTGCGGTTGGACCCAAGGGGAACGTTTATTTGGCCGATACCGAAAGTCACACCGTTCGATACTTGGACCTGAAGACTCGGCGACTGGAGTTGCTGGCCGGGGATGGAAGCAAGGGCGACGGGCCTTCCACCGGTGACGCCTTGCTCTGCCGAATGGACAGGCTGCACGGGATATACGTCGATGAGGATGGCTCCGTATACGTGGGAGATACGAACAACCACGTCGTCCGCGTATTTCGTCCCGTCGACTGAATCCTACCACTCGCCTTTCCTTCCGAATTTTTCTTGGGAGGATTTCCCGAATTCGGTGGCGGCATTCTCTATGGCGGCGAGGTTTTCTTCGGTGGTTTTTCCTGCGGCTTCGCGGGATGCGGTGAGGAAGGTGTTGCATTCGTTTTGATCCATGAAGACGGCGGCTTCCAGCAAACTCTCTTGGTCTTCATCGGGTATTACGAGGAAACCGTGCTTGTCGGCGTGGATGAGTCGGTCGGGCTTCACCTTGACGCCGAATACTTCCACTTCGCAGTTCCAGCGAACGGGATGGGAATAGGCGTGACCCACGCAAAGGCGTCTGGCGATGGCCTTGAAGCCGGCGTTGGTCATTTCGTCCACGTCGCGTATGGCGCCGTCCTGTATGCACCCCACGCAACCAAGGGAGCGGCATACGTTTGCGTTTACCTCGCCCCAGTAGGTGCCGATGCAGTCGGGGTGATCAAGGTCCTGAGTCACCACTATCTTTGGACCTGGTACGTTTGCGACGTATTCACGAAATTCTTTCCATGCATCGGGGTGATTCTTCTGATGCTCGGCATTGCTAGGTTCGAAAGCGGCCGTAACGGCATATCCGATCATTGGACCCATTTGCGGCATGAAATCCCGAACCTCATCTCGATTGACGAATCCAGAGGTTCGCTCATGCGTCGTGATTTGTTCCCAACCGTTGTAGATGGTTGGAGTGTTCCAGCGCTTTAGGCTTAGGAGATCGGCATGAGTCAACGCACGGTTCACGGGCAAAAGCACTTGAAGAACCGGTGATTTGTTCCTCCTTTACCGATCTTGACCCTCAAGGGGTGCATGCAGCGAGGGCAGTTGCCAATGTATGCTGTGCCTTCCCGGTTCTTGTATATCCTGCCGTAGGCTCCGCACCTAACGAAGTGTATACCCAAGTAAGGGCGTCCCTTCATCGGGGAACCTCCCTGCGTGTAGCTTGTTCGGGTAGTCATTTTTCAAGAAGCTTGCCCAGATCCCTCATGAGAGCATCAACTTGTCGGACGTGTACGTGCGCTTGGACGGATAGGCCGTCCGTTCTGGCAATGATCTCGGATACCCAAGTCTTAACTTTCGGCTCGATGAACTTGAGCTTGCTGTTCGCAGAGGGATCGGCCACAAAGGCCTCGAAGCTGGTCTGGAGGTCTTTTTCCGCGGCGTCCGTTTGTCCAAGCATCTCGTAGAGAGCGCTCAATCTCTTGCGGATGGAGGTGGCGTCGACGTTCTCGTCGGTCGAGAGGTCTTCCACCTGAGACTTTACCGGGTGCTGCTTTATCCTGGGTGCCTTGGGCCCAGCACCCTTGAATAACTTGAAGGATTTTTCCCGCTTGTCTCCGCTGAAAAGGCGCTTCTTGTTGAACTCCAGGGTCGCCAGCCATTTCAGCTCTACTCCAAGTTTGCGGATTTGTTTCTCGTTTGCGCGTTGTTCCTCGAGATCCTCCTCCGGCAAGAGCGTTTGCTTTTTCCCCGATTCCGCGAGTTCCGCCATTTCCTCAAGAATATCGAGAGTCCTGTGTAGTACGGATTGCTGAGTTTGCAGGAATGAAATGGCAGCCTGCAGGTGTTCCTCCAGCTTATCCTTTGTCTTAAGCGGGATTTGATCTTCCCTGTAGGGAAGCTTCAACCTTTTGTATTTGGGAAGGCGTAAACGCATGGGCATCCGGTGAAAGCTAAGTTTTCTGGCTTAACTGCCTCTGGAAATCAAGCGGAAACCTCTTGCACCAAAGGCAAGTCGGCTCTGCCGGGATGGGACGGACGGTAAAAGCCCCCGCCCAGAAGACGTTCTCCTTCGTAAAGCGCCACGACTTGCCCCGGTGCCAAGGCTCGCTGTGGTTTTTCGAAGGTGATCTCGGCGGAGTTGTCGCCCGTTTTCCTGAAAGCGATCTTCTCCGATGGGTCTCGATAACGGGGTTTTGCAAGCAATTCGGCTTCTTCGGGAAAGGCTTCGCTAATATGGCTAAGGTTATCGATCGCGAAGCGTTTTCCCCACAAGCCGGGAGCATTCGGTCCGTCGAAGGCCACGATCAAACGATTAGCCTCGAATTCCTTGCCCGAGACCACGAAGTTCTCGTTGTCTGCGTTTGATGGCACACCGATTCCCTTCCTTTGCCCAAGCGTATATCGATGTAGTCCACGATGCTTGCCCACGACGCGACCGTCGGTGGTCACGATGTCGCCTGGTCGATCTTCTAGGAATTTTTCTAAGAAATCGGCCACCTTGACCTTACCGAGAAAACAGATTCCTTGGCTGTCCTTCTTGTCGGCGATGGGGAGGTTAAGGTTTGCGGCGATCTTGCGCACCTCGCTTTTATCCAACTTTCCCAAAGGGAACCTTGCCGCCTCAAGTTGTTCGGGCAGGATGCGAGCGAGGAAGTAGGATTGTTCCTTGTTCTTGTCCGAGCCTTCCCATAGTTGCGGAATGCCATCGGGTGAAACTTCTCGGTGGCAATAATGACCTGTTGCCAAGGCATCGAAGCCCGCGTTCTGAGCGTACTTCAACAAGGCCCCGAATTTCATGACTCGGTTGCAGGTTACGTCTGGGTTTGGGGTGACGCCGTCCCGATATCCCTCCACCATCGGGAGCACGACGTTCTCATGATAAAAGTTGATGAGATTGACCACCTCGAAGGGAAGCTTCAAGGTTTTCGCAACCGCCTTTGCATCGGCGAGATCCTTCGCTCCCGGGCATTCCCCGAGAAGATCCTCTTCATTCTCCCAAGTCTTCACATAGGCGAGGTTTACCTCATGGCCCTCATCCTGCAGCAGAGCAGCAGACACGGCACTGTCGACTCCTCCCGACAACGCCACCAATATTTTCTCCTTCCTCACCTCTGCCATGTCTTGAATCTATCGGCATGAACCTATGCTTAAAAGATTTTTCGGTTGTCGCTTCTTGAATCCGCTCAATGTTTCGAGAGGTGAAAGGAGAAGAAATCTCATTGGATAATCTCTCGGTTCTCGAACGGGCTTGTCTTTGCGGCTATGCTCGGGATGGAGAAAACGCTTTGTTTGCCCTGGAGAGAAATCGCTTTCCTTTACTTTTGCGTTCCGGCGTGGCCGCCTACCTTGCGGCCGATTTCAATGGATGGGAAGAGGCTAGGGGAGAGGTCCGCTGGAAGCTTGAGCCTAGAGAAGACGGCTTGCTCGTTCTCAGTCTTTCTTGGGCGGAAATGGCGAAGAATGCTCCCTTCGCCTTCAAGTTCATAAACGAGCGGGGCCATTGGCTTGACCCTCCCGAAGAGTCTCCAAACCTCGAAACCTCAATGCCCGGCGCCCGCAACTTTGTTTTTAGCGCCGACGATTCTAGCATGGAATTGCCCCGTAATTTCGCCGACTTGGCTCGCATTGCCGGATCCCATGTTCCCGAAGGATGCTTCGGCGTGCGGATCGAGGACGCTCAAACACACTTCCGCCTTTTCGCTCCTAGGGCGTCTTCCGTAGTCTTGGCAGTTGGTCCCGAACCCGACTTCACCTCAGGGGATAGGCATTCCCTCGTCTCCGATGGTACGGGTGCTTGGGGCGTTGCCTTGCCGGGAGACTTGTCGGGTCACTTTTACCATTACTTTGTCGATGGAGACAACGTCGCTTCTCCAGGAGTCGCCTTCGATCATAATATCCCCATTCTTGATCCTTATGCTACCGCTGCCCTCGGACCCGCAGGTCCCGGCATCGTCAGAGATGCTCGTTCCCTCCACCTAGCTAATCGCCCGCAGTTTCGCCCACCCCCTCGGGAGGACTTAGTAATCGTTGAGGCGCACCTGCGAGATCTCCTCGCCAAGGCTTCCGGAGACTTTGCTCCTAGCGAACGTCTAACCTTTTCCGGTCTCGCTAAATGGATACGCGCGGAAGACTGCTACCTCCGAAAACTTGGGGTAAATGCTATTGAGTTTCAACCCGTACTCGAGCCGGAAGCCGTGACGCCTGACGAGTACTTTTGGGGCTACATGCCCGTCAACTTTTTTTCTCCTGCATCTCACTATTCCAGTGAGTCAATTCGTGGTTCGGGTTCGACTGAATTTCGTGAAGTCGTGGACGCTTGCCATGACGCTGGACTCGCCGTCATCCTGGATGTCGTCTATAACCACGTCGGCTCGCCAAATCACCTCGCTCGTATAGATAAGGCACTTTACTTCGCCACGGACCCCTTTGGTAGGCTGACCAACCACAGCGGTTGTGGGAATGACCTAAGATCGGATTCCCCGGCAGCCCGTCGCCTTGTCGTAGACAGTCTCAAGCATCTCTTGCTCACCTTTGATCTGGACGGCTTTCGCCTAGACCTAGCGGAACTCCTCGGGCTTCCTCTTCTCAAGGAAATCGAGGACGAACTGCGCGAGATCAAACCTGATGTCCATCTCATCGCAGAGCCTTGGAGCTTTCGTGGACGCCTTCCGTCAGGCATCCTCAAGACTACTTACTCCCTCTGGGACGACGACCTCCGTGAAGGCCTCCTTGCCTATGTTCAGGGCAAAGGCGCAGCCTCAGATCTTTTGCGATGGCTTCGCGGTCGTTCCCGTGATGAAAAAGTACGCCCAGTCCAGCTCGTCCGCTACTTGGAGTCGCATGACGACTACGCCTTCATCGATCGCCTCACTCAAAACCCTCGTCGCAACGGCTCCAAGCCCACCTCCTTGGATCAACGCCGCCACCGCCTTGCCCTAGCTATCCTGCTCCTCTCTCCCGGCGTGCCTATGCTTTCGGCAGGCCAGGATTTACTCAGATCCAAGCAAGGTGTCCGCAATACCTACCTTCGCGGGGATCTTAATGCCCTAGATTACTCCTTGCTTCAGGAGCGGGCGGATCATCACGCTTATGTTTGCGATCTCGTCTCACTTCGTCTCTCCGGCCTGGGAAAGCTGCTTCGCCTCTCGGGTACACCACCCGAAACCTACTACCGAACCTTCGAGTCGCCGGACGGGAAAGCCGCCGCAATCCTCATTAACGCAGATGAGTCCGAAGGATCGGGAAAACTCTTTCTCTCCATCAATCCCTCGGCTAAAAGCTCTTCATTCATGCCCGCAACTCCAGAGCAATTCGGAAGGCCTGTCCTAATCCTTACTAATCAAAGCATGGATCCTGCAGGCTTGATCGACGAGTTTCCTCGCCAAGGTAAAGCCCACCGCCTGCCGCCTCTAGCTATTGCCCTCTGGCGTTTGGAATAAGTTGGTTCGCTTATTCGACTCGGGAAATTGTGTGCCAGGGTAAGTTTTGACATGGTCAGTTGGCCAAGATCCCCACTAGGAAATAGGCGGAGAAGAGAAAACCCATGACTAGTGTGGGTGCCTTGAGCTGTGGGAAAATCTTTTCGTGCAGGAAGTCCATTTTCGTATCCTCGGTATTCTTGAAGGTCATCTTGGGTTTCGGGGCTCGGAGAAAGTGTGTCTTAGGTAAACGAAGAATACTTGCGAGACGAGAACGGCCACGACGACCCCCGACATGGCTGCCGCTACTTTTCTCCCGACCATTTCGGGGTCTTCCAGGTTGGACATGGTGTTAATGATTCCGAGCATTACGGCCAAACCACCGCCTGCGGCTGCGTAGCGCCTACCGTGCTCTGAAATCTGGCAGTAATCTCGGTTGGCTTTCGGCTTTACGACGCATGCTGAGAGTGCTTTGGGTACGTAAGCGAGGAAGTTTGCCTGATGCGTGGACAGCAATCCGAAGAAAGTGATGCCGAAAACGATTATGATTTCGGCTGGATGTATCAGCCATAGGGGATTTCCCCCAGCAATCATAAATCCACCGATCACAACAATGAGAAAACCGAAAATACCTGAGATTCGAAGCAAAGTATCAGGCAGGTTGAATTTGGAAACATTTGCATTTTCATCGTTCATGGCTTGTCCTTGAGTTGTGTCGGGTTGATTTAAGTGGTTTTGAAAGGTCAAAAGTTCATGCATTCGTGAAGACCCAAGCCAGCATTGCCAAAATGCAACACCCCGCTCCAAACGCCAAGGTCCAGTAGTTTTCGGAAAAGATTTCGGAGAGCCTTGGTCTACCGCATGTTTCGCATTCCTCGGCGTCGTTTGGGTTTTCCTCGCCGCAATCGGGGCAACCCTCAAGGCTTCCTGATCCCAAGTTGAGAACAAAGAAATACAGAGCGGGCATGAAGAGAAGGAAAAGGACTAGAGTAACAATATCCATTTGCAATTATAATTCATTTAAACCAAGCATGCAAATTATTTGTTAAAAAACATAGGTTCTCGCTCCCGAGGCCCTATCTCTAGTACAAGCCGTCTCGGGAATAGCCGCCTTGGTGGCAGTTCAGGCAGGATAAAGTGTGCTTGGTGGGGTGCTTGAGGAATTTAAGGTCGGCCTTTGGCTTGCCGACGTCCTGACCTTCTCCGACTTTCAGCAATTGTCCCTGTTTGAGGATGGCTTCCTTTCCTTGCTTGTCGCTCACCTTTACTTCTCCCTCGCATACGCAGACTTGGCTTTCCTTGCCTTCGGGAGCGGATGCGCTGAAGGAAGTTCCCCGTATGCCTGCCGATGCGGAGGGCATGTCCACTTGGAAAGATGAATCTTTCTTGAGCTTGGGGACGCGTACCCATAGGAAGCCCTTCGGGAGGTCGAGAATAGCTTTGTCCGTTGCCTTCTCCTCCGACTTGATGGTGACTTCGCTGTTTTGGTAGACGACGAGTTCGCCTCCGTTCCTGAGGCGAAGGATGACCAATTGACCGGATTCGGTGAGAATGGTGTCGCCGCCCTTTAGAGAGACGCCCTTGGTAACGGGAAGGATTTGCTCACCCGTCCTGTATCTCGCCTTTCCGCCAACTACCTCTACGGTGGCCTCCGCCTGTTCTTGGGGAAGAAGGCTTTGAGGCGCGATGAGCGAAAGAGCCGTCAAAAGTAAGATTCGAGTCATGATGGTTTCTCCCTAGAACTTGAATTCCGTCTGAACGTATGCCCATTGGGAGCGGTCGTTTCTCCCCCAACCGTGTTGGGGCCATTTCCAGTTTCTGAGCATCTTTCCCGGAAAAAAGATTGAATACCCCGCAGTAAAGCTGCGATTTGGGTTTTTTCCGAACTTGAGGTGGAGGTCTATCTCCGAGCCCACATCCTTTTCGGGGCTCTTGACGCCCGGCCAATCATGGCCCGACCACCATCCGCCTTCGGGGGACCACCAACCTGGAGAGAGGTCGGCCAAATACCAGGTGGAGTTTCGCCTATGCATAAAGAATTTGTGGAACTCGACCAAGGCTTCCACCTTTGGATGAACGTCCGCAAAGAAGTAGAGGGTGAGGATTTCGGAGTTCATCATGCTCATCCAGTCCATCGCGCCCGAGCGGACGTGCCTGTCGGCGAAAGGAGGAATGAAGGTTTCGTGGCGACCTTCCGTTTTGCCGTCGTCGCCTGATGACAGGGAGTATTCGATTCCGACGTTCCTGATCACGGGGTGAGCCACGAAATAGTCCAGGTTCCCAAGGAGGTTGTAGGCATGAAGGTCTTTTGTCGCAGGCCCGTTCATCCTGCCGGTCTGGTAGTTGGCCATCCAGTGGTAGAAGAGGGGACGAGAAAGCTTTCCCTCCATTCTGGTCCCGAGGTTAAAGACATCAAGTTCGGGATTGTTTTTTGGGTTGCCTGTCAACAGGAGAGTGTCCTGCTCGTCGCCAATTCCGAAATACCAGAGGTAGAACTCGTTTATCGTCCTCCTAGGGGTAGTTCTCTCGAGGTTGAAGCCTGCTAGCCTGTTGTGGTGATCCTTCGCCAAGTGACCGTAGAGAAAGTCGATGTCCCAAGCGGAACCGTCTAGGTATAGCTTGAGGGCGTCGAAGGAGTTGCCTTCCATGTCCCAATTGTCCTCGTCGATCAGGATTCCCCGGTTGTAACTAAGTTCTTGCCGGCCAAGTCTCACTCGCAAGCTGTCTGATGTGGGCAGATAGAAGTCCAGGTACGCTTGATGAATGCGATGGACGTCTTCCTCTGGCGGTCGCTTGAACTCGTTTGCATCGAGTATTCTTCGGCCCAAGCGAAGCTGGAGTTTGTGCCAAGTCTGCTCGATGGCAAGGTCCGCCCTGAACTCGTGCTCTGTCTCGGATTTGTTCGTGCCCATCCTGTTCAACTCGTAGAGCCCGTAGTCCTGAAAGAGAGTGGCTCTGTATCGTAACTCGGATGAAAGGTCTACCTCGGCGCAAAGACTCGCCGTGACGGTGGTGGCCGCGAGCCTAATGGAATGGTGAAGGCATCTGAGGTTCATGGTTTTGGCCATTCCGTTTAAGGGACCTCTCTTTCGAACAACAAAGTTACAGCTGTGCCTTCTGAAGGTCAACCAGTTCGGCAATGCCTTTTTCTGCGAGGGCGAGGAGTTCGTCCAGTTGGGCCCGGGTGTAGGTTGCTTCTTCTCCCGAGGACTGAACTTCGACGAAGTGGCCGGAGCCTGTCATGACGACGTTTGCGTCCACGGATGCGTCGCGATCCTCGGGGTAGTCGAGGTCCAGTACACAGTGATTCCTGTAAACACCTACGGAAATGGCGGCGAGATGATCGAGGATCGGGTCCTCGGCGAGCTTTCCTTCCTGAAGGAGCTTGTTGACTGCGATTCGCGAAGCGAGCCATGCCCCGGTAATGGAGGCAGTTCTCGTGCCGCCATCGGCTCGCAGGACGTCGCAGTCTATCCAGAGGGTTTTTTCGGGAAGTTTCTTGAGGTTCAGGACTGCTCGGAGAGAGCGTCCGATAAGGCGCTGGATTTCCACGTTGCGTCCGTCCTGTCGTCCTTTGCTGATCGGCCGATCCTTGCGAGTAAGGGTGGAGTAGGGAAGCATGCTATACTCGGCAGTAAGCCAACCGCCGGGAACTTTTTGGCGCTGCATCCAGCCGGGAACCTTGTTCTCGATCATGGCTGCGCAAATGACTTGCGTATCCCCGAAGGACGCGAGAACCGAACCATCTGCGTGCGGAGCGATGCCCGTCTGGAAGGTGACTTTTCTCATCTCGTCGGCTTCGCGCCCGGATGGGCGAGCGATAATCTTTTCGAGCTGTTGCTCCAACTCTGATGGGTTTTCTGGATCAGGCTTCATATTGCTTGAGTGGTTCGGGGTTGATGACTTGGTCGTGGTTTCCGGATAGGTTCTCCATGAACCATTTTCGAGCCTCGGGGTCCCCGTGGTGAAGAAAGATAGTCTTTGGTGAAAGGCGATCGGCAAAGGCGACGAGCTCGTCCCTGTCTGCGTGTCCGCTGAGGTCGTATTGTCTGATGAGGGCGCGGACGTTCTCGGCGTGGTCGATCGATTCGAATACGAACCTGTCGCCGTTGCTTGTGGCGAGAAGCTTGCCTCCGGGAGTATCCGGGTCGCAATAGCCGACGAAGAATATGCCGTTGCGATCGTTGCCCAGCAATCCTGATGCGACGACGTAGGAGGGAGTGTTTTCTACCATCATGCCACTGCTGACGAGGTATATTCCGGGGCGTTTGGGTTCACGACCGGGTTCGAGTCGACGCGGGATGAACTGTGCTCCAAGGCTCTTGAGCACCTTTCGGCTGAAGCGAAGGTTCCCTGCCTTGGCGGAGATGTCGTGGAAGTGGTTCACCAAGTCCATCCCGAGTCCGGAGCAAAGGATCGGGCAAGGGGGCAGGGCGCCCTTTTTGCGAGCCTCGTCCAGCACGACAAGCATTTCCTGCATGCGACCCAAGGCAAAAACGGGAATGAGTGCGGAGCCGCCGCGCTTGATCACCTTCCGGAGGTCTTGCAGAAAGCGAACGATTTCCGCCTCTCTCTGCTTCTCGGGCAAACGTTCGGTTAGTCCTCTAGTAGTCTCTAGGACCAATACGTCGACCTTTTCGACCTCGGGTTTCGCCCCCGGCAAAGTTCTGAGGTCGTTAAAGAGAATATCGCCGGTGAAGAATATTTTCTCGCCGTTTCTCGTTACCGAACAGGAACTTGCTCCGGCGACGTGTCCTGCGTGATGCAAAGCGACTTCCAGTGATTCTCCGTTTTTCTCGATGATGAATGGATTGCCGGGGGAAACGGCTTGAAAGCGGTCGCGTAGGCTCGATACGTCTCCTCGACCGTAGAGCGGGTACTCGGGGAGGTCGAGTTCGGCTCTCTGCCTTTTCATTACTGCAATCGAATTCCCCAGCATTCTGCATGCGAGCATTTTGCTTGCCTGGCTCAGGATGATAGGAGCACTGGGGTTTTGTCGTGAAAGAATGGGCAGGGAGCCGAGATGGTCCAAGTGGCAATGAGTGAGGACTATGAAGTCGAGCGAATCTCGTTCCACGAGGGAAAAGTTCGGCAGGGCCTGATTTCCCGACAGCTTCGGATGTAGTCCCGAATCCACCGCAAAGCGAAAGGGACCTGACTCCACGAGCAGGCTGTTTGCGCCTATTCCACCTCCAGGGTTGAGATCGGTGAGTTTCACGACAATTCGGGGTCCGGCTTTTCCTTTTCGGGCAGGTCCAGTCGAAACTTAGGTATGCGAACCCGAATCTTGTTCTCGAATTCGTCGAATCCATGGAAGGATCCGGATGCATAAGCCCCGATGTGCGTGACGTGATAGCTATTGTAGGAAAAGGTTTCGCCGGGAGCCAGGAAGGGGGTTTCTCCAACGATCTTGTCGCCCTCCACCACCGTGCTGGTGCCATCGTCGTTTTCGAGCACCCATTTTCTTCCCGTCAAGGTTACCTTTCGGTCGGACATATTGTGAATGCTTATAAAGTAGATGAATGCATGTGATTCGCCCGAGGAAACGCGATCGCTCTCGTCATGGTGGACGAGTTTGTCGAGCGCTACGCGCAAGCCTTCCAGTTCGATGGTTTCCTGACTCAAGTTGATCCCTCTTTTGAGCCATTGAAAGTACAGCTGAGGATGGAAACGCCAACCCTTTTTACGAATTTTGAAGATAAGTTTCACATTTTCGATGAAAACGCTTGCCCCTGCGTTTCAGCCAGACACAAGAGGCATTATGCAAAAAATCGCTTTAGTTTCGGTCAGCGACAAGTCGGGCTTGGTTCCCTTTGCCAAGGCTTTGGTTGAAGAATTGGATTTTGTCATCCTTTCCACGGGAGGTACGGCTCGACTTCTTCGCGAAGAGGGGGTGGAGGTGCGGGACGTAAGCGACCATACCGGTTTCCCCGAGATGATGGATGGCAGAGTGAAGACTCTCCATCCAAAGGTTCACGGGGGATTGCTTTGCCTGCGCGACAACGAAGCCCATCTGGGTGCCGCCGAGGAAAACGGAATCGCCCTCATCGATTTGGTGGTGGTGAACCTCTATCCCTTCGAGGACACTGTGGCTAGGCCCGAGGTCACGTTCCCTGAGGCTATAGAGCAAATCGATATAGGAGGGCCTTCGATGCTTCGCAGCGCGGCAAAGAACCATTCCGACGTTACCGTTGTGTGTGATCCTACGGACTATGACCGCGTACTCGATTCCCTTCGCGAAGACGATGCCTCCGGCGGTGCGGCTCTTCGTCGGGAATTGGCTCTCAAGGTCTTCGAGAGAACCGCCCGTTACGATGCAGC
>CAZNWO010000024.1:2956-11758 GCA_964576585.1 uncultured Puniceicoccaceae bacterium | reverse complement strand
TTCGTCGGGAATTGGCTCTCAAGGTCTTCGAGAGAACCGCCCGTTACGATGCAGCCATTTCGGGATATCTTGCGGAACAAATAGAAGAAGAACAGGTCGAGCCGGACCTTGATGCGATCTCGGACCTGCCGAAGGTCATGAATATTTCGACTGATAAAGCAATGAATCTTAGATATGGTGAGAACCCTCACCAGAAGGCAGCCCTGTATGGTTCCTTTCTCGACCACTTCGAGCAGCTTCAAGGCAAGGAGTTAAGCTATAACAACATTCTAGACGTTTCGGCAGCCGCCTTTCTGATTGGTGAGTTCGAGCGACCGACCTTGGCCATCCTCAAGCATACAAATCCGTGCGGGGTTGCAAGCGCCGACGACGTTTCCGATGCTTGGGATTTGGCTTTCGCTACCGATCGTCAGGCTCCTTTCGGCGGAATCATTATCGCCAACAATACGGTGGACATAAGTCTGGCTGAAAAGATCGGGGAGATTTTCTGCGAAGTTATCATTGCTCCCGGCTTTTCACCCGACGCACTTGAAATGTTTGGCAGGAAAAAGAGTCTGCGCCTTCTTGTCTCGAAGACTGGTTATGGAGTGGAGGCATTGCGGGAGTTGCGCTCTGTCCCCGGTGGTTTTCTCGTTCAGGACCGAGACCAGAAGCGAATCAACCCAAAGGAGTACGTCGTCCCGACAAAGCGGGAACCTACCGACTTGGAATGGCGTTCGCTTCTCTTTGGTTGGAGGGTTGTGCGTCACGTTAAGAGCAATGCCATCGTTTACGCCGGGGATGAGCGAACTCTTGGGGTAGGAGCGGGGCAAATGTCTCGGGTGGATAGCTCACGGATCGCTGTCTGGAAGGCGGGTGAAGCCGACCTTTCGCTCGAGGGCTCCGTGGTCGCTTCCGATGCTTTCTTCCCCTTTGCCGACGGATTGATTGCGGCAGCCGATTCCGGTGCTACGGCCGCTATTCAGCCCGGTGGAAGCGTGAGGGATGAGGAGGTCATTGCCGCCGCGGACGAGCGAGACATGGCCATGGTCTTTACAGGGGCGCGTCACTTCAAGCACTAGGGTTGGCTTGCAATTTTCTCTTGATGGGTCTTTCGTGTTGTAATGTTCAACGCAGCATGATTCCGGAAAACCAAGAGGATTTCTCATGACAAAGTTTTCTCTTCTCCTTAGTTCCTTTGCTCTCTCTGCAGGATCCTTGTTCTGGGGCGGTTGTGGAGCAGCCGTCTTATCGGACGAGGGCTTGGCCAAACAAGCCGGCTCTCAGTTCGAGCAAATGAAGCGAAGCCAGAAGATTTCGGCGAATGCTGCTCACAAGGCAATGATCCAGAGGATCGGCAAGCGCATATCTGACGTGGCCGAAGTCGACGTGCCGGGTACCAACTGGGAGTTTGTGGTTTTCGACAAACCCGAGCCGAACGCGTTTGCAATGCCCGGCGGGAAGGTCGGGGTCAATACGGGCTTGATTACTCTTTCCGGAGGCAATGAGGACGAGGTTGCCGCCGTCATCGGACACGAGATCGCTCACGTTGCGTTCCGGCACAGCAACAAGAGAATGTCACAAGCTATGGGGTTGGCCTTGGGGGGAGTGGTTCTCGACGTAGCCATGCGTAATAAATCCAAGAAGGATAAGATGATTGCGCGAGGTGCCTACGGGGCGGGTGCCACCCTTGGTGTGGCTTTGCCCTTTAGTCGTTCTCAGGAGAGAGAAGCCGATCACCGTGGTCTTTATTATGCTGCTATGGCCGGGTATGACCCGAGGGGAGCGATAAGCTTCTGGAAGAAAATGCAAGCCAAGTCGAAGAGTCGTATTCCTCAGTTTCTTTCCACCCATCCGGATTCCGGCAACAGGATTCAATTCCTGCGGGGCAACATGGATCGTGCCTTGGCTCTTTACAGGGAGGCCAAGATTGCGCGGGGTGAAAAGCCCAATCCTTGAACGGAATGGTCTGCCGATGAGCCTGCTTTCAGATCCGATCTCGGTCCTCCGAGAATACGTTTCTCACCCGAGCGTTTCAGCCGATTCATCTTTTTCCGATGGGGTGGCAGGGGCTAGAGAATTCGCAATCGCTCGTCTCGAGGAGCTAGGGTTCGAGGTCGATGTCGTCCAGACTCCCGTTCATCCTGTGCTGTTGGCGACAAGAGGGGATGCCTCTTGGCCTCATCTTGTGATCTATGGGCACTACGATGTCCAGCCTCCCGATCCTCTCGATCTTTGGGATTCCCCTCCTTTCGAGCCTGAGGAGCGAGGCGGTCGACTTTATGGGCGCGGCGCAGCCGACAACAAAGGTCCTCAAGTGGTTCATATGGCCGCCTTGGCCAGAGTTCTGGACAAGCATCCCGACCTTCCTCTCCGAATTACGTATCTGATAGAGGGCGAGGAGGAAATCGGCAGTCCCAGCTTCGGTGGATTTCTTGAGGAGAACAAGCAGCGTCTCAATGGGCAAATGGTCTTGGTTTCCGATACTGGAAGTCCGAGCCCCGAGCAACTGGTCATTACAACCGGCTTGAGGGGATTGACGGCGATCGAGGTGAAGTTGGTGGGACCGAGGCAAGACTTGCACTCAGGCGTTCATGGTGGAGCGATATTGAATCCCTTGCAGGCCCTTAGCGAGGTATGCGCCTCCCTGCATGATTCCGATGGTCTCGTGGATGTTCCGGGGTTTTACGATGACGTCGTTGAGCCATCCCAATGGGAGCGTGACGAATTGATCAAGATGCCTTTGACCGAGAAGGACTACGCGGACTTTCTGGGTGTCGGCAAGTTTTACCCTCCAAAGGGATTTTCTCCCCTTGAGGCGTTGAGGTTTGCCCCCACTTTGGAATTCAATGGCATGGGTGGAGGATATCAAGGCGAGGGCAGCAAGACTGTCATCCCTAGTGAGGCCTTCGTTAAAATCACCTGTCGCTTGGTTCCCAATCAAAAAGCGGAAACTATTTCAGCGTTGGTTCGTGATGCCATTGAGCGGCGTTGTCCTCCACAGGTTAAGGTGGACGTAAGGGTTTTGGGCGGAGGAGACCCCTATGTTGTGATTCCTCCGGGAAAGCCCGGTTCATCCGGTGGAGCGAACGCTATGATGGAAAGAGCTTTTGGTTCCGCTGAGGCTCGTATCGGCGAAGTCTTCGGTTCGGCTCCCATCTACTTGAGAGAGGGAGGAAGCATTCCTATCATTGGCGATCTGAAGGTCGTGACGGGCATGGACTCTCTTCTTGTCGGTCTCTTTACAAACGAAGACAACCTGCATGCTCCGAACGAGAGCTTTCACTTGGGCATCATGCAAAAGGCGATTGATGCCTTCGAGCAGTTCTTCCTCGACCTCGCTTCCTGAAATACCTAGAGAGGAGAAAGCGAACCTGACTTAAGGTTCAAGGTTTCTTGATCACTAGGAACTGGGCGCAGCGATCGGTTCGAGCTTGCTCGGGGGTAGCATCCGGAATCGATTTTTCATCACCTATGGAGACGATTTCGATCCTGTTTGGTTCGCATCCGAGGTCCGTAAGGTATTTCTTTACGGTTGAAGCTCTTCGATCGCCAAGGGATTTGTTGTATTCGGGAGTTCCCTTCCAATCGCAATAGCCTTCCACCACGAGCGTGGCTTTTGGGTTTTTCTTGAGGAACAACGCGACCTCCTCGACCTTCGGGCGCTGGCTTTGCTGCAAGTTGTATTGATCGAAACCAAATAGAACGGGCTCGAAGGGACGGATTACGTTCAGCGGATCGCTGAAGGCATCCAAGGAAGGGTCGCGAGGTTCAAGGTCGTCATCAAGCGTGTTGTCCAATGACGCTCCACCATTCGCGAAATCGTCGTTATCACCTTGGTTGAATCCATCACCCGTTGCTTCACCGTTTTTTGACCCACGATGAATACTTGAATCCGGTCCGGTATCTTTCTTACAGCCTGCCAGTAAAATAAGAATTCCTAGCCCTAGACCAAGTAATCTGCTCATTTCGAGCCCGATTACTTAAGGACGAGGAACCTCGCCTTACGCTCTTGACTGGCGACAGAACCATCGGCATCTGGAGTCGCCATTTCGTCGCCGTAGGAAACGACTTCTATGCGGGAGCTTTCGGCACCCAAGTCTATCAAATAGTCTTTTACGCTACTGGCGCGCCGATCACCGAGGGACTTGTTATAGGCTGGAGTTCCCTTCCAGTCGCAATGTCCTTCAACAAGAATTCGTGAATCTCGATTAATTTGAAGGTATTCGGCAATCTGCTGAAGCTTGGGCCTTTCTTCGGGTGCAACGTTATATTGATCGAAGCCAAACAAGACAGGAGGAAAAAGCTGGTCGTCTGCACCGGCGACAGCTCCGCCTGACCATGCGTCGTCTTGGAGTTCGAGGCCGTCTTGCAAGTCGTTGCTTAGCGGGTCTCCCCCTAATGCCAAATCTCCAGCTTCCGAGAAGCCATCGGAGCCGGCTCCAGAATCAAAGTTGCCTCTGGCTCCTCCTTTGATCAGGGACGTGTCGTCAGGATTCGGTCCACCCTTCTTGGAGCAACTTGTTGATGAGATGATCCATCCCGCGATGATTATAAATGTAGCTAATTTTTTCATATTCGACTATCCACGCTGTTTTCTATTCTCCTTGTCCCCCTTTAGAGCAAGTGTCAACTTCCTATTCTGCTTAGATGGACTCGGTCAACGAGAAAACGTTCGAGAATCCTCCAGTTTGCCTCTTGGTAGACAATGGGTCCACCGTTTCCGATTCAATCCTTTCTGCTCGGAGGATTGCCGTAATGTTGAGCGAGAGGCTCGGTCTGGAGGTGCGGTCGGTCGGACTGATGCATTCCGACCGGGTTTCGGCTCAAGAGCTTGGCGGAGTAGCTGCTGAAACTCTAATTCCTTATCTGCAGAAGCGTATGTTGTCGGGAACTTTCAATTTTCTTTTAATTCCTTTGTTTCTCGGTCCCAGTCGTGCATTAACCGAATGGTTGCCCCGAGAATTGGAAGAACTTTTCGTCAAGTTTCCCAACGTTATCGTAAGAGTCGGGGAATGCCTGGCATGTGACCCCGAATCTGAGGAGACATTGGCGCAAGCCGTCCTCGATCTTATCCGCGCATCTTCTCAAGACATCGAATTGACATCGCCTTTCGTGGCCTTCGTGGACCATGGAACTCCAGAGCCCAAGGTGAATGAAGTTCGTGAAAGGGTGGGGGGCCTTTTGCGCGATCTTCTCGATTCGACAGTGTCCGGGTTCTCGACATGTTCCATGGAGCGTCGATCCGATCCCGAATTCGCTTTCAACGAACCTCTTCTCGCGAACTTGTTGCTCGATAATTCCATCGTTCCTTCCGGTAGCGTTGTTGCGGCTCTTTTTTTTCTTTTGCCCGGAAGACATGCCGGCCTTGGCGGAGATTTGCAAAATATCATTGAGGAGGCGCAAGGGCTACGTCAGGACCTTACGATTCATAAGACTGCCACTCTAGGGGAGCATCCTTTGGTTCTTGATTTGCTTGAGGGGAATTTCAGGAAACTCTTGAAGGATAATTGACAGGGAAGCTTTCTCCACGGCCGTTGTCCTGAAGCAAAGAACTTTTTCTTGCCTATGATTGTGTGTTGTTCTTTTACGATTCATTGTTTTTTGTGACGAGTTTTGTTGCCCTGATCACTTTAGAAAACATGTGCCTGATTCCAATTCCGATTGCTTTCTTACAATGGACTCAATGATCGAAATTCCTCCCGATGGCTTTTCCGACGAGGAACAGCTTGATGACAACTTGTCCGAGCCTTCTGATGCCTTGGTTCGGGAACTTTCGGAGGTCTCTGGCGATTGGCTTTTCGTGGGCGCCGGCGGAAAGATGGGTCCCACAATGACAAGAATGGCCCGCAAGGCTTTGGACAGGGCCGGTAATCCGGTCCGAGTCTTTGCAGTTTCTAGGTTTTCCGATCCACGGGCGAAGGAATCCTTGGAAATGCACGGCATCTCGACCTTCTCGCTCGACGTACTCGATCGAGATGCCGTGGCGGAGCTCCCCGAGGCGAGCAATGTCGTGTTCATGCTTGGCATGAAGTTCGGCATATCGAGTAACCCATCTTTGGCTTGGGCTATGAACACACAGGCTCCCGCCATTTTGGCCGAAAGGTACTCCAATGCTCGAATCGTCGCCTTTTCTTCGGGCAATGTTTATCCTTACGTGTCGATTGATTCCGCCGGGGCATCCGAGGAGACCCCTGTCTCGCCTGTCAGTGAATACGGTTGGTCCCTTCTCGGGCGCGAGCGTACCTTCGAACATTTTTCTCGTGCGAACGAAACCCCAGTCGCAATCGTAAGGCTTAACTATGCCGCCGAGGCTCGCTACGGTGTTTTGGTTGATCTCGCAGCCCGTATTCTTTCCCGAGAACCAATCGACATCGAGATGGGGCACCTCAACTTCATCTGGCAACGCGATGCCAATGAACACGCCCTGCGGTCACTGAACCTCGCAGCGAGCCCTCCTTCCATTATCAATGTGACGGGAGCGGACGTGCTTTCCGTCCGAGACCTCGCCGAGCGGTTGGGGGAAGGGCTTGGTGTGGAACCTGTCTTTTCCGGAAAATCCTCAGATACCTCTTTGTTGAACGATGCATCCAAGTCTCACGAGCTTTTTGGCGCCCCGCTGGCTTCGGTAGACGATACGATTGCTGCCGTAGTTGCTTGGCTAAAGGCGGGCAATCGGACCTTGGGCAAGCCGACGAAGTTTCAGGTTCGCGACGGAAGGTTCTGAAGTGTCGGAAGTTTTTCCGCAACCTGTCGACGAAGTTCCCGAAAGGCTGCGGGAAGGTGTCGTCATCCCCGCTCATCCTCTCGCCTTGACGGTCGATCGTAAGCTGGACGAGCGGCGTCAACGCGCCCTGACCAGGTACTACCTTGACGCCGGCGCTGGTGGTTTGGCTGTCGGTGTGCACACCACGCAATTTGCCATTCGGGAACCTCGTTACAATTTGCTCAGGCCCGTGCTTGAACTAGCTGCAGATGTTATTCGTGAGCACGAGTCCGCGACAGGATCCCGGATTGTCCGGGTTGCTGGCATCTGCGGTCAAACCCCCGATGCCCTTCGTGATGCCGAATTGGCTCGAGAGCTTGGCTATGACCTTGGACTTCTTAGCCTGTCGGCTCTTCCGGATGCCGACGACGAAGCTCTGGTTGCTCATGCCCGCAGAGTTGCCGAGGTAATCCCGCTGTTTGGCTTCTATCTTCAGCCCGACGTAGGCGGTCGACTTCTCTCTCGGCGTTTCTTTTCGCTTTTGGCCGAGGTTCCAAACCTGATCGCCGTGAAGATGGCCGCCTTTGACCGAGGGCTTACCTTTGAGGCCATTGAGGGCATCGAGGATTCGGGGCGTGGCGACGAAGTGATCCTGTATACTGGCAACGACAATTTCATCATCGAGGACTTGACGGAAGGATATTCCATTCAGACCTCAAGTGGTCCGAAACTCCGTCGTATGGCTGGAGGTCTACTTGGGCACTGGGCGGTTTGGGCGCGAGCTGCGGTAACGACTCTCGAGGAAATCAAGGAAGCTCGGGCTGTCGACGATTTCGACCCTCGTCAATTTGCCGAACTTGCCTCGCAGGTCACGGAGATGAATCACTTTCTCTTTGATTTCGACAACGGTTTCCGCGGGTGCATCCCCGGCGTTCACGAAATCCTGCGGCGCCAAGGTTTGTTCGAGGGCGTCTGGTGCCTAGACCCCGACGAGGTGTTGTCTCCCGGTCAAGCGGAAGCACTCACCCGAGTTTGCGAGGCTTGCCCGCACCTGATCGATGATGTCTTCGTGGCGAAAAACCTCGACCGCTGGCTGGCGGACTGAGGTCGGATTGACTTACTTCTCCACCAGCCAGATGTTGCGGAAGCGAACGGGGTTGCCGTGTCCCTGCAGGTGGATTTGACCTTTTACCTTTTCGGGGCGTCCCCCTCCGGCTCCGGTTCCCTTGTCCAGTTCGAAGTCGTCGTGAATGAGTACGCCGTTGTGGCGTGTGGTGATGCGGGCGTTCTTTACTTTCTTGCCGTCCTTGAAGCGCGGGGCAGTGAACTCGATGTCGTAGGTCTGCCAAGAGAGGGGAGGCAGGCACATGTTCACCGCAGGAGGTTTCTTTCGGTACAGAGCACCGCAAAAGTTGAATTCTCCCTTTATCCCGAAGGAGTCTAGAATTTGGGTCTCGTAGTTGTTGAAGATGTAAACGCCGCTGTTGCCTCGGTCCTGACTCCCGGGTTTGGTCTTCGGCTTGTAGGGAGTGCGGAATTCGAGGTGGAGGGTGAAGTCTCCGAACGAGTCCATGGAGACGACGCCTTCCTTGAGAAGGTCTCCGTCGAGCTTTTTCCCGGAAGAGAAACGATCGGCCTTCTTGCCTCCAAAGAGCAGCTTGGCTCCCTTCGGTGGCTTTTTGCCAAGGGTGGGGCTCTTGCGTTCCACACGGTCGTAGACGAATAGTTTCTTGTCGCCCTTTGAGCCTGTTGCCGTGTCCCCCGAGATAACCACGTTTTCGCCACTGGCTGCCTTCAGGCTGGTCTTTCCATCTTTGGTTTCTCCCTTGAGGAAAACGAATTCGTTGCCCTTCGCCCCGCTTCCGGGGAGACCTCCCTTGTATAGCGCCCCTTGAAATTTCCCATCTCCCAGAGCTACGACCTGTAGGCCATATTCGCCTTGTTTGCCTTTGGTCGCGATTTCCGCACGGGCGGCGTACTCGCCTTGTATGGCAAAGTCAGGGTCTTTTGAGGCAACTGTGGGATCGGTAGTCGCCGGACCTTTGGCTGCATGGCATAGCCCAAAGGAGACGAGAACAAGGGACGAGGCTGCAAGGATTCGTTTTTTCATGTGTTTG
>CAZNWO010000024.1:0-2856 GCA_964576585.1 uncultured Puniceicoccaceae bacterium | reverse complement strand
GTCAGGAGCGATGCGCTGTGGCCTCCCTTCAGGCGTTCCATCCAGAGGCGTTCCCCCGTCTTGGCGACGAAGCAACTGGCGACACCGTTGTCGGCTACGACAACGAAGTACGGCCCGACCGCAACAGGACTTGGAACGTAGGAGCAGCCCTTGGTGGTTTGCCATGCGACGTGCGTTTTCGTGACGTTTCCTGACCCCGTCGGCTTTATCGCCTGCATGAATCGCTTGGGAAACCCGCAGGTCATGAAGAGAAGATTGCCGTTGTAAACCATGGAGGCGACGTACTGCTCGGTCGGTCCGTCGCTGATCCAGTGGAGTTTGCCGTTGTCGGGATCGTAGCTGGCAACGCAAAGGCTACCGGAAAGGATAAGTTGGTTTCGTCCGTCGATTTCCCGAATGATTGGGGTGCAGTAGCTGCGCGTGTTGTTCGGGCGATCGATTTTCCAGATGGTCTTGCCGGTCTTCTTGTCCAAGGCGACGAGGTAACCCGGACCGTCGTGGTCGCCATTGATTATCACCGTGTCTTTCCAAAGGATGGGTGAGGAGCAGTAGCCGTGTATGCTTGAGAATACGCCGGGTCTTACTTCCCACAATTTCTTGCCATCCAGGTCGTAGGCTGCGACATACATATGGGTTTCGTCGAGAAAGCTTACGTAGATGCGTTTGCCGTCGCTGCAGGGAGTGCTGGAAGAACGACTGTTGAGCCTGTGCACTCTCTCGAACGGACTCTTCAAGACGTCTGTTCGCCAGATTTCGCGGCCTTTCTTCCTGTCGATGCAGAGCAATTTTCGGGATTTGTCTTTTTCAATGGCTGTAACCAGGAAAAGCTTTTCTCCGATCACGATTGGGGAAGCATGTCCCTTGCCCTCTATCGGTAGCTTCCATACGAGGTTGTCGGGCAGCGACCATTTGACCGGAGCGGAGGAATCAATTATCGTTCCGTCTCCTCTCGGGCCACGCCAACCCGGCCAGTCCTCTGCGAACGAAGGCGTTGAGAAATTAAGGGCTAATGCGGGGAGCAGAACGAATCGGGAGATTTTCCTAAACATTTTCTACAAACTGTGGTTTCCCTTTGTTTTTGCCAGAACAATTCGACTCTGAGACAGGTTTTTTACCACGATTGCAATCCGTAGTTGACCCGGATAAAAGCTTTCCCGCTTATGGGTTGCGTAATTCCTCGCATTCGAACTTCAAGCACCAATCCCCATGACTGATTCATCGCTACAATCCGAAATCAAAGAAATTCTTTCCCAAGGTCCCATTGCGGGATTTGTAGGCGGGGAGGATCTGCCTTCCTCGAGTGGGGAAACCTTTCCCGTGATCGATCCGGGCAACGGGGAGAAGCTGGCCGACGTTCACAACCTGCAGGCTTCCGACGTCGAGCGTGCCGTGGATGTTGCTGCCGAAGCTTTTAAAAATGCCGAATGGGCCAATCTTCCGGTGAACGAGCGTTGTGTCTACCTGCACCGCTTGGCGGATGAAGTCGAGAGCCGCAAACCCTTGCTGGCTCAACTTGAGTCCATGGACTGCGGTAAGATTCTTGGACAGGCCGAAGACGACGTGCAGAATTTCATCGATACCATGCGCTACTTCGCGGACCTCGCCCAGAATATGCAATTGCGCACGGTACTTGCGGTCAAGGGGCATGAAGCAGCTTACGCAAGGCACCCGTGGGGTGTTTGCGGAAGCATCGTTCCGTGGAACTTTCCCTTCCTGCTTTGCGGATGGGGGATTGCCCCCGCATTGGCTGCCGGCAATACCGTGGTGGTCAAACCCGCCGAGGATACGCCTCTTACCACCCTCTACTTGGCTCGAATGGTGAAGGAGTTGGGTTTTCCCGACGGCGTGGTCAACGTCGTGCCGGGACTTGGCGAGGTCACGGGGGCTGCGCTTTCCGCCAACCCGAAGCTTTCCCGAATGTCCTTTACGGGTTCCCCGGAGGTCGGTCGTCTGGTGGCTGCCGAATGCGGTCGCAATCTCGTTCCCGTCAAGTTGGAGCTCGGCGGCAAGGGCGCTGCGGTCGTCTTTGACGACGTCGACGTTTCGGAGACCGCCCAAAAGCTGGTAGACGCCATCACCTTTCACACCGGGCAGGTTTGTTGCGACGCCACTCGCTGGCTCGTGCAGAAACCCGTTTACGACGAATTCGTCAACGAGGTTTCCGAGCGAATGCAAAAGGTGGCCATTGGCTATCCATCCGACGAGGGTTCCGCCATGGGTCCCGTGGTGAGCGAGAAACAGAAGGGCCGCGTGCTTGGCTATTTGGAGAAGGGAGTGGGCGAGGGTGCAGAGGTAGTTCTGGAGGGTGGTTCAGCTGAGGTGGAAGGAAGGCCCGGAGGTTATTACGTGAAGCCGGCGCTTCTTGCGGGTTCTCTCGACAACGTTGCCGCTAGGGAGGAAGTTTTCGGCCCCGTCGCCTATCTTGCGCCTTTTGAAGATGAGGCGGATGGGTTGACCAAGGCCAATGATACTGCCTACGGTTTGGCGAACAGCGTTTGGTCAAGCGACCTAGGACGTTGCCAACGAGTGGCTGAATCCTTTGTTGCGGGCAATGGTTGGATCAACAGCCACAACGTTGTCGTTCACGGAGTTCCCTACGGTGGAGTCAAGCAGAGCGGAATGGGAGGTGGCGTAGGCTCGTTGGAGACTCTCTTGGATTACTACCGAGGCATCTCGGTCGTGCGGCCTTTGTAGGAAAGCGTCTGTGAGCGTGAAGGTAGCCATAGCCGTTGCGGCTCATCCCGACGACGTCGAGTTCATGATGGCGGGTACCTTGCTTCTCCTGCAACAGTCCGGATGGGAGACGCACTACCTGAACGTCTCCTCGGGGAATTGCGGGAGCCAGAAGACCGGGCC
>CAZNWO010000023.1:0-30833 GCA_964576585.1 uncultured Puniceicoccaceae bacterium | reverse complement strand
TCTACCCCGGCCTACCCAAGGTAAAGCACGAAAACCCGACCGCCTTTCTAATTTCGCAACTCAAGCGCAAGTAAAAGCCAGTTCGACAACGGAAAGGCAAAAGCCTGAAGGATTGCGCAAGATGATATATCCCGTGTCACGGGACAGGAGCTCGAGAAAGGCAGAAAGGCTCACCTCGGTGGAGGTGAGCCTTGGACGGCGAAAGAGCTGAGAAACCTCAACCCCTGACCTTATCGTCGAGAATCCGTAAAGCTAGAAATCGATTCTCAGGCCCACTTCCACGCCGGCTCCCGGGAGAGGAGCTGAATCCTTGAGAAAGGAAGTGTGTACCCGGGCAAGCTCGTCAGTAAGGTTGAAACCTCGAAGGAAAAGTTCGCCTTGCGAGCTTCCAAGATTTAAATCATAACTTGCATAGGCATTGAGCAAGGAGTAGGATGCCGTGGGCGTCTCACCATGGTCGTGCTCTTCTTCTTCGCCCCCTCCGTGATCCTCTTCTTCCTCATGCACGGATATCTTGTTCTGCTTGAAGACATGGTTCATATTCATACCCAACGTAAGTTTCTCGGCTTGGACTTCGAAACCTACGCCGAGTCTTGCCGGTGGTATTCTCGGCAGGTAGGTTCCCTCGCTTTCGTTCTTTGCGCGAATGAGGTCGCCATAAGCGGAAAGAAGGAGCGACCAACTAGGATTTTCCAAGGCGAGCCAGTCGATTTTGGCTTCCAGTCCTTGAAATTCGGCTTTCGCGGATTCGAATTTCTTAACTTTCATGACCTCTCCCCCTTCAACCGTTCGGTTTTCGTCCGTATCCTCAAGGAAGACGTAATTGTCGAATTGGTTGTGAAAGGCCGAAAGCTGCCCCGTCACCCTACCTAAGGTGCGGCGCAAGATAACTTCGAACCCGACTGCGGATTCGGTATCCAGAGCCGAGTTTCCAATCTCAAAGGCTTCCGTCGCATGATGGGGACCATCGCTGTAAAGCTCGGAAGTCTCGGGAGCTCTTTCGGTGTAACTCAAGTTGGCGCTTAAATTCCAGCCTTCGCTCAAGTCATGAGAAATCCCGCCGCTGGCGCTGAAGGTCGAATCATCGCGATCAGCAATTTCGCTTTCAAAGTCGCGATCATAGATTTCCCAACGAATGCCTCCATTCACCCGAGTGCTCCCGCTCAGCTCAAATTCCTCGATAAGGAAGACTGCCAACTTGCTGGATTCTTCTGCAGATATGGGTTTGCTGTCTCCTCCGCTCGCTCCGGAAAAAATGGTTCCATTTTCCTCCCCCTGAATCTTCAAGTCATCAAAAAGACCGTGAAAGCCGAGCGCCCCGCGAAGGGATCCAATTTCATGAACCAAAACGGTCCTGGCTTCGATTCCTTCTCTGAGGTAACTTGCATGTGTCTCAAAAGGCCCCGCTCCATCTTCCTTGCCGATCTCGTCGTGGCGATAATCACCATATCCGAAACTCAATTCAATGCCACGCAACCAATCGGAATCCGTAATCTCGATTTCGGAACGCGCCTCGAAGCGATCGCTTTCCAGTTCCACCCGGGTTTCGTTTTCCGCATGCTCGCCGGGTACTCCGTAAACATTCTCGAGTTGCGAAAAGCTCATGCCCGCATAGCCGCCGTCCCACAAGTGAGAACCACCCAAACCATAGGAGTGGCTTTCGCCCATACTGTTCAAAACTTTGTCACGTGGAGTTCCGTCATGCGTAAAACCGTCAGGAGCATCGTAATCGTCGAAATTCCTGGTAAAACCGTTGATTTGAAAGCTAAGCGATTCCGTACCCGCGAAACCCATTGCGCCTGCTTTCCAGCCATTGTTAACGCTGTTGTAACCAGAGCGAAAGACTGCACCGGGAGAACCGGCGAAGGAGCGAGTAGGGATGCTCCGGTCAATAACGTTTACAGCTCCCCCGATTGCACTGGATCCATACAAAAGGGCTGACGATCCGCGCAACATCTCGATACGCTCCACGAACATCGGATCAATCGACACCGCATGATCCTCGGAGGCAGTCGAGAAATCGAAGGATTCCACCCCATTTTGCAGCATGCGGACGCGGTGCTTGTCCAAGCCACGAATAATGGGACGATTAGAACTGGGCCCGAAAAACGATTGGTGGATTCCAGGTTGATTGGCCAAGGTCTCGGCAATGGTAACGGACTTGGCTTTCTCCAAGTCGCTTTTGTTGAGCACGCTCCAAGTTCGAGTAATCTCGGAGACGTTTGTGTCAAGAGGGGTTGATTCAATGACCAGTGGATCCAGTTCCTCGAATCGTTCGTTAAAGTTATTGTCCTGAGCCGAAGCCAAGGAAGCGAAAATCATAAGAGTGTAAGGTAAATGTTTCATGGTTGAGAAGGGAACGGAAATGGACACGAGCCAATGCCTCGATAACAACAAAGGCGTGCTCCTCGTTTATGTGAAAAGGTTGGAAGGGCGAATCGTTCCCTAGGTCTCCCCAGGGAATTCGATGCTACACAAAATGGTTACGCCCGAAGTGGAGGTCCCCTAGCCCAAATGGAAGTGACCTTGCCGCCAATCCAAACCCTTTCCCACTCTTCAGGAGAGACCCGAATGACGGAAAGAGCGGGTTCCAGCAAAAATATGGGGAAATGGGAAACTTCCGAAGACTTGCTGAACAGTAACACCGGACAGGAGTCCTGTTGCTCCTCCTCTTCATCGCCCTCCCCATGAGAATGGCATGGGTCAGCCCCATCGGCATCGGGGCAAAGGTCATTGGAATGAAAGAAAAAAGAATGAAATTCAGGAGAAACAACTGAAATTGTAAGTCCAGCCACAAGAATCAGGCAGCATATGGACAGAAAACGTTTCATGAAAGAATCTCTAAATGAAATTAATGCAAGGTGATTGCAATAAAAAATCCAGTGAAAAAACAAATTTTCAGGTTGAGAACGAGCCGAGGTTTAGCTTTTGAAAAAAAATTTCAAAACAAGACATGAATGAACGCATACTGCCGGAATTGGTTTTCAGATTTTCCAAGACTCGACCTCAAACACATTCAAGAAATTATCCATGAATGATTTACATAAAACGATTAATCCGAGGGAAGGTTGGGAACTCGTTCTGAAAACAAAGTCAAAAAATTAAAATTTTCCACAGTTTAAAGACTGGAACAAGCATTGGTAATAACTTCTCTTTGACTTGACGGTCGGAGTGCTCAAGTTGAGGAGGTGGTTAATTAAAATGGTATGATGGATGAGGAATTTCTTCACTTGTTTGAAGAGTCGCCTGCATTGCGGCTCATGCGTGGTCGGCTCGGCTCTTTCGTAGTCGGCTTTTTTTTCAAGACGTTCAAAAAATGGGGAGTGGTCGAGGCCTCGGAGGAGGAACTGACCGCCACATTGGGAGAACATATAGAACAAGTCCGAGAGCTCGAAGACTTCGACGCCCCCAAGCGACTTCCGCAGGAATACCTTGACGAATGGTGCGACGAGACTCATCGCTACCTAACCAAGACATTCGATGAGGAACGGGAGGAATACGTTTTCCGACTGACTCGCCATTCGGAAAAGGCGCTGGCTTGGCTGCAGGACTTGATCACCTTGCAGCATCGTGGTTACGCGACCACGGAGTCTCGGTTCAATAGAATCCTGCTGGAAATGCAAAGCCTCTCGGAAGGAGTGAACTCGGATCCGGAGTCAAGGATTCGCGAACTGTCTCGAAAGCGCGACCAGATCGACGAGGAAATCCGACGCATTCAGGAAACAGGCGAAGCCCCGATCTTTGGGGAAGACGCGATTAGGGATCAGGTGTACGACCTGTCGGACTTGGTCGAGCACTTCCTGTCCGACTTTCGGGCAATAGAAGAGTTCTTCAAGGAGCATGCTCGCGAAATCTCGAACCTCTACGCCCGGGGGACGGCTTCCAAGGGAGACATCGTCGAGCATGTTCTGGATGCGGACGAGGAGTTGCGTTCATGCGACCAAGGAAAAAGCTACTTCGGGTTCAGGGAAATGATGACCAACCCGACCCTTTCGCGAAAGTTCCGCAACTTGGCTGAACAGACAACGGACATCGCGCGAAGGAGGGGACTGGACAACAAAAAGACCTTCTCCACCTTGAGTGATCGCTTGTTCGGCGAGGCGGGAACGGCCCATGGGGCCTACGGCAGGATCAGCAGAAAACTCAGGCAAGTGGTGGGAGAACATGCGGGCGGAGGTGGTCGACAGGTTCGGGAAACCCTGTCCGACATTCGCAAGCAAGCTTTCATTATCCGTGAACAACCGCTTGAAGACTGGGAATTCGAAATTGAGATTAGGCCTCAGTTCTTCGGTTTGATGGAAGCGGGTTTCTGGGAACCGAAGGCAATCGAGCAGTTTTCCGTTATATCCAAGGCGGAAAAGGAAAGCCCCGAATGGATGAACGAGATACTTCATTCGGTCGGCGAACCCCTGGACTTGTCGAAGTATCGAGAAAGGGTTGAGGAAACGCTACTCGAACAGGAGCAAGCCAGCCTAACCGAAATGGTCGAACGATATCCTCCCGAGCGCGGCATTGTGGACGTCGTCTGCTATCGCGTGATCGCCGGTGAAGAAAAGAGACATCAAATTATGGACGGAGAAATCGTAAACGTTGACCTAAATCGACCCGAGCAACCTCGATACGTCGAGGTCGAGCAACTAATCTTTCAACGAACCTAGCCTATGAATCCAGCTATTACGCACAGACACGTGATCGTTCGCTTGCTGAATGGTCCAATTTATCAGGAAGACCTCGACCTATGGGGCAGACTCGGAGCCGAATGGGAAAGAATCCGAAATCATTTCCGTGAAATGGGCTTGGAAGTCGCCAGGGACGATTCCGCAGGATATGCCTTCATTAGGCAAAACGAGGAAACGGACGAAGAGGAGGAAGAAGGATGGGAAGAAGCGGATACGGCTCCCTTGCCGAGAGTGCTCAGGCGGACTAGACTGACTTATCATCAAACCATCTTCATGGTTCTCCTTCGGGAGGAACTCATGAGGTTCGAGCAAAACCAAGAGGAAGGGGACCACCTTTACCGCACTGCCTTGGACTTGCGGGAAGTCATGACCCCCTATTATCCGGAGCTCCACGACGAGAAAAAAATCCACAGGCAAATCTCCGCAATGATTTCTCGTTTCGAGGAATGGGGAATTCTGAAGAAGGTTCGAGACAAGGACGGTGGTCTTTACCGAGTGGAACGAATAATCAAGGCGAAGCTTCCGCCCGAGAAGCTGGCAGAAGTAAGGGACCAAATCAAGAGAAGGACACCGGACCTGCAAGAAGAAATGGAGGAAGAAGATGCTTGAATCTCAACTCGAACTGGAATTCTCCCCGGACAAGTCGACTGCGGGATATCGTCTGCACGAACTCTCGCTGCTCAACTGGGGGACCTTTAACGGAAAAGTCTACTCCATGCGCCCCGACGGGCGGACCTCGATGATCACGGGGCGCAATGGTTCAGGCAAGTCGACCATCGTTGATGCATTGCTAACCCTTCTGGTTCCAAATCGCATCAGGAACTACAACGTCGCCTCTAGCCAAGCAGGCAGTCGCGAAAGAAACGAGAGAGACTACGTTCTGGGAGCTTATTCCGAGATCCACGACGCGTCCACGGGACAGGGTCGCAAGGAGACTCTCCGTAAACCCGGAGAAACCTACACCGTCCTTCTCGCGCACTTCTACAACGAAGCCTACAAGTCGGACGTCACCCTCGCTCAAGTCCTTTGGTGCATGCCCGGAGGGAAGGTGGAAAAGATATACGTCGTTGAGAAACGCAAGCTATCCATCGAGGAAGACTTCAATGAGCTTGAAGACGTTGAAAGCCTTAGAAAGATCATCAAGGAGCGCTCCTTGCTCACCTTTGATTCCTTCACGGCCTATCACAAGAAATTCGAGTCCATGCTCTTTCTGGACACCGACCTGGGCAACCGCTCTCCCATGTCCGTGTTCAATCAGGCCGTATGCATCAAGGACGTTAAGGACCTTACCCAATTCATTCGCGAACATATGCTCGACGACGGAGGCTCCAAGGAAAAGCTTGTCGCCCTGCAGGAAAGGTTCGACGACCTCAGGAGCACGCACAGAAGAATCGAGACCGCAGCCCATCAGCTTGAGCAACTCGATGAGATCCGGGCTACGCACCAATCCTTCCTTTCCTCCATCAATGATCGAGAAGAAGCGGAAAACCTGCGTCATGCGATCGAACCTTTCTACGCCCAGACGGAAATGGACAGCAGGATGGAATGGGTCGATGAACTGAAACACCAGGAAGAGGCCGAGCGATCGCGTCTCAAGACTGCCGGAGGCGAAGTCGATCGACTGCGCGAAAAGCTCAACCACCTCGAACGCGCTCTATCCGAAACAGACGAGAACAGAAGACTTGAGCAAGTTGGCGCGGAAATGGACCGCCTCCGAGACAAGCGTGAAATCGTGGCCAAGCGAGCGGCGACCTTCGAGCGCCACTTGGGTTCGTGGGAAAAGGGAGTCCGGGTCAAGGAAGAGGACGACTTTCTCTCGCTCAGGAGGGAACTGGACTCACGAATTCCACGACTGGAAGGCAACCTCGCCGAACTGGATGAAAAAATACCCGAACTTTCCTTCCAACTCCGCAAGGCGAATGAAAGAGTCGAGACCCTGGAGGACGAGCGGGAACACTTGCTGGAAGCCAACACGAACGTTCCCGCAGAGCTTGCCCGCTTGCGCAATTCGCTTGCATCCGCCTTGGACCGCGACGCTGCCGAACTGCCGTTCGTCGCGGAATTGATACAAGTCGTACCCGATGAGATAAGGTGGACAGGCCCGAGCGAAAGGCTCCTCAGGCCCTTCTCCCTCACAATCGTCCTTCCCCCCAAGTTGGCCGACAAGGCCGAAGCATACTTGGAGGAAAACAACCTCGGGGAACGCATGGCCATCATTTGCCCACACACACAGGCAAAGGAACCCAAGTTGCATGTCGACTCAGTCGTGGCCAAACTGACCGTTAGACCCGAGCTGGAAGCAGGCAGACAAAAATGGCTCAGGGCCACGCTTGCCGAGCGCTTCCCACACCTCTGCCGAGAAAAGAGGGACAAAAAGTTCGAGAAAAATCCCGATGGCCTAACGCTTGAAGGCCTCGTCAAGACCAACGGCGAACTCCGGGAGAAGGACGATACCTTTTTCCTTGAGGATGCTGGCAACTGGGTAATGGGTTGGGACGTGAGTCCAAAGCAAAAGACTCTCGACGACTCCTTAAGCAAATGGCGGGAGGAAGTCGATCGTGCGGGAAGAGCCATTCGAGAAGCCGAAGCGGAAAGACAATCCATCCGAATCCGGCTTCGCGCAGGTGCCCAACTTCAGGCCAGTGCAAATGAGTTCTCCGACATCGACAGTGTGGGTCTGGCCTCTAGACTGGCGGACCTAGAGGAAGAGGAAAGAGTCATCGTGGGGGGGTCGGACGTCTTAAAAAAGCTCAAGGACGACTGTGACGCAGCTCATGAAAAGCTTGAGGAAATGCAAGCCAAGCGAGATGAAATCCTTCAAAGAATAGGTGGCGTGGAAGCGAACGCCGAGAGAAACGACTCGAGAATTTCCTCATTGGAGACGATGCTCGAAAAAAGCAGGACGGAATTCATCGACTCCTTCGATTGCGAGGAAGAGGAATCCGAAGAAGTAATCGAACAAGCCGATGAAAGACTCCTGAAGCTGTACGAGGAAATCGTCGCCGAGTTCGGCAAGCCGCCCGCAGAACCGGACCAAATCGAGGAAACTGCAAGGGAAGCCACTCACAAACTGGATGCTCGGATTGCAAAATTCGAATCAAGCCTAGGCAAGTTTCGGGACAAGAACGTCGCGGCAATGCAGCGATTCGTCGCGGATGCTCGAAACCAAGCTTTTCGTGACGAGCTGACCCTAGACTTGGAAGAAGGATACAAAAACGAAACCTATGCGATCTTCGAGGAAGTAAGGAGACAAATCGAGGAGGAGGATCTTGCCAAGAACAGGGAGCGTTTCGAGGAGCTTCTCAGAGTTCAGGTTCCCGAGGAAGTGTCGGGATTCAGCGAAGCCCTCGAATCTCACCGAGACCGAATCCGCAAAAGGATAAACGAACTGAACGAACATCTGGCTCGCGTGACCTTCGACCGCAAGGAAGCAACCTACATTCAGCTGAAGTTCGAGGACGCGGGAGACGATGGCGTCCGAAGGTTCAAGAAGATGAGACGGCATGCGCTGGAAGCAGATCTGGAATCCGACGACGACGACGAGCGCAGGCGCGAGCGCTACCACAGGGTGGAGCAATTCTTGGGAGAACTCGAGCAGGACATGAACTGGACCGAACGAGTTATAGACGTCAGGAACTGGTTCAAGTTTCGGGCCGACGAGTTTTACAAGGAGGAAGACGTCCTCAGGCAAAGCTACAGCGGCGCCGCGGGAAAATCGGGAGGAGAAAAAAATCGACTGGCCTCAACGATTCTTGCAACCGCAATCGCATACCAGTACGGAATAAACGTCGGCGGCAAGCAAACGGAGACTTTCCGCTTGGTGGCCGTGGACGAAATGTTCAGCAAGACGGACGACGAATTCTCCCAGTTTCTCTTGGATCTCTTCAAGGAATTCCATCTCCAGTTGCTCATCGTCCAACCCCTGGATGCAAAGATTCACGTCGTGCAAAAGTACGTCGAACGCTATCATGTAGTGGAACGACGTGAAGGATTGTCTTTCGTAGGTGACCTCAGCGTTCACGAATACCTGGGTGAACAATGGAAACAGGATGAATCGGAAACATCCCAAGAGGTTTCCGAGGAAAAGATCGAGACCTAACTTGGATCGCGCATAGGGTAGCAAGTCTTGCTCCATTTGGCGAGCAACCACATGCGTCCGTCTCTTTCGCTCAATATCTATCACCGTCTTCGCTTAGGCGCGTCTGACCCCAAAGTTTTCCCAAAACCACGAAGGTTGCATCGGGCTTGGTTTCGAAAAACGGCTTGAATCATTTAATCCTTGATTCAAAAATGTATCCTTCAAATGAAAAGCAGGCAGGAATCCGTCAAATCAACAAATCGAGCGAACTGAGTTCTTTAGGAATGAAAATGAGGAATCGAGGGGTTACTTTCCTTTTTTCTCTGGCGATTTCATTTCATTCTGGGCTGATTGCCGGTGATTTCTCGGAAGAAGTTTTTCCGATTCTCCAACGATCTTGCCTGAAGTGTCATGGCGGAGAGAAAACCAAAGGTCAGGTAGACTTTTCCGGAATAACAACGGACCGTATTGCCGAATCTCATTTGGACCTGTGGGAGACCGTAATTGAAGTGATTGAGCTCGGGGAAATGCCGCCCGAGGACGAGAAATCGCTGACCATCGCGGAAAAAAAATCCATCCTGAATTGGCACAGGGCATTCTCGAAGCTTCCATCTAAACCAGAGGTTCCGCTCCACCGCCCTCGCAGGCTTTCCGCAAACGAGTACAAGAACACCCTCGAATCCCTCTTCGGGTTCGACTTGGAAGTCGGAATTGCCCAAGCAGAACAAACGGTTTCGGGAGAAAAATCACTCGTGCTGAAGATCTTGCCTCAAGACCCTCCCGGGCCAAGCGGCTTTTTCAATGACACCAGTTCCGTTGCCCTGTCTTCCCCGTTGCTGGAAAACTACGCCTATCTGGGAGGAGTCGCCTTGGACCAACTGTTTTCGGTCAAGGGAGTGAAGCCATTGAATCAAATGTTGGGAGAAGAAGTTGCCCAAGGGGGGGCGATCTCTCATGAACAGGCCGAATCCCTGCTAAGGAACTTCATCGCAAGTGCTTTCAGACGCGAAGCAGCTGAAGAAAGGATTGAAAAATCCTTGGACTCATTGGATGCGAAAAAAGGGGAAGACTTGCTCACTGCCTTGAAGTTCGAGATGAAGAACGTATTGATCTCGCCGGAATTTCTCTATCGAGGTCTTTTGGTCAAGCCTCGGACAAAGTCTTCCCGCGAGCAGGTTGACGATTTCGAACTTGCGGAGCGTCTTTCTTACTTCCTTTGGGAGGACATGCCCGACAAGGAACTGTTCGACTTGGCGAAGCTAGGCAAGCTGAGCGACCGCAATCAGGTGGGGCTGCAAGTGAGAAGAATGTTGTCCGACCCGAAGGCTCGAAACCTTGCCGACAGCTTTGGGGTGCAGTTGTTGGATCTGGCTTCAATCGACGAACAATTCAGGAACGACCCAATCCGTTTACACGCCTTGCGATCACAACCGAGAGACTTCCTTCATTACCTCTTCACGGAGGATCGACCTGTGATGGAGCTCCTCGACTCCAACGTCACCTTTGCCAACGCAAGCACCGCAGGGTTCTACGGCAGGGATCGCCTCAGGATGGAAAAATACGTGAAGCCAAGGGGAATCGAGCGTCAACGGACAATGAACCAACGGCTGACGATAAAGGAAGCGGAAGGACGAGGAGGCATTCTGACCATGCCAAGCATTCTCGCAATGAACAGGGGTCCAATACTCAGAGGAACTTGGATTCTTCGCAAGATCTTGGGCGTAAGACTTGGCGAGCCACCCGCCGACGTCCCCCCCGTAAAGCCAAGCCCGCGTGGCCAACGGCTAACCTTCAGGCAGAGGTTCGAGGTTCATCGCGAAAACCAATCCTGCGCCAGGTGTCATGAGAAAATCGATCCTCTCGGGTTTGCTCTCGACGGGTACGATGCGAACGGGAGATACCTTCTAGCATCCTACAACAAGCGTGGCAACCAGCCTTCGGTCGACACCTCTGGGAAATTGCCCTCTGGCGAGGAATTCATGAATTTCCCTGAACTCAAGAAGATCCTTCTCACGCAAAAGAAGGATCAAATCGTCAGGAACCTTGTCGCCCGAGTCCTCTCCTACGCCCTGTGTCGCAAACTGGAAAGGGGAGACCAACCAATCGTCGACGAAATTTCCAAACGGATCGTCAGCCGAGATGGAAGCTGGCAGGACTTGTTCATAGAGGTTGCAAATTCGCTGCCTTTTCGAGAGACTGCATTTACAACAAACCGCGATGAGCAAAGCTTGGAGAATTGAACGCAGAACCTTCCTGAGGGGAGTCGGAACACTTGTTCCCCTGCCCTTCCTGAACCTTATGGAGGCAAGGGGACGAACAGGCATTCTCGGCGGGCAAGACCATTCCACGCCCCCCACCCGTTTCATGACCCTCTTCAAGCCCAATGGCGTTCACCCGCCCTCTTGGAACGTAAACGGCGGAAAGGAACACGATTTCAGGATGTCTCCCTTGATGAAGCCCTTCTCAGGCCACAAGGAGGACCTGCTCATTCTCGACAACATGGGAGACTTCGGGTTCTCCTCGCACAGCAACTCCACCCGACGATTCTTGTGTGGTCACCATCAGAACACGAGGTCTGCGAGTGTCGATCAATTAATCGCCGACAAGATTCGAGGTGACACGACCCATCGTTCCCTCGAACTTACCACCGAGGGCTTGTTCACGAACCAGATAGACTGCAGCTACATTTCCTACGACAAGAAGGGCGGCAGAATCCCAAGGGAAAGTGATCCCCAGCTCATCTTCGACAAGTTATTCCGAAATCCCCTGAGCGACGCCGGCAGGAGACGCGAAATGACTAGCCTTCTGGATCGCGCGGAATCGGATGCAAAGGCGCTGAAGAGAAAAGCCGGCATCGAGGACCGCGATACTCTCGAGGAATATTTCACCGCCTTGCGTGAAACCGAAATCCGACTCGAGAAAATGGCTCCCGCGGAAAATAGTCAACATGCCTCGAAGCTCAAGGGACTGGCGCGTCCGCTGACTCCCACGAACTTGGACGAGCAAGTCAACGCCATGCTGGACGTAATCGCAATGGCCCTTTGGACGGATTCCACGAGGTGCGTATCCTACATGCTCGGCAACAGCAACAGCAGGATGATCTTCGACTTTCTTGGAATCAAGAAGCAGCACCACTATTTGTCTCACTTCTTCAGAAACTTCAGCAGGGAAAACATCGACTCCTTGCTCAAGATCAGCCTCTGGCACATGGAAAAGTTCGATTACCTGCTCAACAAGCTGAAGTCCTACAAGGATCACAACGGACGCTTGCTTGACCACTGTGTGGTTTTATACGGCTCGGGAATGGGGCACAGCGACAACCATACGGCGCAAAGGCTGCCGATCGTTCTTGCCGGACAAGGCGGAGGAAAGCTCAAGACAGGACGCTACCTCAGGTATTCCAAGAATCAAGAACTGGGAAGGCTCCACTTGTCTCTGCTGAAGCTCTTCGGAATCGAGCAAGAATCCTTCGCCAATTCCAAGGAACCTCTGACAGGACTCGACGGAGGAAAGTTCGAGGAGTATTCCGAGCCACCTTTCGATAGTTGGATCAAGATCGAAACAGGAACCATGAACGTACAGGGCAGGCTGCGCATGTCCGACAACTTGGACGAAGCAAAGGTCTTCTACATGGACGTAAAGGGACAGGATTCGGTCAGAATCGAAATCGGCTTTGGCGACTTTCATTCCTTCAACGTCGCCTACCATGTGGGAACCCCGATAAACCTTAGCGGAAAATGTATCGAAAGAAACGGTCGCGTGATCATTAACAAGATTACCTCGATAACGTCCCTCTTCGGAAACAGCAAACCCGGCAAAGCAAACGGGTAGTTTCAGTTCTCGGTCTTTCCCTCACCTCAGCCAAAATCCTCGCTTTCGCTTCCCAACCTTGGCGGGAACAGGGAATCGCGATCGTTATCGAACCGAACTCATAAATATACATATTCGAATATTATCCAAGAGAATCCCATTGAGAAGAAAGTCCATTGCCTCGCCTTAAGCCAATATTCTCAACCCATAGCCATAAAGAAGAGAAATTCTTTCAATGACGGAAAAAACACATAAATCGGAACGAATCCGAAACATTGCTATCATCGCTCACGTCGACCATGGCAAAACAACCTTGGTCGATCAGATGCTGAAGCAGTCCGGGGCCTTTCGGGAAAATCAAGTTCTGGAAGACAGAGCCATGGACTCCATGGATCAGGAAAGGGAACGCGGAATCACGATTAAGGCCAAGAATACTTCGGTTCGATGGAAGGAACATATCCTGAACATAGTCGACACTCCGGGGCACGCGGACTTCGGCGGAGAAGTCGAGCGAGTCATGAACATGGTGGACGGCGTGTTGTTGGTCGTCGACGCCTATGAGGGCACCCAAGCTCAAACAAGGTTCGTGCTGAAAAAAGCTCTCGCGGCTCAATTAGCTCCCATCGTCTTCGTGAACAAGATCGATCGGCCGAATGCCCGCCCAATGGAAATTCGTGAGGAAGTTCTCGAATTGTTCTTGGAACTGAACGCAAACGACGAACAGTTCGATTCGCCTTTCCTATTCGGAAGCGCAAAGGAAGGATTTGCCTGTGCAAACCATGATTCGGTCGACGAGCAAAAGGACTTGTCTCCGCTTTTCGAAACGATCCTGAAGCAAGTGCCTCCTCCCGAAGTTATGGAAACGGACGAGTTCAGGATGCTGGTATCGAACGTGGATTGGTCGGATTACGTGGGACGCATCGCAATCGGAAAGATTTTATCCGGCTCCCTGAGTGTGGGAGATATGATATGGAGATTGAGAACGGATCGAAATCCCATTCAGGCAAAGGCCAGCAAGATCTTCGAGTATGCAGCCTTGGCAACGAATGAGGCCAGCGAAGGCATTACCGGCAACATAATCGGACTCTCGGGATTCGAGGAAGTCGAAATTGGTGAAACGATCGCCTCAGACGAGACCAGTTCTCCCCTACCCTTCAAGGAAATCGATCCCCCCACCTTGATGATGTCCTTCTCGGTGAACGACGGCCCGTTTGCGGGACAAGACGGCGATCGGGTGACGTCCCGCGAACTCAGGGATCGCTTGAGGCGAGAAGCGCGCACAAACGTCTCGATAAAGTTCGAGGAGACGGAAATTGCATCACAATTCAAGTTGAGCGCAAGAGGCGCCATGCAGGTAGCCGTCCTAGTTGAGGAAATGCGGAGAGAAGGCTATGAGGTACTCGTTTCTCGGCCTACGGTCATCAAGAAGCGAATCAACGATCGTATGCACGAACCCTTCGAGACTCTTTATCTGGAAGTACCCGACGAATGCGTGGGCGGTTGCATGCAGTCCCTATCGAACAGGAAGGGGCAGCTTGAATCGATGTCCGCGAGAAACGGTCGCTCCTTGATCGAAATGACCATTCCCACCAGAGGGTTGATAGGATTTGATTTCGAAGTGCTCACATTGACAAACGGCGAGGGAATCTTATCCCACTTGTTCAAGGAATATCGTCCCGACAGCGGAGACATTCGAACACGCCATACCGGAACGTTGGTTTCCATTGAGAAAGGCGAAGCAATGAGCTACGCCCTTTCCAACATAGAGACTCGAGGCAAACTTTTCATCGCTCCGGGAGAAAGGGTTTACCCGGGAATGATAGTCGGAGAAAACCCAAGGATGGAAGACCTGCCGGTAAACCCAACGAAGACCAAGCACGTCACCAATCATCGAGCTGCAGGCAAGGACAAGACGGAAGCCCTGACTCCCCCTCTGCGTTTTTCATTGGAGCGTGCCATCGAATACATCGACCACGATGAACTGGTGGAAGTCACCCCTAGCAACCTTCGTCTGCGCAAAGGAATCCTGGACGCAACCGAGAGGAAGAGGTCCGCAAAGCGAAAAGCTTCCCACCAAAGCTAACAAAGTACTTCCCTCAAAAGGGCGCCGGCTAAATGGTCAACTTTCGATTGCGTGCAGCGACCTTCCACGTTTCACCCGACACCTTTCCATCCCTCACCAGATTAGCCTCGTGATGAAGGGCAACGGTAGGGCAAATGTGCCACGGCACCGCCAAGAGGGCATCGCCTACTGAGAAATCTTCCGCATTCGGACACTCCAACACGAAATGCTCCTCACTTTGCAGCAAGGGCCTTGCCTCGGACAAATCGGGGAACCAAGCCCTTTTGTCGATAGGCTTTTCAGCGGCCACAGCCTTATGACCCAAATCCAGGCAAAGCCGATCTTTTCCGGGCTTGCTGATTATGCGCGTAAGCAAAAAGGCGGCGCATTCGAAATCCAAGTCGGGGAAGGAACGTCCGTAACCCACATCCCAGAATAGAGTGGTACCAGGGCTGCACTGCCATTCAGTGTTAGCGTTTAGCCCAAAAGTGGGGCTGCCGCCGACCACGATCGCAGGAGGTGAAAGATTCTCTTCTTGCAAAGACTGAATCAAGCCGGACCAAGACTTAATGGCCGCGGCATGGGCTTCGGTTCGCTCCGACAAGTCAGGTTGGTGCAAGTGCCCGTCGTATGCATGCAAACCCGCGAACTCCAAATGTTCCGACTCCGCGATTCGCCGACACAGGGACAGGGCTCCATCCTCGGGATCGACTCCCGTACGATGCATGCCGCAATCCAAGTCTACGAAAAGGCGGGCCGGCTTGCCCGTAGCCACAAAGGACTCAACCACTTTCTCCGAGTCCACGATCGTGGAAAATGTCACTTCGGGATATCTTGCCTGAAGAGCAAGGAAACGAGAGAGGTTAGGCCCTACGGGCTGATGAGACAACAGAACGTCTCGCCCGCCGGAAAGAGCCGTCATTTCGGCTTCGGCAATGGTGGCGCACTTGAACCGGGTGATGCCCTTGGCCACCTGCAACCGAACCACCTCCGCCATTTTGTGCGTCTTGACGTGCGGGCGCAGACGCAAAACATCACCGCCCACCATGTCCAGCATACGATCTACGTTGGCCTCAACCCGATCCGGAAAAACCAACAAAGAAGGCGAAGGAATATTATGAACATAGACCGGCAGAGGGGTCTTGAAAGACTTCATGATTCCCTTTGCGAGGTTTAAAACCCTGCCTGCCTCAGGCCTCAGGGGGAGAGCAATTGCTCCAGAAGCTCGAGGTTCCGC
The DNA here is from genome assembly GCA_964576585.1 of uncultured Puniceicoccaceae bacterium. Lineage (GTDB taxonomy): Bacteria > Verrucomicrobiota > Verrucomicrobiia > Opitutales > Seribacteraceae. The sequence goes on along the minus strand of CAZNWO010000023.1, from coordinate 14,967 downwards.
TTGGCCAACGTGTCCCCGGAATTGGCGGCGCGCCTAAACCAAGTGGCGGCTGTAGGCCTATCGACGGGGACTCCCTTGCCTCTAAGGTAGATGATGCCGAGATAACGAGCTGCCTCGGCATTTCCCGCATTGGCGGCAACAAGAAAGTTGTTTCGGGCGGAGACAAGGTCAACGGGTATGCCAACACCGGAATACTGGCGTTTGGCCAACTCGAGTGCTTGGGAAACATCTGATGCCGTTGCGGGTTTTCCTGAATTTTCCGGTGAAAAGCCCGATGAACTCGGGGCAGCAGTGGGCGAAGGCAAAAATGAAGGCTGGTTCGTCGAAGGGGCGTTGGGTAGGATGGAGGAGCTTCCCGTATTGGGAACGGGGTTGGAGGAATGGACGCCGGCGACAGGTGAACTTTGCAAGCTGTCAGACGGTACGGGAGGAGCAGGCGGGACCACCGTTTCCTCAGGCTCGGGAACATAGCTAGGAGCGGGTGAAACACGGGAAGCACCGGAAAGGGCAAGGGACTCGATCTCAAGCAGCTTTTCGTCCGCCTGCGGTTCCTTAACGGCTTTCGCCCGCAGCGCATACTCCTTGGCCAAGGGTAGGTTGATCGGAGTCGCAAACCCGACGGCATACAAGTGAGCGGTAACGATCATGGATCGACCATGCCCGGAATCCGCGGCCTTGCGCAGGTAAACGAGCGCCATGCCCTTGTCTTCCTTCACTCCCTTTCCCTTGAGGTAGGCAAGCCCCATGTAGTGGTTGGCCAAGGGAAGATCACCGGCAACGGCTTCTCGCACGAGGGCAAGTCCTCCCTCCACATCCCTTTCATTCAGCATATTCTCCTCGATCTTCAAGATTCCAAGTTGATGAGAAGCAGGAAGAAAACCTCCTCTGGAGGCCGTTAAATGATGACGAGCCGCAAGATCGAAGTCGGGTACAAGACGCGGTCTGAGAACGTCGGACGTCAGGATCATGCCAACGGCATAGCATGCAATCGGATCGCCGGATGCCGCCATCCTGAGAAGCTCTCCCTTGGAATCCCCGAAGGCAGACAGGTAATACTTGCGCGGGGCGTCGGAATCGTAACCAAGAACAGGATTCATGGCCAAGTGACCCATAACGAATTTCCCCACGGGATGACGTTGGTCGGCGGAGCGTCGCGCCCACTTGTCGGCTTCGACGAGGGAAAGCGATAGACCCTTGTCGCCATTGGCATAGGCAAGGGCAAGGGCAGCTTGTGCATATGCATCCCCCGATTCGGCGAGGCGTCTCAACTCGGGTTCGGAAGCCTCGACCAACTTACGACCGACAGAGCCGAACGAAACCGTCGAGGCTAAGAGAAAAAGAACGAAAAGCGGAAGTTGATTCGAGATGAAAGTCATGCTTCGGGCATCAAGGGTACGAAGTCGAGATGACTGGGAACAAAAAAAAATTTAACTGACAAAAGAATAATTTCATAAGAACTTGATGTTCGGATACAAGCGTATACATTATGGATGGCTGTGAAAAGATAAATTTCTGAAGGTCGTACTCACCCTAGCAAAACCATGCCTGAAAACGAAAAAGTCACCCTCCGAAATCCCGGCAGGGAAATGTTGCGGCAATTCGTTATCCATGCCGAGAACAAAGTGGGCTGGCTAAACGACATGTTGAACAATCTGAATGCAGCAAACGTACACGTGATGGCCATTTCCGTTCTGGATACCACCGACAGCGCCTTGGTTCGCATGGTGACCAACTACCCGGACGAAACAAAAGACATCCTGCGCAGAATGACGATCACCCATTCGGAGAGAAAGATCGTGGCCGTTGAAATCTCCTCCGAACTCTCTCTAAAGCAAGTAACGGCAGCCTTGTTGCAGGCGGAAATCAACATTCACTACGTTTACCCTTTCTTGACGCGACCGAACGATCGACCCGTGCTGGCAATGGGAGTCGAAGACGAAGACATTGCGATCGAGGTCTTGAAAAGCAACAACCTTAAAGTGCTTTCGCAAGAAGACCTGGCAAGGTGAAGCAATTAAGATCAAAAACGGACTAAGCGCCAACCTCCCATAAAAGATTTTAAAATCTAGTCGTAGAGGAAGAACTTGGAAGAGGTTTTTCTAAATTGAAGTGCCTGTGATTTCCACACACGGAGGAATTTGTCCACGTCCGCCCTCCCCCCTTTGACGCTAAGCTCGTTCCACCATGAAGTGGAACCCACGTGCTTGTTGAACAAAGTAGCCTGAGCGGCGGCAGCGGCGGCAAATGGCTGGGGATTCTCCCATTTCGCCGAAAGCTTCATCATATGAAAGGCCAAGGCGGTGGGTTGCCATCGATTCCAATCTGAAACGATGGGATAGACGCCCCGAACCTCCTTGCCGCTTGAATTTCTGGCAGTCTTGATGGAAAAACTCAACCCGGGTAAATTCAACACATCCAAGGCATTCTTGATTTCGTCTGCGGAACGTCCCTCAAAGGTAAGGAGACGGAAGGGATATGGAGTTCCTATCCCGTGTCGGAACTTGCCCAGTTGGCCTCCCAATCCGGTCATGGGATAGCCCGCCACGGAATCGAGCGTGGGAATATTCGGAGAAGTGGGAATCCAACGAAGGCCGGTCTGAGGCCAAGTCATGGAACGCTTCCATCCCAACATGGGAACCACCATGAGTTTGCCTCGTCGCCGCACGCTGTCCTCCACCTTAAGAACACCGGGCGTCTGCTTTGCGAATAGGGCCAATTCCCCGATGGTGAGCCCGTGCACAAAGGGAACCCGAAAGGCACCCACGTAACTCATCCACTTGCTGTCCATCGGCGGACCATCGACGAGCACGCCACCCAGAGGGTTCGGACGATCCAGCACAACGACACCAACCCCATTCTCAAAGCATGCTTCCATGACGTAGCGCATACAGCTAACGTACGTGTAGCAACGCACGCCGACGTCCTGCATATCGACGACCATTACGTCTATCTTCCGAAGCATCTCCTTAGTCGGCTTCCGGTATTTCCCGTATAGGGAAAAGACAGGAAGCCGAGTACGGGCATCGATCTTGTCGTCTACGGGAACGGCGGCTTTCTCGTCCCCATAGATGCCGTGCTCGGGACCGAACAAGGCCACGAGACGAACTTGTGGAGCTCTTCGGAGCACCTCAATCGAACTCAGGCCACTCGCGCTGCGTCCCGCAGGATGGGTGAGTAGTCCGACTCTCTTACCGCTCAAGACGGAAAACTTCTTCCGCTCGAGATGGTCTATGCCCAAGGCTATTCGCGCAGCTCCCGAAAGCGAGCCACAGAAGAAGCTCAATACGCCCAACACAACAAAGGCCCTCGAGGCCATTGATCCCACACCCTTCATGATCCTTTCCTCCCCGTTGTCAGGTTCTATTCCGTTTTATTTAAATCGTTTCGGGTCAAAGCATAGGGTCCCTTGGACCATTTGGCGAGCCATTTGTAGGAAGAAGCTCCGACGAAACCCAGAAAAATGCCGAATGCAAGACCTCCCAACATCATTGGTGGAAAGGTATCCAGCAAATCTGCGAGATTGGCCCATTGGAAGTGAGACCAATCGTAATCTGGCTGGAGAATAGGATTGGGTTCGGGAGCAATTCCGAACAATTCCATCATGGCCATCCCGATCTTATAGTCCGCATAATAGATGGGTCCCATGGTCAAGGGGTTCGAGATCCATTGTATGGCCACAATTAAAGGAAGGTTCGAACGCAACCAGACGGCCATGAAGAACACTATGAGCATCTGAATTCCAACCAACGGCATCAAGGCTATGATCATGCCGAAAAAAATCGCCGACCTCATTTCCCTCGTACGGAAAGACCATAGATAGGAATGGCGACGGGCAGTTCCCGAAAACCACTTGAGGACTGGATAACGATGGACGTTTGAACGACGAGGCAAGCGTCTCATCCATTTTTTCACACGACGGATGCGACGATGCCTGTCCTCGATCTCAATAGGTTTCATCTGGCTTGAAGTAATGGCCATCCTTCGTCTTGGACGATGTTTCGCAAGGTTTGCTCGAAAAATTCTCTGCTTCTCTGCAGATTTTCCGACAAGGGCAAGTCGGGACAGGAAACCGAAAAGGTCTTTAAGCCGGGAATTCGAACCTTCAAGACTGGACCAAGATCATCCTGAATGCTACCTGCGATCAGAAAAACACGCTTACCCCTACGTTGAGCCATTTCCAGCAACAATGCAGGGCCCTTGCCATCGAGGGAAGATGCGTCGAACCTACCCTCGCCGCTCAAGACGACGTCGGACTTCAGAATTTTCTCCTCCAAGCCAAGCCAAGCGGAAACCAACTCGAAACCGCTCACGAAACGAGCGTCGAATGCAGTCTTGATTCCAAAGCCCATTCCTCCCGCAGCTCCAGCTCTTGGCTCGTTTGCACCGGAAGGATCCTTACCGAACTTATCGGCCAGCAATCGCGACATCCGCCGGGCGAGGTCGTCCATGCGAGACAAGTCCTCAAACTCAAGACCTTTTTGCGGCCCATAGACGAAGGTAGCTCCATTGGCTCCGCAAAGAGAGTTCTCCACGTCGCAGGCGATCGAAATGGGAGGCATAGTCGGAACTTCCCCCGAAATACTAGAGATTTGAGGCCACTTGCAAGGTATCGGTTCGCCGACGTCATTGCCTTTCGAGTCGAAAAATCGCAACCCCAGAGAGTGCAAGGCTCCAAGACCGAGATCGTTCGTGGCGCTCCCTCCTATGCCAAGCAGAATGGCGGAAACGCCTTTCTTGAGAACCTGAGCAAAGACTTGGCCAACTCCCGTACTCGAAGTTCTCCAAGGATCTCGCGAATCGACAGGAACTTGCTGTAAACCTGCAACGGAAGCCATTTCAATCACTGCCAAGTCACCGGACAACGGAAAGGATGCAAGCTTGCGAGCCTTCTCCGGGACAGCTTCCGAATCCACGAATCCAACCTTGGCCTGAACGGTTTCGCCCAACGGACCCGAAGCCGAAAAGCTGGAAAACCGACCTCCGAGAGCATGGGTCAGGATTTCCGAAAAACCCTCCCCACCATCCGTCATAGGGCTTTCGAAAACTTCCGCCCCCAAGATCGAGTCTTCCAATACCGAACGAGCCAGACTGCAAACCTCCCTTGCGGAAAGGGCATCCTTGAACTTGTCGAAAGCAGCAAGGAAACGCATCCTCGGGTATTAAAGGACTTCCTTGTTTGTGCTTTCGTCGACGACCTTGAAGTTCTCGACGTGAAAAGATTCGGCAGCCTCAAAAGTGATGGTAAAGTCGTAGTTGCTTTCCATTCTTCGAATGAGTGAGGCATCCGGTCCACGAAGCCTGCGTAAAGTCGAGGGATGCAGGTAGACCTTGAACTTCAGTTCCCGGCGGAGGGGATCGACCTTGAGCTTGCGAACGGCACTGAGGAGGCGTCTTTGAAGCTCGATGCTGACGGATCTGGGGGACTTCACGATTCCCCTTCCACGACAATAGGGGCAAGGCTCGTAAATACCGCTGGCGTTGCTCTCCTCATGGCGCTGTCGAGTGATCTGCATGATCCCCAACTGGGAAATAGGCAGAATGTTGTGCTTGGCCTTGTCCTCCGACATTGCCGCCTTCATTCTCTGGAAGACCTTGCGTTGGTCTCCCTTGTTCTTCATGTCGATGAAATCGATGATCATCAAACCACCCAAGTTCCGAAGACGAGCTTGTCGGGCGACCTCCAGACCGGCCTCGATGTTGGCCTGAAGGATGAAATTCTTCCCGTCCTTGCGATCGACCCGGTGGCCTCCCGTATTGACGTCGATTGAAACTAGAGCCTCCGTTTCCTCGATCACGATTTCACCGCCAGAAGGAAGAGGCACCTTGCGCATGAAGGTTTGTTCGATTTGACGCTCGACCCCAAATCGATCGAAAATGGGGATTTCCTCGTCAAAATGATAAATCTTCTTTTTCGACTTGGAAGCAATTCTGCGCACCTCGAGAACTAGCCGATCATAGTCATCCTTCTTGTCGACCTGAACACGATCGATTTCCTCGGTTATGAAGTCGCGAGCTGTACGCTCGATCAGGTCTGGTTCCCTGTAAAGGCAGGTGGGTTCGTCGGAAGCCTTCATCTTGGCCTCGATCTCATCCCACTTGTGAAGCAGAACCTCGACGTCCTTGATGAAGGACCTTTCGGGCTTGTTCTCTCCGGCCGTTCGGATGATGACGCCCATGCCATGAGGGAGGGTTAGGTTGGTGATGATTTGCTTGAGCCGATTGCGTTCCGCCTTCTCCTCGATCTTTCTGGAAATCCCGCACTGACCTGCGTAGGGCATCAGAACAAGGTTTCTTCCGGGCAAGGCTAGGTTAGTGGTTGTCCTAGGACCCTTGGTTCCTATTTGTCCCTTGGTAATTTGTACGACGATCTCGGAACCGATGGGAAAAGCCTTGGGTATGTCCTTTATCGACTTGGCCTCGGTTCGCCGTTGCTTCTTGCCCTTGTTTTCGCGAACGATCTCGAATTCCCTGTCGTTGTTCCCCGCCCCGGGCAACATGTCCCAATAATGAAGGAATGCGTTCTTTTCCTGCCCGATGTCCACAAATGCGGCCTTTAGGCCTGGTTCCAAGTTCTGGACGAAACCCTTGAATATGGCTCCGACCTCTCGCTTCTCTTCCTTGCGCTCGACGCTGAAGTCGTCCAACACCCCGTTCTGGAGAAGGGCGACTCTTCTCTCGAGGGCTTCGGAGTTGATAATGATCTCCTTGTATTCCTTCTCTTCCCCGGAAGGACGGAAAAAGGAGATTATTCGCTCACGAATGGGCCTGTTCTTGGCCCGCTCCTGCGCTTGCTTGCGCAGGTCGCCCTTGTCGATCTTGATTGGTTCGGGCTCGTCGGGAGCCTCGCCAAGTTGTTTCTCTATGGAAAGTTCGGTAGCTCCGGGTTTGTCGGATGCGGACTTTCGATGTTTGCGGTAATTGGGCTTGCGCCCGGATTTTCTAGCCATGTTGGTAGGTCATTTGTCGAATCCGCCAACCGGACTAAGGAGTCTAGCGATTCGAGGATGCGGATGTGCAGCACTCTCATCGGAACTCCTTTCTGTGTCGGTAGACGCTCTGAACCAGTCCCATCAGGATACAACAGGCAACAAGGAATGAACCGCCGTAGCTAAGAAACGGCAGGGGCAAGCCGGTAATCGGCGTAATGCCCAAGGTCATTCCCACGTTGATGAAGACGTGGGTCATCAGCATGGCTGCGGCGCCAATCGCCAACATGGCGCCGAAACGATCGCCGGCTACCCCGGCTACCCGCAGGCATCCAAGGATAATCACGGCGAAAAGTACCAATGCGAACAGCCCGCCGATGAAGCCTGCTTCCTCCGCCAAGACGGCGTAGATGAAGTCATTGTGGCCCACAGCGGAGGGCAGATAGCCCAACTTTGCCTGCATCCCGTTTCCAAGGCCTTTGCCTCCAAGTCCACCCGTGGCAACGGCAATAAGGGCTTGGATTCGATTCCAGTTGGCTCCTATCCCGCCGGAGTCAACCAAGTCGGGTGCGACGAAAGTAAGGATACGCTTTCGCTGATAGTCCTTCAAGGGCACAAAGGAAGTGTCCTCGTAGGCGGCAATGGTATGGTCAGGTTGCGGATTCTCGGTTTTGAATTGATAGTAACGATATACGTCCAACCCAATTACGCCCAATGCGACCACAAATGCGAGAAAAGTGGAGGCAAAGAAACGCGAAGGGATTTTCGCGACGTACAAAATGGAAAACACCATAGGTGGAAAAACGAGAGTGGAGCCTAAGTCAGGTTGCAGGAAAATCAAGAACATTGGTACGAAGAAGCACAAGGCGACCTTGCAGATTCCCTTGAGCGACTCTCTAAGAGAGCCAATCTCGGATCGAGCCAAGATGCTGCATCCCAGTATCAAGGTTGCCAACTTGACGCCCTCAGCGGGTTGAATCTTGAAAACACCTAGGTCGATCCAGCGCCTGGCTCCATAGATTTCCGGACCGAGAAAGACCAGACACAAAGCCAACAAACCGAGTCCATATAGATAATGGGCGTGTCGCATCCACAAATGGTAGTTCACCAAAGACATGATCGCATAGGCAACCGCTCCCAAGGCAATCCAGACAACCTGCATTCGCCATTGCTCGCCACCGACGTAGGCTTGCGCGGAATGGATGAATAGAATGCTCATTCCGCACAAGGTCAGAATGCACGCAGGGGTAATCAAATCGTTGCGCTTCTCCTCCGGCAAGGAAAGGGACGGTGAACCCCTTCCTCCCTCGGAAAAGGGTGAAGCCGACGATTCAACCAAAGTCTTGTCCAAGACCAGAAGCCTTATCCGGGCAGGAGATCCTGACTGATCTCTCGCCATTCATCGTCCAGACTCTCACTCCCACCCTTGGGAGGCTTTCCGGCCCTGTTGTACCAGTAGCGCGCATTGCCCAAATCTCCCTCCACTCGATGAAGGTAGGCGTGAATCCACGAACCATCCCTGGAAGCAATGTCTTGGGCAACTTCATGAGAAGCGTCCCATCGATCTTTTCGAGCAAGCCACAAGGCTAGAATTCTGGGATCCAAGCCCTCTGGCGGCTGATCGTTCTCCTGAACGGAAGCCAGCAATTCGTCCACAGTCGTCATGGTTATGCTACTAGGGGTCCTGAAAAGGAGAGGCAAGCACTTTGGAGCTCAAAGCCTACGCCATCTCACTCCCAATGAAATGCCGTATTGGAATTTCCGCTCGTGTTCGCGCAGGAGAAACGGGATATCGATCGTCTTTTCGGGGGAAAAGTTCTTGCTAAGAACGGCCTCAAGGGCGGAATTCGAGTCGGCGTCGTCCGTCCGACCTCCAATCCATTGATCCTTGGTCGTGAATTCCTCGAGCCAAGTAAAGGGAGTTGTCAGCAAAAGCTGGCCGCCGGAACGAACCAAACGAGGCAACTCATCGAGAAAATCCATGGGGCTCGGCAGCCGACAAAGCAAATTCGCTGCATGTACGAGATCGAAGTCTCCCAAATCTTGCGGCAGGGAACATGCGTCTCCTACGCGGAAGCTGACCCTTGCGGCATCGATTCCATCCGGAATCCTGGCAATGGCGGGAACGGAAACTTCACCTTGCCGGGGAAAGGAATAGTCCAAGGAGCCCTCCTCTCCGATCTTGCGTGCAGCCTGAACGAAGTTTGGGGAAAGATCCATACCAACCACTGCAGGAAAATGCCGCGCCAACTCGAAGGATGAACGCCCGACTGCGCAACCCAGATCCAAGGCCGAGCCATCACTTGCAAAGCCGGGGTCGGTAAGGTCGATCAATTCCGAAACGGTGCGAACGGCAAAGTCTAACCCTTCTACCGGGCCCAACCCGAGAGACAGGACTTCCTCGCGGGCCCCATAATGGAAGAGCAGATATTCCCTTAGAACCCGCTCGCTGGAATAAGCGCCCGACACGAGTCGAGCTAGCCCGAGGATTGAGAAGAGACGGTTTCCGCCATCGCCTTAAATTCATCCCGCAATGCCGGATATAGAGCCCTGTAGCGGGGATAAAAGGCCTCATAGGCTTTTCGGTTCGGTCCGGGAAGCACTGAATCCGTCACCTTGATGCAACTGGAACAAGCTTGCTCAACGTCGGGATAAATTCCCGCTCCGACCGATGCCAGCAAGGCGGCTCCATAGGCGGCGCCCTCGACGGCATTGACCATCTCGCAACGGGCGTCGAATACGTCCGACAACATCTGCTTCCACAATTCGGACCGCGCCCCTCCACCGGAAAGGATTATTCGATCGGGCTCAATGCCAAGGTTGCGCATCAGCGTCAGGGAATCGTTCAAGCCGTAACTGACTCCCTCGAGGACGGCCCTGGTGACGTGGGCCTTGCCGTGGCGAAGACTAAGTCCCACCAAGCTTCCTCGAGCATTGGGATCGGGATACGGAGTTCGCTCACCGGAAAGGTAGGGAAGGAACAGCAAGCCCTCGGAACCCGGAGGGGCTTCCCCCGCGATGGCCGTCAAGGCATCGTATGCATCGGGTCCACCGGCGGCCTCGGCCGCCATCTCCTCTCCGCAAAGCTTATTTTTGTACCACTGGAAAGAACCGGCGGCTGAAAGCATGACACCCATCAGATGCCATTTGCCGGGAACCGCATGACAAAAGGCATGGAGTTTCCCCTCTGGTTCCACGCGGTACTCGTCGCTATGGGCAAAGACCACTCCGCTCGTTCCTAAAGTCGCGGATATGGCACCTGTCCCGACGATTCCGCAACCAACGGCTTGGGCGGCCTGATCACCGCCTCCCGCAATCACGGGAGTACCTTCGAGCAAGCCGGTGGCGGTGGCGGCTTCAGCGGAAATTCGGGAAGAGGCAACGGGAGATTCCGTTACCTCGGGCATCCAGGAAGAAGGAATCTCAAGAGCGGCAAGCATTTCATCCGACCATCGCCGATTCTCCACATCCAGCAGAGAAGTGCCGGAAGCATCCGAAACGTCGGTGAAAAATTCCCCGGTCAGCTTGTAGCGAACGTAATCCTTGGGCAGAAGAATCTTGTCGATCGCGGCGAAAGTCTCGGGCTCGTTTTCGCGAGTCCAAGCAATCTTGGGAGCGGTAAATCCGGGAAGCACGGGATTCCCCGTCAAGCGAATGACTTTTTCGGAACCGACTCGATTTGTGATCGCCTCGCACTGCAAAGCGGTACGCTGGTCGTTCCACATGATGCAGGGACGAAGAACCTCGCCCGAGCCGTTCAGGGCCACCATTCCGTGCATCTGGCCCGTCAACCCCACACCTGCAACCTCCGAGGCATTCACCTTTTCAAGCAAAGAGCGGACAGCCTGTACGGTTGCATCCCACCAGTCTGCGGGATCAGCCTCCGCCCAAAGGGGATGAGGCGTTTGAAACTCGTACTCCGGAGCAACCGTATCCAAAACAACCCCGGATTCATCGATCAGGACTGCCTTGGCGGATGAAGTACCGACGTCTATTCCAATCAAATATGAACTCATGTGAAAAAAATAATGGCTTGGAAGTTGATCAAAAGAAGGCTCCGAGATGAAAAGGCAATGGGAAAAGAAGCCCTATTTGCACGGGCAACCAAAAACACAAGATTAGGGTTTCCCCTTGACAGTTCGCCGAAAACGTCAATTTTTTAGCACGACAATTCGCTTCAACCGAAGAGGCTTGTCAGAACTAAATTATAAACCAAACAATGAGGAAACAGACGTCATGAAGACTCTTCTGACCATCCTGAGCATCCTTTCCATTGCCCTCTTCGCATCTTGTGGCGGAGGTGGTGGAGAAGAAGGAGGAGATGACAACAGTAGCGCCGATACAAACGGCTCGTAGTTGACTTCTCTTCTTTCGATAAGGATTTTCGATCGAAAAAAAGACCGCCAAACGGCGGTCTTTTTTTTGCTTTCAGGATAAAGCATACACTCTATCTTGGGCTCCTGCCCATCATCAACGTAGCCAAGCCCTGCGGACGAGTGGCTCAAGTTCGAATGATCTGATGGGTTTGGACAAACGATGATTGCCCAACGGTTATGGTCGCCGAAGCTGAAAAGGTGACAGCCGAAACCGTAAAAGGGGAATGGCCCCAAGAGGCGCCGAGGCTTTACTTTTTAGAAACCGATACCACCTTCTCGGCGGTGGGAAAGTTCTTGGACAGCGGCAAGGACACCTTTCCGGATATAGCCCACTCGGTTCCGCGGCGAAGCACGTCTTGGAACCCGACGCACCTCATGGAATAGTCCGCATGCCCCATGGGGGTATGAAAAACGCGACCCTTACCATAGGCTATGGTCATGATCATGGGTTCGTGCCTCTTGCTTCTCGGGCTATATGCGGTGGCCAACACCTCCATCTTCTCCGCTGGACCGCGGAGAGTGTCGTAGAGTTCGTCCTTGGCATGCTTCCATTCCTGAGGCATGCCCTTGACGATGGGATGATCCTTTTGCCGAAGCTTGACGGAGAATTCATGCTGCGGTCCATGCCCTCCACCTCTTCCCGGACGAGGGTCCCGAACGAGTTTTTCGCTGTCGTTGAAATAGAGATAAGGTCCGTGCTTCTCGGTGCGACCACCCCACCCTCCCAGGCCAATCATGCGATTGTACTCGGGCCATCCGGAAAAAGAGTTGTTGGCGGCATGAACGACTACAAGAGCTCCGCCGCCCTTGACGTATCGGATCAATTTCTGGCGAACGTTCTCGGGCCAAGACTGACCGTTGTAGTTACTGAGCGTCGCGTCGTGTGCTTCAAAATCGGGATTCCACTTTTCCCAAGCTTCCTTGGGACCCCCTCTGGCGGGTGAAGTCGAAACAGTCACCTCAAAGCGCCCGCAACTCTTCAGGGCGTCGACAAGGACGGGCGAAGTGGCCTTCCAGTTGTGGTTGTTCTGTCCATCGACAAGCAGCACCTTGAACTTCTCGGCATGAACCGACACGCTAAAGGACAAGAAAAGAAGGACAAATGTAAGGAGACTCGATTTTTTCATATGTGCTATAGTAGGTTTGAGATTGCAGCCGAAGAAGGAAGGGGGCGAGTGGAAAGTCATCTCTTGATTTTCTTTTCCATGGCCTTGATTTGTTCTTTGCTGACGTACTTGAACTTGCCCCCGGTCATCTTTGCGATCTCCATCAGGGGAGCCTTGGCCGCAGGCGGCGTTCCGTAGGCAATGGTGTAAATCTTGGTTCTGCCCCTGTTCCGCTTGATGATTTCCATTCCCTTGATTTTCGCGGCTCCATCAGTCATGAAGTAGATCACGTCGGGTTTTGGAGAAAGCTTGGTAAGGGCCCACCGATAGGAGTTGTCCCAGACTGATCCAAGGGTCAAGGGAGTATTCCAGATGTGTTCGGAAAGTTCCTTCTGTTTAGCGGGGGTAACGGGAATCCATTTGGGAGACTTTGGAACAAAACCCGACTTGGGATGCCAACCCTTGCTGTTGTCGCCGGACCAGTTCTTGTGAATATTACGGGCGTTTTCCCCCGCCAACCAACTGGGCCCCGAGAAAAAGATAAGGCATACTTCGCCTGTTGGCGGAAGTTTCTTCACCGCGGCATCGAGTTCGTGCCTCATCACTCGATCCTTGCCATTCATGGAGGCGGAATAATCGATAATGAAAGCCACTTTTCGCGCTTGAGACTTCACCCCCATGAAACTGGAGGTGAAGGCTGCAGTCAGGGCGGACATGTCCACGTTGACGCTGACGTCGCCGACGTCGCCCATTGGGCTGACGACCACAGCAGGATTTATGTCCGTGATCTTGATGTCGGCCACGGGGGCAGGAATGTCAGAGATCGCCTTTGCCTGAAACTTGAAGGCCTGCGTGGGCTTGGCCGATTTCTGTCGCTGCATCAGCTTCACCTTCTGCTCTTTCATCTTTTTCCGGTCGGGCTCTCTTCCGGCATCCGAAAAATCGGCAACTGGTTCACCCGCAGGCTCAACCCAGACAATTATGTTCCAAACCAACACCAAAGCCAGCATGATTAGGAACAAGGAGATCAAGAGGCTGTTCAACAGACGATGCTCGCGCCAATACTTCTCGAAGGCGTTCTCCTGCAGCAAATCGACTTGGGTCAAGGAATCGTCGCTCTCGGCATGCTCATCCCCGCTTTCTAGCAGAGGTTCGCCGGGCTTGAGTGACTGATCCATTGTTTTCAGTGGTTTACACTAGGCAAGAATTTCGTGAACGACGTGTCCGTGAACATCGGTCAGGCGCATGTCCCTGCCACCATAGCGAAAGGTGGAGCGTTTATGATCAACTCCCAAAAGGTGGAGCATGGTGGCATGAAGATCGTGAATCTCCAGCTTGTTCTCGACCACGTGGTAACCAAAATCATCGGTTGCTCCGTAGGTGATCCCGCCTTTCACGCCTCCCCCCGCCATCCAGAGGGAGAAACCCCAGGGATGGTGGTCTCGGCCATCGCCTCCTTGGGCAAAGGGAGTACGCCCGAATTCCCCGGTCCAGACCACTAGGGTCTCATCAAGCAACCCGCGCTGCTTCAGATCTTCCAGCAATGCGCCGATCGGCTGGTCCACGGAACGAGCGTTCTTCGTGTGACCGTCGCGAAGCTTGCCGTGCTGGTCCCAACGATCACCGGAACCTCCGGGGCAGGTAAGCTCTACGAAACGCACGCCTCTCTCGACCAAGCGTCTGGCTGTCATGCAGGATCGGGCAAAAGTCTTTGTACCTCTCCAAGAATGGTTGAATCCATAAGCTTCCTTGAGGTGTTCGGGTTCGCCCGAGAGGTCGGTCAACTCCGGAACCGCCAGTTGCATGCGAACGGCCAGCTCATGGTTGGAAATGGCTGATTCCAAGGCATCGTGCGCGCCGGCGCGCTGCAAGTTCGCGGCATCCAGCTTTCTCATGAGATCGAGCTTCGAGCGCTGATGAGCTACGCTCGGATCCCGCCTTTTCACGTTCGAGACCGCCGGGTCCGATGCATTGAAGACGCTCCCTTGGTAGGCGGCGGGGAGGAAGCCAGCATTGAAGTTGTCCAGTCCTCCCGGAGGAATCAATCCACCGTTCAGGACTACGAAACCGGGCAAATCTTGGTTTTCGCTTCCAAGCCCGTATCCGACCCATGCTCCCATGCTCGGGCGACCCTGCAAGCCGTTGCCCGTATGGAGAAAGTAGTTTGCGTTGGTATGCTCGGAAAACTCCGAGGTCATCGAGCGTATCACGCAAAGATCGTCGGCATGCTTGGCGACGTGTGGAAAAAGATCGCTGACCGGGAGCCCGCTCTTGCCATAGTTCTTGAATTCCCAAGGACTCGCCAAAACCCTGCCGATGTTGTTGAACTGCGTTGGTTGCACGTCCATGAGCTTGCGCGGATCCTGTCCATTGCGCTTCTTCAGCATCGGCTTGGGGTCAAAGGAATCGACGTGCGAAACCCCGCCGTCCATATAGAGAAATATGATGCTGCGGGCCTTGGGAGAGAAATGCGGTTTGCGCGGCTTGAGCGGATCGAAAGCGGAATACCTGTCGCGACCGTCCGAATCAAGACCGCCGAATGCCTTGCTGCCCAGAAGA
>CAZNWO010000022.1:28065-30930 GCA_964576585.1 uncultured Puniceicoccaceae bacterium | reverse complement strand
GGCCATGATGCTTGCTGCAACCAAAATGATTACCAAATGTCGCACTTATTTGGGAACTTGTACTTGTTTTCTATAACTTTGTGATAGGCAGTCTATCCGAAATTGCTTCCATCTTGCCATTACAAATTCCGACCTTCTCCAAAGAATTCACTACCTTCTCCAAGTTTTTCTTGCACGCTCGCTAGCGTTTTGAATAACATTCTCGGGTACGCGTACGAAGAATCTTCCCTTTTACGCTCCAGTTGAAAATTTCGTTATGAATAAGTTCATCCGTTTTACGATTTTCCTAAACGCACCCTTGCTTCTGCTTGCCGTATCAGGCGTTTTGCTTGGAGCAGACGAGAAGTCTCCAGATAAGCCCGTGAGTTTCCACAAGGACTTGCGTCCGCTCTTTCAGGCTAACTGCAATGGCTGTCATCAGCCGGCCAAGGCCAAAGGCAAGCTGGTCATGACGACCTTCGATGCCTTGATGAAGGGTGGTGGCGAGGGTCCCGCCATTGTTCCCGGTAAACCCGACGAGAGTTACCTCGTGGAGTTGGTTACCCCAAACGACAAGGGTGAATACGAGATGCCCAAGGGCAAGAATGCAAAGCCTCTTCACGAGACCGAAATCGCCTTGATTCGCAAGTGGATTGCAGAGGGAGCAAAGGACGATACTCCCGAGGGATCCGAAACCCTCTACACGATGAAGAATCCTCCCCAATACGTGATGCCGCCCGTGGTGACCTCGATGGATTTTTCCCCCGACGGTGAATTGCTCGCCCTTACGGGTTTCCATGAGGCATTGATCCACAAGGCGGACGGGTCCGGGTTGGTTGCACGTCTTGTGGGCTTGTCCGAGAGAGTCGAGTCCGTGGCGTTCTCTCCCGATGGCAAGCAACTGGCTATAACGGGGGGACAGCCCGGTCGAATGGGTGAAGTTCAGGTTTGGGACTTGGAGAAGAAGGAACTGGCCTTGTCGAAGTCCGTTACCTTTGACACTCTCTACGGCGCATCCTGGTCCCCCGATGGCAAGTATCTTGCCTTTGGCGCGGCAGACACCTCGTTACGAGTGATCGATGCAGCTACCGGCAAGCAGATCGTATATATGGCCGGTCATGACGACTGGGTTCGGGGCACGGTCTTTTCCAAGGACGGCAAGTCGGTCTTTTCGGTAGGCAGGGACAAGACTGTCAAGCAGACCGACGTCGCTACCGAGCGATTTGTCGGCAACGTGACCACGCACACGCCGTTTATTCTTAGTGGAGGCCAAAACTCGATCGACGTTCACCCTTCTCGCATGGAGCTTTTGGTGGGTGGCGCCGACGGCAAGCCCAAGCTCTTTAGGCAAGCCGTAAAAGCAGCTCCCGCAGGTGGTGGAAATCCCAACCAGATTCGAGAGTTCGGGGCCATGCTCGGACGAGTTTTTTCCGTCTGCTTCCAGCCTGACGGCAAGTTGGGTTTTGCCGGTAGTAGCTTGGACGGTAAGGGAGAAATCCGAGCCTTCGAGATAGACACTGGCAAGGAGGCATGGAAGGTCCCGATGGATGAAACCGGGATTTTTGCTCTGGCTTGTTCGCCTGACGGGAAAACTTTGGCCGCTTCGGGTTTCGATGGAAAGATTCGGCTGCTCTCGACCGCCAGTGGTAAAATTGAAAAGTCCTTTGTGCCCGTTAAAATTTCCAATACCGGCGAAAAGGCGCCTGGCAGCGCCATGGCGAAAGCCGATCCAGAGCGGAAGCTCGTTGCGGAGGAATCCCTTGACAAGCAATTTTCCGTGCTCGGTCTGGAGTCTCTTCCCAAGCAAGTCGAGGTTTCCCGAGCCCTGGATTATGCTCAGCTCATCCTCACAGCCAAGTTGAACGGAGGTGCCGAGGCAGACGTCACGCGAATGGCCAAGTGGAGTGTCTCGGGTGGGGTGGGGCAGGTGTCGATCCGGGGGTTGTTCACTCCGTCAAAGGACGGTGCCGGAAAGATCGTCGGCGAATTCTCGGGCAAGCGGATTGAGATTCCCGTCAAGGTCACGGGCTTGAACAAGACCTATGTTCCGGACTTCATTCGGGACGTTAATCCGGTTATTACCAAGCTGGGCTGCAATGCCGGCACTTGCCATGGCTCCAAGGACGGAAGAGAGGGATTTAAGCTCTCCCTGCGAGGCTACGACGCAATCTACGACGTCCGCGCCTTCACGGACGACTTGGCTTCTCGCAGAGCGAACGTGGCGGCCCCCGGCAAGAGCCTCATGCTCCTTAAGCCAACAGGGTTGGTCCCTCATGAGGGAGGGCAAGTCACGAAGAAGGATTCCAAGTACTACCGCATCATTCGGGATTGGATCGGAGCGGGAGCCAAGCTCGACAACGATGCTGTCCGCGTTGATAAAATCGAACTTTTTCCCGATAATCCCGTTGTGCAGGAAATCGGCTCGACCCAACAGGTTCGTGTGGTCGCCACTTTCACGGACGGTGTAGTCCGCGACGTGACTCGCGAGGCAGTCGTGACCAGCGGCAACGGTGAGGTCGCAGAGCACGATGAGATCGGCCTGATGACCACACTTCGCAGAGGCGAGGCTCCCATCTTGGCTCGTTACGAGGGTCGTTATGCCGCCACCACCCTCACTGTAATGGGTGACCGGAGGGGCTTCGTGTGGAAGGAGCCTCCTGCAAACAACGAGATCGACCGGCTCGCCGCCTCCAAATGGAAGCGCATGAAGATTCTGCCTTCCGATCTTTGCAACGACGTCGAGTTTCTTCGACGAGTCTATCTCGACCTCACGGGACTTCCTCCCTCGACCGAGAAGATTTTGTCCTTTATCGAGGACAAGCGACCCACTCGCCAAAAACGCGACGAGCTTGTCGACCAGCTTGTCGGCAACGCTGAATTCGTGGA
>CAZNWO010000022.1:2387-27965 GCA_964576585.1 uncultured Puniceicoccaceae bacterium | reverse complement strand
TACGAGATGTCCGCTCATTTTGCCCAGTTCAAGCTCGAGAAGGATCCTGCTGCAGGCAAGGGCCAGATCGGCAAGACCGCAGTCGAGAGAGGCAAGCCGCTTTACGAGATCGTGAAGGACGTCGCTTCGGGCGAGGTCAAGCACGAGCGTACGGGCGTCATCACTCCTCCGGCTTTCCCATATCCCGCGAAATACGAGGCCAAGGAAGGTTCCTCGCGTCGGGAAAACCTTGCGGCATGGATGACTTCTCCCGACAACCGCTATTTCGCCAAGAGTTACGTCAACCGTCTTTGGGGTTACCTTTTCGGCATAGGTATCATCGATCCAATCGACGATATTCGGGCCGGCAACCCTGCTACAAACCCTGACTTGCTCGAATACCTCGAAAAAGAGTTCATCAAGAGCAGTTTCGACGTTCATCACGTGCTGAAGCTGATTTGCAAGTCCCGCACCTATCAGCTTTCCGTGGGAACGAACAAGTGGAACGAGGACGACGACATCAATTTCTCCCATGCTACTGCCAGACGTCTGCCTGCCGAGACCCTTCTGGACGCCGTATACGCCGTTACCGGTTCCAAGTCCAAGTTTCCCGGCGTACCTCAAGGAACGCGAGCGGCTTCTTTGCCGGATGCCGGAGTCAAGTTGCCCGACGGGTTTCTCGGGACCTTTGGACGTCCTGCTCGAGAAAGCGCTTGCGAGTGCGAACGTTCGGGCGGACTGCAGCTTGGACCCGTCATGGCATTGATTAGCGGACCCACCGTAAACGACGCAATTTCGGATGCTTCCAATGCTATCGCAAAACTTGCAAACGAGGAAAAGGACGACCGAAAGCTGATCGACCGGCTCTTTCTCAGAATCCTCAATCGCCATGCCGGCCAAAAGGAAATCGAGGCTAGCCTGAAACTTCTTTCAGCCGGGATTCAAGGAGACCACGAAGAATTGGAAAAGCAGCTTGAAGTTGCCCAGCAGGACATAAAGGTGGAGCTTGCCGCCAAGGAAAAGGCTCGATTGGAAGCCATCGCCAAGGCCGAGGGAAACCTCAAAAAGTACCAGGACGAAACTGCTGCTGCAGTAAAGAAGGCGAACGACGATCGTAATGCCCGCATCAAGAAAGCGGAGTCGGCTTTAAAGACCTACGATGCGGATCTTCCGTCAAAAGTCTCTGCTTGGGAAAAGGACTTTCACGCGGGGAAATCCGTCTGGAAGGACCTTGAGATTCGTGAGGTAACTTCGGGGATTCCCGGGATCAAGTTCGAGAAGCAGGAAGATGGTTCCTACTTTGTCGGGGGCAAGAACGGCAAGGGTGAATACCTCGTGAAGGCTCCGCTGCCACTCAAGAAGTTGACGGGTCTTAGGATCGAGGCGATTCCCGATCGACGTTTGCCGAAGAGTGGTCCTGGTCGAGCAGCTTCCGGAAACTTCGTGATTTCCGAGCTCGAGCTTTCCGCCGGCCCAGTCCACGACCTTGGTAAATGGGAAAAGAAAAACGATTGGATCTTCGATGAATTGGCCGAGGAGAAGGCGTGGTCGGGCGTGGATGGCGCCGAGACTGCCTTTGCCGAAGGCGGATTACGTGTCGCAGGCTCCCCGAAGGGAGGAGCGCTCCTGATTGGCGATTTTTACCATGCTGGCCCCTTCAGTAACGTTGGCTTTGCCCAGAAGGTGGGGCCGGAAGGTTTGAATAGCTTCGATCCAAAGCAGAAATTCAGGCATGGCAACGCGGACGTCTCTTGGAAGCACAAGCCCGAGTGGAAGAACGGTCAGCTCTATGCCAGCGTGTTCGCCGGCGCCAACTCGGTGAACTATCTCCACAAAGTCATCACCGTGGATAATCCCCGCAAGCTTCCCCTGAGCCTTGGCAGCGATGACGGCATCAAGGTTTTCCTCAACGGGAAGGAGGTTCTTGCGAAGAACGTTGGTCGTGGTGCCGCTCCTGATCAGGAAAAAATCACCATCGACCTCCGCAAAGGCGATAACCACCTTCTTTTGAAGATTCATAACCAAGTGGGTCCGTCGGGCTTTTATTTCCGAGCAGACGCTCCCGTGCAGGTTCTCCCGGCGATCGTCGCCAAGGCTGAGGCGGCCCAAGGTTCCTTTGCAGTCGAGGTGGTTGCCAAATCCAAGGAAAACCGAAAGGCAAAGGTTTTCTGGAAAACCAAGGTGGCGAAGACTTTCGATGCCGCTCGTTCCACTCCCGAGGTTATCATTGCAAAGTCGGAGGGCTGGAAAACCTATCGCTTTGACTTCGTGTCTTCGGCTGACGTCACCGGGTTGCGTTTTCGACCCGGAGGCGAATTGGTCGTCAAGTCGGTTCGGCTTTTCCGCAATTCGGCTCCCGCGAAGATTCCATTGGCAAATGCCTTGGCTACCTTCAGCCAGCAGAATTATACGGTCGCTACAGCCATCGACGGAAAAGTCGTTCCTACCAACAACGGTTGGGGGGTTGCCCCGCAGTTTGGCAAGACGCACCTTGCTTCCTTCGAGACCAAGCAAGACTTTGTGGCTAAGGGTGGAACCGAGCTTGTCGTGGCGCTGAAGCAGCAATTCCAGGACTCGCGGCATACCTTGGGACGTTTTCGCATTGCCGTCACGGATGCTCCTCGCCCGTTGACTTTCGGGGTTTCCCCTGCTGCCAAGAGCATCTTCGCCATTTCGCCGGAAAAGCGTAACGATGGTCAGAAGAAACAGTTGCAGGACATCTTTAAGAAGACCGATTCCACACGAGCCAACTTGGACAAGGCTCTCGCAGAGGCCCGCAAGCCCCTACCCGTTGATCCAAAGCTGACGGAATTCCAGGACAAGGTGAACTTGGCGAAGACCCCGGTAATCATTCCCGACCGTATTGCCCGTTTGCGGCGTGACCTGGACCTCAGCAAGGGGCAACTCGGCAAGAAAAGACTAGTGGCGGCACAGGACATAGCCTGGGCCCTAATCAACACTCCTGCCTTTCTTTTCAACCGTTAGGATTGACCTTTTTCTAAACGCGCATCAATTTAACAACAGCTAACACCTTCAATACCAAAAAGGAGAAGACATCATGATCGGCATTCCCGGAGAACTAGGAAAAGACCTTTGCGACGCCCACTTGACCATGAGCAGGAGGGACGTGCTCCGCGTCGGCGGTTCAAGCATGCTTGGGCTGACCTTGGGTTCAATGCTCCAGTTGCGGGCCGAGAACAAGTCGGCAGGTCACGTCGGCGGACCTGGTTGGGGCAAGGCCAAAAGTGTCATTATGCTCTACCTTCAGGGTGGACCCAGCCATATTGATCTCTGGGACCCGAAGCCGGACGCACCCGACAACGTACGCAGTATTTTCAAGCCTATTCCCACCAGAATTCCCGGAGTCAACTTTACCGAACTGCTTCCTCGGCTTGCTCAAGTGAACGACAAGTTCACCATGATGAGAGCCGTTAGTTATACTCCCAAGGGTCTTTTCAACCATACAGCGGCCATTTATCAGATGATGACCGGCTACACCACCGACAAGGTGAGTCCCTCCGGTCAACTTGAGCCACCCAGTCCCAAGGACTTCCCCAATTTCGGCTCCAATATCATCCGGCTCAAGCCTCCCACGGAGCCCATGCTGCCTTTCGTCATGCTCCCTCGCCCATTGCAGGAAAGCGGGGTTGTCGGGAAAGGTGGAGCCGCAGGCTTCTTGGGCAAGGCATACGACCCCTATACGCTCTATCCTCCCGGCGGCGACATGGACATGAACAAGATGGCCAAGATCAAGGTGGATGACCTGCAGATGCGTCCGGACATGTTCGGCGTACGTCTTCGCCGGAGGGCAAAGCTGCGCACCGCCATAAACGACGCCATGCCGGTCATCGACAAGGCTGTTTCCCAGTACAACCTCAACGAGCATTACGACAGGGCCCTTAATCTCGTGGCATCCGGTCGTGCTCGCGAAGCATTTGACTTAAGCCAGGAAGGAGACGCGATTCGCGACCTGTACGGACGCAACACCTTTGGGCAGAGCTGTCTGCTTGCTCGACGGCTCGTCGAGGCGGGCACCCGTGTCGTAGAGGTGGTCTGGCCAAAGGTCGCAAACTCCGATAACCATTCATGGGACGTTCACAAGGGCTTGCCCAAGCGGATGAAGGATCAGGCGGCTCCCATGCTGGATGCCGGTCTTTCCGGGTTGATCGCCGACTTGGACGAACGCGGCATTCTCGACGAGACCCTCGTCGTTTGCGTAGGTGAATTTGGTCGTAGCCCGCAGCTAGGCGTCAGTACTTCCGGCAACGGCAACAGCGCCGATGGTCGCGATCACTGGCCCTATTGCTATACCGGCGTTGTTGCCGGCGCAGGCATCAAGCGGGGTTACGTGCACGGCAAGTCGGACAAGACGGCTTCAGCTCCCGTAGACAAACCCATCCATCCCAGGGAACTGCTTGCCACCATTTATCATTCCTTCGGTATCGATCCCGAGACGCTGGTCTACAACCACCTCAACCAGCCTAGGGAACTAGTCAAGGCTCAAGCAGTTACTGAACTGTTCTCATAAGTTACATTTAATCAAACCCTTGCAAAGCCCCGACTCGTCGGGGCTTTGTGTTTTCCCCGAATTTCACTACCCCCGAAAGTCTCGATCCTTTGAGCTGAAGTTTTGTTTAGCAGCGTTTAGATTTCCTACACGGTCGAGAAACAAGCTTACTTATCCCGAACGCTTTACCTCTTGGAATAAGATGAATCTCGGAACATGACTCTTCTTCGAATCATTTCCTGCGTCGTTGGCCTCTCGTTGTCTCTTGTCTCCTGCAGAAGGGATTACCGCTCGGCTGCGGACCATGAAGTGGGAGAATTGCTTGCGGATATGCCTGGGTTTGGAATCGAGACGAATGGTACTTCTCGCCTAAAACCTCCTTCCCCACATGAATTCCCGCTTGTTCCGCCCGACGACCCTGCCGCCAGAGTGGTGTCGGAGTCGGTCTTGGGTAAGGACGTTCACCCGGACGGCAATCGCTCGACTCCTCTCGAAAACCCCGAATGGCGCAGCTGGTTGCCTCTGGATGAGGAAGGTCGCCTGAACCTCAGTTTGCCGGGAGCCGTCCGTTTGGCCTTGAGGCATTCACCTGAATTCCAAAGGGAAAAGGAGGATTTGTACCTAGCGGCTCTTGACGTTACCTACGAGCGCCGTCGCCTTTCTCCAAGGCCCTTTGCCTCGGCCGGAGCCAGTTTGGAGCGTTCGGGAAGCAGTTCCGATTTGGATGGAGTGACGACGGGCCAATCCGGCTTTCGAGGAGTTGCCGGTGGCGTATCTTGGATTGCTTCGTTGGCCAGCAAGCTGACCTTGGACATTTCCAAGGGATCTACGGAATTCGGAGGGTCTCTGGCGAACCTTACTCTTACGCAGCCTTTGTTGCGTGGGGCGGGTCGTCGAGTTATTCGAGAAAATCTGACTCGTTCGGAGCGAAACCTGCTCGTCAATGCCCGACGTATGGAGCAGTTCAGGCAAGGCTTTTTTCTGGATGTGGTAACGGGAGGAAATCCCGCCTCTGGACCGAATCGAGGTGGAGGTGGATTTTCGACTCCCGGTCTAGTCGCAGGCGCCCCATCCGGTCGAACCGGAGCATCGGGTGTAAGTGGGTTCTTCGGTTTGCTCCAGTCGCTGCAGGGAATTCGGAACCAAGAGGCAAACGTCGCAAAGCTGAAGGATAGCTTGGCCCAGTTGGAGGCCGCTTTCGACGCTGGTCGAATTGGAAACCGGCTACAGGTTGATCAAGCAAGGCAAGCCCTTTACAATGCGCAGAGTTCCTTGCTTGCCTCCAAGGCGAGCTTCGAGACTCGGCTCGACGGATTCAAGATTTCCCTTGGTCTGCCACCCGACTTGCCCGTCGTCATTGATGCCTCTTACGTCGACAGGTTCCGCCTTACCGATCCTGCCTTGGCAGGCTTGCAGGAGGATTTGGTCGAGCTGCTCGAGCGAATCCGTTCTCCCGAGGCTTCTCCTGACTCGGAAGCTCTCGTCGAGTGCAGCATGGAGGCAATCGCCCTTTTTCCCGTCGCGGCTCGAAGTCTCGTTGGCTTCGCTCGCGATCGCGCGGAACTTTCGGAACGTCTTCCGGAGCGTAGGGATTGGTTTAAGCGTCTGAGGGAAAGAAAGGACTTGAAGGAGGCGGGTATGGGCGCCGATGCCTTCAAGGACGAGGATTTGGAAGACATCGCTAGGTTGCTTGAGGAAGGTTCGGACAGACTGGTTCCGGAATTTGCTGCAGCCAGGGCAAGAATGGAGGCTTTGGGAAATCAGCTGGCAAACTTGCCGTTGGCTGAAGGGCGCTCGCTCCTCGCAGCCGAGACCACTGGGTTTTCCAGTCTTATGCTCGAACTTTCTTTAGCCCGAGCCTCCGCCCGGCTGGAGTCCATTGTTATGAAGGAAGTCAGGGTTGAGGCGGTGGAAGCCTTGGAAGTTGCCCGCGAACGGAGGCTGGACTGGATGAACGCCCGGGCAAGGCTTGTCGACGTCTGGCGGGATACGGCTCTTGCGAGGGACGATCTCCGCTCGGACTTGGACCTCGTTCTTTCGGGAGACTTGGGATCCACTGGTAACGGAGCGGGTCACTTCCGAAAGGACGAGGGCAGGCTGAACTTGGGACTCGAGTTCGATTCCGCGCTCGACAAGGTGGCCGAGCGCAACCGTTATCGCGAGGCACTCATCAACTACCAGCGTGCTCGTCGCGAATACCTTTCCTATGAGGATGGCACCTACAGAAGCCTCCGCAATACGGCCCGTATTGCTCGACTAAGCCAGCTCAACTTCGAGTTGTCCAGGGCAGCGGTTCGAGGAGCGATCGCCCAAGTGGACCTTGCTCGCCTTCGCCTGCAGCAACCACCCCAACCCGGCAAGAACGCGCAATTCGGAGCCACTACTGCTCGAGATCTTGTTAATGCGCTGAATGATCTCCTAGAGGCAAGCAACGGGTTTCTGCAAGTTTGGGTCGGATACGAGGCGCTGCGAATGAGGCTGGACTACGAGCTTGGCACCATGCGCCTGGACGAAGAAGGTTTGTGGATGGATCCCGGCCCAATTTTGGCGAAAAATTTCCTTCCTCAAAAAAAAGTTGTTCCCGGCAAGGCTCCGTGATCTTGCCTAACTCTCAAAAGTCTATCTACTTTCTTATTAATTGCTTTAGTTCTCACTCATGATTGCTTCGAACAAGAACACCCGAGGATTCGCTACTGCCAAGACCCTCATGGGCCTTGCCAGTGCAGGCGTGGTTGCTGCCTCTTGGTGGATGCTCTCGGATGGAGAGCAGACCGATGCCTTGCCCGAGGCATTGTTCGCCGAGGTGGTTCGCAAGGAGTTTCGCCTGGAGATCGTGGAACCCGGAGAAATAGAGAGCGTGCACAACGTGGACGTGCTTTGTGAGGTCAAGAGCCGTAATTCGGCAGGCGTAAATATTTTAGAGATCGTGCCCGAGGGCACCCAAGTCGAGAAGGGAGACTTCCTTGTTCGTCTGGATGATTCCGCTTTGCAGAAAGATTTGCTCACTCAGCGAATCGACGTGCATCAGGCAAAGGCGACCCTCGTTCAAGCGGAGGCCGACGTGACGGCTGCAAGGCTTGCCATGGACGAATACCTCTCGGGTTCCTATCGGCAGGACCTGGAACAACTCGAGGGAGCCGTTTTCGTGGCTCGTGAGAACCTTCGTCGGGCCGAGGAGTATCACGCCTACAGCAAGAGACTTGCGGTCAAGGGCTACATTTCGGAGACACAGTTGGAGGCGGATTCCTTTGCCGTGGAAAAGGCCCGTAAGGATCTCGATCTCTCCATCACCAAGCTGGATGTTCTGCGTGTCCACTCAAGGAAGGCCAAGGTCAACGACCTGAACGCTTCCATTCAGACCGCCGATGCCCGGCTTCTGTCTCGGCGGAATTCCTATGAACTCGAGGTTGCCCAGGAAGCTGAAATCGAGCAACAGATTTCCAAGTGCTTGATCACAGCTCCCGCATCGGGAGAGGTTACTTACGCGAACCGAACCACATCCAGTTCCTCTTCGAACGGAATCCTGATTGAGGTCGGTCGTCCTGTTCGTGAGAGGCAGGTCATCATTCGTTTGCCGGATTCTTCCAACATGCGCGTTATTGCGAAGGTAAACGAGAGTCGTGTGGAGCAGGTGAAGATGGATATGCCGGCAATTATCTCCATTTACGCATCTCGTGAACTCGAACTTCCCGGTGTTGTCGAAAAAGTCGGGGAATATCCCGTTCCTTCACTTAGTCGTTATACAGCGCACATCAAGGAATACGCCACGGAGATTTTGATCGAGAACCCTCCAAGTGGCTTGCGTCCGGGGATGACGGCTTCCGTCAGGATTCTAGTGGAGAAGATTCCCGACGCTCTGCAGGTTCCTCTGCATGCCGTTCTTCGAGTAAACGGCAGCAATTTCTGCCTGGTTGCGAACGAGGAAGGAAAACTGCAGGCCAGAAGCGTTCGGCTAGGCTCGGCCAACGATGCAAGCGCAGTGGTGAATTCGGGACTCAGGCAAGGCGATCAGGTTGTGGTGAATGCGGGAGAGTTTCGAGGCCATGTTGATTTTCCTGAAACGAAGCCCGACGAAGGAAGCGTGGCTAGTTCTCCAGCCACGTCAGCAGTACTTCCTCGTTAACTTACGCGGGAGTCATACCCGCTCGATCTCCCACTATGCCCGACCAGCAATTCGCCCTGCGTGTCCGCAAGCTTTGTCGCTGCTACCGGATCGGAGAGCAGGAGGTTCGAGCTTTGGATGGTGTAGATTTAGACGTGCCTGCTGGGGATTACGTAGCCATCATGGGGCCTTCCGGTTCGGGAAAAAGTACATTTCTGAACCAGTTGGGTTGCTTGGATCGTCCGACTTCAGGCGAGTATTTTCTTGAGGGAAAGGAAGTGACTCGTCTTTCGGACGACGAACTTTCCGAGGTTCGTGGTCGCCGCATCGGATTTGTTTTTCAGTCGTACAACCTGATCCCGTATCTTGACGTTGTCGAGAACGTGCGGATGCCGCGCTCCTATTCTCGAGGTCTGGAGCAAGACCCCGACTTGCCCGTCGAGTTGACCGAGATCGTTGGGTTGGGCGACAGGCAGGACCACAAGCCCCTTCAACTTTCCGGTGGTCAGCAGCAGCGAGTCGGCATTGCGAGGGCTCTCGTCAACGATCCCGCCTTCATCCTCGCCGACGAACCGACGGGCAACCTGGATTCCCGAACTACTTTGGAAATTCTCGACCTTCTCGATCGTCTCAACGCGAAGGGAAAGACAATCGTGATGGTGACTCACGAGCAAGAGGTTGCCTCGAGGGCCCGAAGAATAATCAGGATGGCTGATGGTCGGATTGAGAGCGACGAGCGATTACGTGCACCCGTGGAAATCGAGGATTTTTCGAGTGCAAAACAGGCGACGAATCGAAGCCTGAATGCCTTTTCCTTCCTGAGACTTCGACGCACTTGGCGCAACCTCGCCAAGGTTTCCTTCCTCAGTATGCTTACTCATCCTTTGCGTTCCGCTCTCACGGCCCTTGGCGTATTCATCGGGGTAGCCAGCGTCGTTTGGTTGTTAGCCATAGGTGAGGGCATTGCCGAGCGGGCCGAAGGAGAGATTCGAGACCTTGGGGCCAACAACTTGATCGTTTCCTCCCTTAGGCCTCCCGAGGAGGAGAGAAAGGCAAAGGGCCAGTACTTCTACTCCTATGGCGTTACTGAAAAGGACATGAGCAAGATTCTTGAAACGGTTCCGGGGATAAGCGTTGCCTACCCGACCCGTGAGCTGAACGGAAGGCATGTATTTACCAAGGACGGAAAGTCGCGAACTGAAATCCTCGGATGTCTGCCGAATTTCCGAAACCTACACGACCTTCGGGTTACTCAGGGTCGTTTTCTTACTGAGGAGGACAATGAGAACAAGTCCGAGGTCTGCGTCTTGTCCTTTGATGTCTCGCGGAAGCTTTTTCCCTTTGGAGATTGCGTCGGAAAAACCGTGAATTTGCTTGGGAACCTTTATGTTGTGGTGGGTGAAGTAGCCAAGAGGATGGACCTGAATGATAACGATCGTCTTGGATTCAGGGAAGAGTTTTCAGACAACGTTTACGTTCCCATAGAGACTGTCTGGGCGAAAGTCTTCGACTATTATTATAGGGGTTACGATGGGTCCAACATGTATTCAAAGGTTACTTTTACGGTTGGAGACAACGATAAGATTTTTGCCGTGGCCGAACTCCTCGATGAAATTCTCCAAAAGGATCATGGGATGAAGGATTTCCAGATCACCGTTCCCTTGGAACTCATGGAGCAAGCCGATAAGGCTCGCCTGACTTTCGTAGCCTTGATGGGGATCGTCGCGGCGATATCACTTTTGGTAGGTGGGATCGGAATCATGAACATTATGCTCGCAACCGTTACGGAACGGACGCGGGAAATCGGCATTCGGAGGGCCCTTGGGGCTAGGCGTCGGGACGTCACTCAACAGTTTCTTGTGGAGACAATTGCCCTTACCGCGACGGGAGGAGTCTTGGGCTTGCTGGCAGGCTTTCTTTGTGAACCCGCTTACTCCATGTTGCTTTCGAACATGGAGACCCTGGTTCCCGAGACCTACGAGTCTCTTCCAACCTCGATGAAGGAAATGACTCCGTCTCTTGTGTCTTGGTCTTTCCCGCTCGTATTCGGCATTGCGGTCTTGACCGGTATCCTGTTCGGACTCTATCCCGCTCGCAAGGCTGCCGCCATGAATCCGGTGGATGCCCTTCGGCACGCGACTTGACGAATTCTTTCGCTTTGTTGTTGGCGGATGCCGAGTGGTTTGTGAAATTATCTTTATGCTCTTCCTACGCCCTCTACTTCTCTCAATCATCCTGATTGCCGGGATATCTCCACTTCATGCGGTGCTGATCGCCCCGACGGATGCTCTCACTGCAAAACAGCAAAAGGCAAAATTCAAGTTGCCCGATGGATTTGAGATTCAGCTCGTGCTTTCTGAGCCGCTCATTGGACAACCGATGAATCTTAACTTTGATGCAGCCGGCAGACTCTGGATCACCTCTTCGATAGAGTATCCCTATCCCGCCAAGGGCGATCTTGATCCTCGGGGCCACTTCAAGGCAGTTAGTGACCATGATCCAAGGGATTTCCTCACAGTTGTCGAGGGAATCGGTCCTGACGGCAAGCCCTCGAAAGTTACGCGCTTTGCCGGGGGGTTGAACATACCGATCGGTCAAGTTCCGCTTCGTGGAGGCAAGGAGGCCGTGGTTCACTCGATTCCCAATATCTACCTAATGAAAGACAACGATGGCGACGGCAAGGCTGACAAGCGCGAAAAACTTTACGGTAAGATAGGCAACGTCGATACGCACGGCATGGTCAATTCCTTCACCCGCTGGATCGACGGTTGGATATATGGTTGTCATGGTTTTGCCAATAGTTCCACGATTACCGATGGTTCCGGGAAGGTGACCAAGATGCAGTCCGGCAATACCTATCGCTTTCGTGCCGACGGTTCTCGTTTCGAACAGTTCACTTGGGGTCAGGTGAACCCTTTCGGCCTTTGCTTTGACGGGCTCGGAAACGTATATAATGCCGACTGCCATTCCAGGCCCGTCACTATGCTCTTGCGTGGCGCTTATTATTCCAGTTTCGGCAAACCTCATGATGGTCTCGGATACGGGCCGAACATGATTACGCACAATCATGGTTCCACGGGGATTTGTGGCGTCAGCTACTACGATGCGGATCATTTTCCCGCCGAGTATCGCGACAACCTCTTTATCTGCAATCCCGTCACCGGCAAGGTGCATCGAGACAAGCTTGCCCGTTTCGGCTCTTCCTATCAAGTGGACACCCAGCCTGATTTCATCACATGTGAGGATCAGTGGTTTCGCCCGGTTGACGTTCGACTGGGACCTGATGGCGCCTTGTACGTTGCCGACTTCTACAATGCGATCATCGGGCACTACGAGGTGAAGCTGGATCATCCCAAGCGCGACCGTACGCATGGCCGGGTTTGGCGTGTTGTGTGGCGTGGAGTTGACGGCAAGGGAAAGCCGCCCGGCTCCTTGCCCAACCTGACTGCAACGCCGGTCAAGGAACTGGCATCGGAATTGGCTTCTCCAAACCTTGCTGTCCGAGTTCTCGCAACCAACCAGCTGGTGGACCGTGGTCCGGAGGTTGTTGCCCCTCTCGAGGATTTCTTGGATTCCACCAAATCTTCCCATGCTTTGGCCCACGGCGCTTGGGTGCTGGAGCGTCTCGTCGGTATGTCTGAGACGCGTTTCAGCAAGCTCTTGAATCATCAAGATCGCCTGGTTCGCGTTCATCTCGCTCGCATTTTGGCCGAGAGAAAGGATTGGAAGGATCGTGAACGTAGTTGGGTTTCAGGCTTCCTTGCCGACAAGGATCCCTTCGTCCGCCGAGCTGCTGCCGATGCTGCGGGGAGGCATCCCGATCCGAGCTTTTTTTCCAACCTCTTGAAGGTTTGGGAGGACGCTGAAGAAAAGGATACCCACCTCGTTCACGTCGCTAGGATAGCCTTGCGAAACCATTTTTCCGCCGGAGCCCTGCCCGAGGACGCTTGGCAGGACGTCGGGCTTTGGGCAAACGAGTTGCTGGACGTGGCGCTTGCAGGGCGGAGCTCCGGTAGCGCCGATGCAGTCGCTTCCTTTTTGCTCGGTTCCATTGATCCCGGGGATGCGCAATCGGATGATCCAAAGAGCAAACCCGACAAGCCCAGCATGGGAGGTTGGTGGTATGCGGGGCCATTCAAGGCCGATAGTTTCGAGCAGGCCTACGAGACTGCTTTTCCTCCTCAGCGAGAAAAGAGAATCGATCTAGGGAAAATCATTAGCGGTACAAACCTGTCTTGGATTGCCAAGCCGGAATGGAAGGATGGAAAGGTTTACGGCTTTGCCCCTGCCGAGAACGTCGCCCATTACCTTTTTCGAGAGATTAATTCGCCAGGCGTTCGCAAGTTGAAGGTTTCGCTTGGCAGTAATGACGGCGCAGCCCTTTGGGTGAATGGAGATTTGGTCTTGGATCGAAAAGTGAGGAGGGCGGCAGCTCCCGACCAAGAAAAGCTCGAGCTAACCTTGGGCAAGGGCAAGAACCAGATTCTTTTCAAGATCGTTAACGGCGGCGATGCATCGGGGTTTTACTTCGATGCAGGATTGGGAGTCCTCGAAGACAAGTTGATGAATGCAGTTTCCTTTGTTTCCGAGCACGTCGAAAGCAAGAAGCTTGCCGCCTTGGTCAGCTTGCTGGATCAAAAGTCGGAAGAGGACTCGACTTATCGGATTCGCCTCCACAGGAAGGTTTGGGAGGGAGTCCGACGCGGAGAAAAGGCCTATTCTCGCGACCTTTCAAGGCTCGCCGAAAAAGCCGTGCGTAGTCATGTCGAAGACAAGGGACTGCAATCTAGAGAAGATGCGCTGCGCCTGGCGTCCGACCTAGGGCTTCGCGACCTGTATTCAAAATTGCTGGATATTTTGCTCTCGAACGAAGCTTCCTCAGGCATACGACTCGTTGCCTTGGAGGCATGCAAGAAACTGAGCGCGTTCAAGTTTGCTCCCGTCGCGCGAAAGCTGGTCGTGAACCAATCGCAACCCGAGGCTCTTCGCCTGGCAGCCTTGGGTTGGCTGGGTTCTCGGAATCGTTCGACGGATTCAAAGGTCTTGTTGACGGCCCTTTCCAGTTCTCCCGAACGTCTGCAGCGATCCTTTGCCAAGGGCTTGGCTGCTTCCAAGGGGGGAGCGGAACTATTGCTTGATGCTATCGAGGATGGCAAGGCCTCCCCACGTCTCCTTCAGGAAAAGGCTCTCGCCGGGTTGATTTCCAAGTCGGGTGCAAAAAAGGCCGAGGATCGGATCAAAACCCTCGTGGCTAGCTTGGTACCCTCGTCCCAAAAGGTTGCCGGAATCATGGCTGCTCGCCTCAAAACCTTTCGAAGCAAGGAATTTTCCGCTGTTGATGGCAAAGGAGTTTTTGGCAAGCATTGCTCCGTTTGCCATCGTATTGGTGGTCAGGGTGGGAAGATCGGTCCCGAGCTGGATGGGGTCGGCATTCGCGGCGACGAGCGCTTGCTTGAGGATATCGTCGACCCGAACCGAAACATTGATCCCGCCTTTCGTCAGACTATCCTAACGACGAAGGATGGAAGAACCTTTGCAGGTTTTGCGAAGAACCTTTATGGAAGAAGGGTAGAGATTCTGGATGCCGCTGGAAACGCCACTCGGGTTTCCGCATCCCAGGTAAAGGAACGAACGGTGACTCCCTATTCGCTCATGCCGGAAGGAATGGGTGAGGCGATTCCGGAAAAGGAATTACTCGATCTTTTGGCATATCTCCTTTCAACCTCTGGGAAGTGAAATGCTTGTCAGGAGCATCCTGCTGCTTTGCTTCCCGTTCATTGGTTTAGCTTTGGGAGACAGCCAGGCCTCCCTGCGAAAGGTAGCGGATCTAGGGGGCAGAACCTTTTCCTCCAAGGGCAAGGTCGTGGAGATCTTGCTTGGGAAATCCCAACTCGAGGACTCCGACTTGGCCCTGCTTGCGGACTTTCCCCATGTGGTGGATCTTTCCCTTGAAAACACGCGCACGGGTGATGCCGGCATAGTTCACGTTGCAAAACTCTCAAAGCTCGAGTGGCTAAACCTTTATCGCACTTGGGTCGGAGATGAGGGGGCGAGGCGTCTATCGAAGTCAAAGTCGCTAAAGATGCTTCCTGTCGGTGAAACAAACCTGACTGACGCAGGATTGGCCCATCTCTCGTCCATGAGGCAATTGACCTACTTGGGACTGCGGGGAAACAAGGTGACGGATGCGGGGGCGGAGCATTTGCGAAAGCTGAAAAATTTGGAAGGGCTTTACTTGGGAGAGACCAAGGTGACGGATGTTGGGGTACGTTGTTTGGCGGGGCTGCAGAGCTTGGAAAAGCTGTGGCTGCACGACTTGCCCTTGACCGATGCCTCGGTGGACGTTCTCCTGCGCCTGAAGAATCTTCGTGAGCTTCACGTCTACGCTACCAAGATCACCCTCGAGGGAGCGAATCGTCTGCGGGCAGGTCTGCCGGGGTGTCGTGTCGTTCACGTCGCTTTTCCTAATTGAGCATCCGAGCCTGAATCTTAGGGTTGTACATTCCTTCATTCCGAAACCTATCTTGCTTTAACCATGAGCCTGAAGACAGTCACGACAATTGCTGCAGCGAGTCTCGTTGCCAAGGTGAACGCTTCCGAGAAGCCCATCTGGGTGTACCTCGGTTCCTATGCAAAGGGGCCCGAACAAGGCATTACGCTTTGCGAGTTCCAACCTTCCAAGGGGAAATTGGAAAAGAAAAAAGTGTTCGGCGGTATCGCCAATCCGTCTTTTCTGGAAATTCATCCCTCGAAAAAGTTCCTCTTTGCGGTGAATGAGATTGGTAGTTACGAGGGAAAGAAAGCAGGCTCGGTTACCGCCTTCTCGATCAATCCTGATACTGGAGACATTTCGGAGATTGATCGCCTCTCGACCAAGGGTGGAGCTCCCTGCCACCTCTCCATCGATGCCAAGGGTAAGACCCTTTTCGTGGCCAACTACTCCGGCGGCAGTGTGATTTCCTACAGAATCCGCAAGGATGGAGGACTGAAGGAAAGGACTTTCGTGCAGCATGAAGGATCCAGCGTGGATCCGCGTCGCCAAACCGGACCTCACGGTCATTCCATCAAACCCGATCCATCGGGCAAGCGGGTTTATGCCGCCGACTTGGGCTTGGACAAGGTGTTGGTCTACAAGGTTGGCAAGGGTGGAAACCTCAAGCCGAGCGACCCGCCCTTTGCGAATACCCAACCTGGTGGCGGTCCTCGGCACATCGACTTCCACCCCTCCGGCAAGTTTGCCTACGTTAATTTGGAGATGACTTCCAAGGTCTCCGTTTTCGTCCATGACGCCAAAACCGGCGCCCTTAAGGAAATTCAGACCGTTTCCACCTTGCCCGAGAACTTCGAACCGCACAACAGCACTGCCGAGGTGCTTG
Source organism: uncultured Puniceicoccaceae bacterium (assembly GCA_964576585.1). Classification (GTDB taxonomy): domain Bacteria; phylum Verrucomicrobiota; class Verrucomicrobiia; order Opitutales; family Seribacteraceae. The sequence goes on along the minus strand of CAZNWO010000022.1, from coordinate 12,001 downwards.
TGCATCCATCGGGGAAATTCGTCTACTGCTCCAATCGTGGACACGACAGCATTGCTGTTTTTTCCATCGACGGGAACTCGGGTAAACTGACTTTCGTAGAACGCGAACCTACGGGAGGAAAGACCCCCCGAAACTTCTGTATCGATCCCTCCGGCGCCTTCCTGCTTGCCGCCAACCAGAGTTCGAACAACGTGGTTGTGTTCAAGATTGACGGTAAAACCGGTGCCCTTGCTCCGACGGGTAGTTCGATCGAGACTCCTAAAGCCGTCTGTGTTCGCTTCTTGGCTAGGGATTAAGTAGCGGCGTTGCCAACTACTTTGCTTCAACAACTTTGGAGATTTAATTTCTCGCCTTTTGAGAATGAATTCTCATCTAGGTTCGTGTCAATGTATCCATCCAAAACATTTTCGTGGTCTCTCCTCGCTGGATTTGCTTCATTTTCCTGCCTGCCTGTTTTCGCGAAAGAATCCGAGCAGGAACTAGAGCAGTTGGTCATAGTTGAGACGCGCTCGCCTCGAACTCTCTCGGAAACGTCTCCATGGGTCACCGCATTTTCCGCCGAGGATTTGAGGAATCGGCAAATTCATTTTGTTTCTGATGCTTTGCGTAATATGGGCGGAGTCTCCATGGCGCGATTGGGCGGCATTGGTTCCCAGACTTCCTTATTCAGTCGAGGATCTAACAGTGATCACGTTACCTTTCTGCTGGAAGGACGTCGTCTGAACGGAGGCTTTTCGGGCTATTACAACCTCGGACAACTCAGTTTGGCGGGTCTCACGGGTGTGGAGATGCTGCGTGGTCCTTCCTCCACTCTTTACGGAGGAGAAGGAATCGGCGGGGCAGTCATGCTGCGTGCAGGGGATCTTCAGTCCATCGACGATCATTCGTCGAACGTTAGCTTGTCAGGTGGTTCCTTCGAGACTTTGGGAACCGAATTAAACCTAGGCATGAAGCGAGGCAAAAGCAGAGGATCCTTTGGAGCATCTTTGCTTGAGACTGAAAACGAAATGCCGAATGCGGATTTCAGTAATCGTTCGGGACTTTTCACTTGGGACCAAGCGCTGGACGAGTTCTGGAGCATTGATCTGATCGGTTTCGGTTACGATTCGAGTCAAGGCTTGCCGGGAAACGTCGACGATCCTGCCCACCCTCGCCTTTCTGACTTTCAGGATACCAGCCAGTTTTTACTTTCTCCGGGGTTAAGCGGGAAAGGAGACGACTGGCGTTTTCAGGGATTCTATTCTCGCAGCGAGGATCGACTCGAGAGCACGACTTCCGGCAACTGGGGTGTCGCTCACAATGATTTCCAAACAGCTTCCGATCAAGTGGAGCTTCAATACGAGCATGAATTTGGAGAGTCCTTGAGCGCACTTGCAGGTGTCAGCTATTTTCGACAGGAGTTTCTCAAGACGAATCTAGTTACCGAAAGAATAGAGGTGGATGACGGTTGGAGCAACCGCGCTTCGTTTGGTTTGATAGGCTTTAATCCTTATGAGCGCCTTGAAATCCTCTTGGGAGGTCGAGCCGAGTCCTACTCCGATTTCGGTTCACCGGAAACCTGGACCTTTGCCGCCCATTTCGATCCAAATGATTTCTTGCGGCTACACGGTCGTGTCGCCACCGGATACGCTCCGCCTACCGCAGCCGACTTGTATGGCGGAAGCTCAAGGCACGACATCGACCCCGAAGAGTCGCGTTCGCATGAAGTTGGCCTAACCCTTGGAAGGGAAGAACCTTGGCAGGCTCGCCTCACTTACTTTCAGAATGACTTTCGGAACTTGATTGAGTGGTCGGATCCCGATGGTGATTTCGTCTGGACACCTTTCAATTTGGGAAAGGCAGAAAGCAGTGGAGTCGAGACAAATTTCAACTTCTCGGTTTCGTCTTTCTGGAGCCTTTTGTGCAGTTACAGCTACTTGGACGCATTCGATGAATCGGATAGTTCTCGTCTATTGCGTCGCCCTCGCCATACAGGTTCGATTGGATTTGTCGGGATGGACGAACTCACTTGTGTGGGAGGCGAGGTTCGTTTCTCGGCGGACCTTATGGACTACGACCAGTCCACTTGGTCCGAAGTCTCGGGTGAAGATTTCGTCGTTGCAAGGCTGTACGCGTCACGCAGGTTCGCGGACAAATTGCTTTGTTTCGCTCGGGTGGAGAACCTTTTTGACGAGGAGTACGCCGAGGCCGACGGATATCCTGCCTTGGGTATCGGAGTTTTTGGCGGATTCCGCTATTCCTTCTGAGCTTTTGAGCAAAAAGGACAGGTGCCGTAGAGCATCATCTCGAAACCCTCAATCTCAAATCCTTTCGGCGTTTTCAAGGCAGGCTCTTTTTGCATGGTGTCGTCGAAGGCAAAAAGTTTTTCGCAGGAGCGACAGCTGAAGTGAATCTTGTCCTTTCCGTCCGCCCATTCGTAGCGAGTTGGTTGGCCCGGGTAGTCGACGCCTGCGACGAGTCCTTTTTCCGAGAGTGCATGGAGGTGACGGTAAATGGTGGCCAAGCCGAGGCTGGGAACCTCCTTGTTTGCCGCCGTGTGGATTTCGGCGGGAGTCAAGGGGCGCTTGGACAGACGAATCTTTTCTTGAATCGTTAATCCCTGAAGTGTTTTTCGTGCCATTTTTTGTTCAAAGGGCGAATCACCTATTGGCTTTCTTTCTTCAGGGCCTTCTTCGTGGCTCGTTTGAGCTCTTTGACGTCGGGTTTGATTTCTGCGAGAACATCGGGTTCCATCCGATCGATGAATAGTTTGCCGACGAGGTGATCCGACTCGTGCTGTATGCATCTGGAAAGCAGTCCGTCGCATTCAAGTTTGCGCAGGGTGCCTTCCAAGTCCCGGTATTCGACCATGACGCGGTCCGGACGAACTACTTCTCCGTTGATTTCCGGGAATGAGAGGCAGCCTTCGTTGTATACCATATCGTCCCCGGGAAGAGCCTCCACCTTGGGGTTTGCCAAGGCGAGCGGCATGATGAGGTCGGGTTTGACGGGCTTGCCGTCCAGTATGCAGAGGATGGGCGCGTCGGGATTGTCGTTTACCTCCACGACGCAAAAACGAATGGCCTTGTCGATTTGCTGGGCGGCCAGACCAATTCCTTCCGCATGACGCATGGTTTCGACCATGTCTTGGAACAATTCTTTTAGTTCTTCCCCGAAATCGTTTACTGCCTCGCCTTTTTGGCGGAGGATGGGTTCACCATAGTTGGTTATGCGTAGAAGCATTTTGGGGTTCTTTTAGTTCCTCTTGCTGCAATTCCCAAGAATAAATCGAGTTCTTTCCATTGATGGTATTGCATTTTGCTCGAAAGTAAATTTTCCGCAAAAACCATTTGCTTATTGTATGAATTGCTTCAAACTAGGGCTTTCGCTGAAGTTAACATGAAAATCAGGGGGTTAGGGAAAACTTTCAAGGTCGCGTTGTTGCCGCTGGCCTTTTTATCCCTATTGATGGGGTTTGCATCACCCGTTTATTTGACCGTTACCTCAAGGGAAACGCTCGAGTCGGTGGGTCAGGGTAGCCCGACGTTATCGAAGGAGGCCGAACAGCAGCTCCGTGAAAACAACATTGGTCCCGTAGAACTCCTCTTGCCTCTTCTGTCTAATGACGAGGCCGAGAAACTCAAGGCCGACGTCGAACAGCGCAAGGAAGCGAACCAGGACTTGGCGGTTTCGGGTGGGGGCAGCATTTTCGATATGCTTACCTTCAAGGACTATTTCGGTGGCCTTGACGACCACAGTAGGGAACTCAAGCGTTTCTCCGCCTATTTTGTTTTTAATCGTGCTGCGACTCGCGGTGACCTTTGGGAGAGATTGGAACAAAGCAGTTCGAACAAAAACGTACAGGCCGTTTTGGCCAGCACGCCCAAGGATGGTCGCCCGGGAGCTTTTTGGGCTCGGGTGTTGGATGATCCGAACATCACCAGTTTTTCGGGAACCAAGCTGATAAAGCTCGAAAACTTCCGTTTTTTTCCCGATCGCCACCTCCTTTTGTCCATCGCGACGTTCCTCCCGGAAGAAGCTGACGCCAACTCCAGCGAGGCAGAGATTCGCAACCTGTGCTTGGCTAGGGCTAGGGGAGCGCTGTCATCCAACGACTCGGAGACTCCGCGTGGATTTACCTTGAGCAGGGAGGGGGAGGAAATGTCCCTTGAGGTCAATGCCAGTGTGGAGCAATCTCCCTTTTCCGGAAATCTTGATCTTGCGACCATTGCGCCGGTTCTCCCCATCCTTAAGTCAGGTCGAACAAAGGAAGGCGCATACCAAGTCATTCTAGGTGGTGTGCTCGATACCGGAGGCAAGCCCGAGCAACATGGACGTTGGCTGCCTTATCCCATGCTCATCCCCATGATGGTGGGCACGGCAATGTCCATCGAGAAGGATTACTTTAGCGCTGAAGTGGGATTTGAGTTGGGCAAGCTCTCCCAAGGCCTCTTGGCCGGAGACTTGGCTTCCAAGGAAAAGCTGAGGGCCTTCTACTGGGCGCTATACCAGCTTGCCAGAAAGCTTAACTTCATCCAGATGTCCGAGCTCACCAAGTGCTGTCCCGACCTCAAGTCCGTCTTTGACGTTGCAGCCCTCTTGCGGATGCGAAATCGACCTGTCTCCGAGGCTACGGGAAAGATCAAGGCAAAGCGCTACGAGTTGCGTCAATTGGTTCGCGAGGAAGCTGAATCCAGAAAGTCCGAGCTCGATAAGCTTTATCGGGAGCGGGAGAGTGCCGAGAACGTTTTCAGGCGTGAGTTGTCTGTGATCTATGCGTCCTGCTTGCTCTCGGACGATCCATCGGCAGTTTTTACATACATCGAGAATTACCCCGTTTTCAACAGGGGTGGGGATGACAATGCCTCTATTGCAGCCCTACAGGATTTGGAGACGGCGATGGCCTACGGCGGCTCAAGCCTTGCCCATCTACTCGAAATGAAGAGAGTCGTGCATAGGCCCGGCGCCTTTCTGAATTTCCTGCAGCCTGTTTTCCCTCTCGTCGGCAGCGGCCCCTTAACTTGGCTCTCGCATGCCTTTCGCAAGACCGCTCTCGTGCTCAAGCTGACCCTTTTCCTTTTTGCGGGAGCCCTCTTTGCTTCCGCTTTTGCCGGTCTCCTTCCCAAGCCGGAATATCGCAGGAGCACGGGGTCGCCATTTCTGCGCTTCCTGCGAAACCTGACCGTAGGAGCGACTACAGCCCTGCTGCTCTTGCTTTCCTTGGAACCAGCCCTACTGCAGACTCCTCGTGGTCAAGTTTCCGTTGCGGGGTTTGATTTTGCGCTTGCTAATTTGCTCATGACCGCCGACAACGAAAGGATGCCGGAACAAAGTTTGACAGTTGTGACCGGAGCCGTGGCCGGTACCTTCTTTCTCATGCAGTTGGTTATCTTCATTTTTTGCCTCTTGAGGATTTCCCAAGTAAAGAGAGAGGAGGGCGATCCTCGCCTCAAGGTCGATTTGCTGGACAATGAGGAAAACCTGTTCGACCTCGGTCTCTACGTCGGTTTGGGTGGAACCGTACTTTCCTTGATCCTGCTATTGATTCTCGAAGTCAAGCAGGACGCCCTGATCGGGGCTTACACATCTACGCTTTTCGGTATTCTTTTCGTTGCTGCTCTGAAGATTTTCTTCGTTCGGCCCTACAGGAATCACCTTTTGGTGATGCAATTCAAGGGAAAACGCTCCAACCTTTTTTGATCAATGAATCGTAGCCTATTGCTGGTAGTTTGCGACTTTCTGTTGCTCAGCATCATATCCTTGGCTCGCTTCGACGTTCCGCCCGACGCCATTCTGGCGAAGGACGATGAGAAGATCGTTCACAGGGAGGTCATTGAACGTGTTTCTGATGGAGAAAACTACGACGACGTGGTCGCCGAGCTTGAGGCAACCAATGAAACACTCGAGGCAAACCTCAACCAAGACAAGGACACCCTTCAAGAGGAGAAACTTCGTTTGGAGTCTGAAATAGCCGAGCGACGTCGGGAATTGGAAGAGAAGGAGGCGCTCATTGCCCAAAAGGATGAAGTGATCTCCGAAAACAAGGAAGATATTGAGGAAGCCGCGAGGCTTGCGGCTCAACTTGAGAAGGACAAGGCCGACATCGAGCGTAGGCGTGAGGATTTGCTTGCTCGTAATGCAGCCGCCAAGAAGGAACTCGAGGTCTTGGCCGCCAACCTGAATGATGCAAAAAAGAAGGCGGACGAGCTTGCCGCAGCCAAGGAACGAACCGAGAAGGAGGCTGCCGATGCCAGAGTGGACCTCGCAAGAGCCGAGGAAATAGCCAAGGCCAAAACCACGGCTGCCTCCAAGGCCGAGGAAAACCTTGTGGCCGAACGTGAAAGAGCAGATGCCTTGGTCGAGACCACGGCGAAGCTTGACGACAAGATCACGGCGTTGGATTCCGGGATACGCGAGGTCGGTTCGACCGTGAAGTCCGTCAACGAGGATCTTGCCGGCGTAAGGGAAACTGTACAGAATGTCAGCGAGGAAGTTGCCGGGGTAGGGGACAAAGTTCAAACCGTTACGGATAATGTCGTAGCCATCCAGCAAAATGTTGCGGAGACGGCAGCGGAGCAGAAGGAAGCCCTTGCCAGCATCAGCGTCCGCCAAGCCAAATCACTCAACGAAATCTACACCAAGTACGAGTCCAACAAAGTGAGTCTTTCCATGACCTTCAGGCACAAGGGTGGTTTTCTTGGGGCCGAGAAGAGCGAGACTTTCGAGACCGATACCATTATTCTTGCCGAAGGTGCTTTTGCTTATGCCTTGGTTCATGCCAAGAACAGTCCGTTCCGTTTGGAGCCGACCCCGAGAAAGCTGCTCGAGGTTTCCGGTACGATCACGGGCACGGGCATTTCCGAGCCTATAGCCGTAAACGAGGTGGCCTTTATGGACGATCCCCGAATCCTTATCGTTCCCTTGTACGTGAACCCTCGCGAACTGGAGGCGAAGAACTCGATTAAGTTTTTTAATGCTCCCAAGAACCCCCACATGTTCGCCGAGGCGGTGGTGGTGGATTCCGACAAGAAGAATTTCTGCCAAACTGATTTCACCCGCGACGGAAGCGACGGAAGATACGTCAGGGTAAAGCACAATCGCTTTGCTTGGGCCACGGGGAAATTTGATCCTGGTAAGGGAGACCTTGTTTTTGCTAAGAGTGGAGAAGTCTTGGGCATCATGGTGAACAACGATTATGCCTTTCACGTTCAGAACCTCGGCAGTAGGATTCGTCTGGGAAGTCGTACTCCCTTGGGCAAATCTTTTGACGGCCCAAAGACAACCGAGAAGTTGGCTGCTCTTGGAAAGACTTTAAGGACCCTCTCTCAAAAGTTTCGCTGATCTTGCCCTTTTGCGAAAGTTTCGCCAAGCTACCCTACTTTTTGGCGAAACCATTTCTTGATGAAGGAAGAAGAAGACTCCGACGTACAGTCTGAAGAGATCGAGGAATTACCTGTCGACGATTCTCCTGCGGAAGCTCTTCCGCTTCCCGAAGAGGCTCGGCTCCCCTTATACAAGGCGTTTGGCTTAGCCGAAATTGTCCGCAAGCGTGCCTTCTTCCCCGGCTTGCTCGAGATTCCCAAGGACAAGACGCACTGGTCCGTTGCCATTCTCTTTATTCTGCTTGCCTACTTGCTCAGCTTTTACGTGAGACTGGAGTGGATTGGTTTCGCCGAGGCCACCTACGTCGAGAATGGAGAAACCAAGTTTGTTCGACCGAATATGGTCCAGAATGGAGTGGCGGTCGCGAATACCCACGACAGTTTCTACTTCGGCAGCATCCTGCAGAAGGCACACTTGGGCATGCATCAGAACAACAACTTGCTGCCCTCCGCACTCTACTCGGGAATGATAACGGCTTTGCCCTATGCCTTACTGCAGCTTTTCCCTTCCCTCACCATCGAGCAATTGCTGCTCTGGTTGCCCGTCTGGGTCGCTGGCTTCGTCTGCATTCCCATCGTCTTGATCGGTCGTCTCTACGGCAGTACTGTCTGGGGTTTCTTCGCGGCTTGCTTGGCGGGGATTACCCACAGCTATTACAACCGCACCTTGGCCGGGTATTACGACACGGACATGTTTTCAATCACCATTCCGGCCTTCGCCCTGTACTTCCTCTTGGGTGCAAGTCGACGCGAGTCCCTGCGATTTGCCCTTGCTGCTGCCGTTACTCTTTATCTCTATCGTTTCTTCTATGCATCGGGTCAGGCTATCACCGGATCTTTGGCCCTTGCTTTCGTAGGATATCGAGTTGGCTTGATTGCACTCGATTTTCTTAGCGCCCGCACGAAAGGTGAACGAGGCGACTTATTTGGCCCGTCTACGATTTTCACCTGCAAGGCTTCCATTCTCATCGGATGGGCCACCTATGCCGAAGCTTGGTCATACGGCAGCGCCATCGAGTCTTCGCCTGCAAGGTTCTGGATGGGGTTGTTGGCCTTGCCCTTGGGTTGGGTCTTGCTGAGCTTTTTGCGAACGGAAAAACGAGATTCCCTCCCCGAGGATCGGGTTGCCTTGGAAGAAGAGGAGAAGACATGGGGAGCAAAGCCAAGCTTGAAGGCTGGCCTACCATCCTTTTACCTCCCGGCCCCTGCTCTTGCTGCAATTACGGGAATCTTCTTGATTTGCGTCATGCTCTTCGGCGGTGTCCAGGGAAAGATTTTTGCGAAGCTTACGCGGTATGTGGCAGCAGGGGAGGGCGCCGCCATGGCAACCTCCGCTCAAAAGGGCTATCACCTGCAGTTTACCGACGTGCTTTCCACCGTTCGTGAAGCGGGTGAAATCGAGTCGAACGTCGTCCGCAATCGCATCTTGGCCGATGCCCCGTCCTGTTCCTGCGGAAGATGTTTGCCCAAGGCCAAGAAGGAAGCGGTGCGAAAGGCCCTTCTCAGTATCGACAAAAATGCGACTAATCCCGCTTGGGAAAAAAAACTTTTGGCTTCTCGGGAAGCTGCTATTGAAGAAGGCAAAATCAAGGAAGCTGAGGAAATTCAGTCCAAGATCGATGAAATCAATGAGGCGAAGCAGGCTGGAGGTTCCCTTGATTCGATTCCCACGGCTTTCTTGGGCCTTTTGGGATTTGGTTTGCTCGTCTTGTGGCGTTGGGAGTTCTGCATGGGCATTCCCTTTGCCGCGATCGCCTATTATTGCTTTCAGGGCAAGGTGGGACTCCGCTTCACGGTTCACGTCGGGAACATTGCCGCCTTGGGAGTAACTTTTCTCGCCCTAGTACTGATATGGTTTCTGGTGCGAGCCATTATGTCGCAAGCTTCCCGAGGCAAACCATCGTTTCCCATTGTCCCTGTTGGTAAGCTGGCTTCCCTCCTCTTGGTTGGTGGATTGGTCTTTTTCCTGTGTCGGCCCAACATTCAGCATGCGAGGAATTACAAGTCGCATGTCGTTTATCCCGGAGAGACGGTCGAAGCCCTACAGGCATTGGACCGAAACTCCACTGCGGACGACTTTGTTGTCACTTGGTGGGACTATGGTTCAGGCAGCTGGTTTTACGGTGGGGCCCGTACTTTTACCTCTCCCGCTCACCAGACCGTGGATAATTTCCTGACCTCGGAGATATTACGTTCCACTTCTCAGCTAAAAGCCGCCAACCTTTGTCGCCTGAAGGCGGAAACCTACGTCAA
>CAZNWO010000022.1:0-2287 GCA_964576585.1 uncultured Puniceicoccaceae bacterium | reverse complement strand
CTTCATCAATATCCCGGGGGTCGTGTACCGAAACCCGTTACCTTTCTTCGAGGAGCTCGAAGGCAAGGGCGTTCCATCGCCTTTGACAATGGCTTTAGTCTCGATCATCGAGGAGTCCTCCTGACCAAGTCGCGTACGAGTGCCGCTCCTTACCGGGAAATCCTTGTTGCCGATTCCTCGGGTGACTCGGCCCGCAAAGTGCAATTCGTCGATTTCGATGGCCTGCGAATCCCTTCAAAGCCTGATCGGGCCTCACCTCAGCGTCTGCTCTTCCTTCCCGAGCAAGGAGACCTCCTGCTTCTTTCGTCCGACTTCTTTCGTTCCACCTTGGCCAAGCGTTTCCTCTTGGATCGTTTCGATAAAGAGGTTTATGCCCATCCCGCTTTCGCAGGATCCGCCAACCTTCGTCGATCCGGATACATGACCCAAGCCGACTGGACCACCGGTTCCGGAAGCAAGATCACCTTGAGCATGCGTGGCGGTTACAGGATTCAGGCCGACCTGAAGACGGGTCTGGCCAATCTTCCTGGTCTCAAGGCACCCGTGAAGTTCTCCTATCACCAGTGCATCCATGACTCCTCAGGGCGTCTTGTCAAAGTCCCTTCCAAGATTGTAGGTGGGGCTCGTTACCACTTGATCAGGAGTAACTTGCCGGCGTTTCTAGGAGGTAGGACCTATACCGTTCCCAAGGATGGAATGACGCTTCGGCAAATTGCCGCCGCCCATGGTTCCAAGCCCGAGATGCTTGCATCCGAGAACTCTCTGGAACTTGAAGACACCCTGCAAGCCGGGGAGACCGTCGAGATACCTTCTCGTGGTTACAAGGTAATTCCCGCATGGTTCTTCATGGCCGACGAAATCTTTAAATCACTTCTCGTTCAAGGTTTCCTGATGGAGAACCTTGACCCCGAGCTTTTCCAGCCTGTTTACCGCACTCCTTGGGGAAAGGTCTATCGCGTCCTGCGCTGACGAATTTACGCAAGCTGGTCAACCTGTAAGGAAATCAAGTCTCGGAGGTTCAGTTCCATCCTTTGACATTTTTCTTCTCGCAGCTGACCCTGCCCGTGCTTGTTCTATGTCGGGTAAGATTTCATCTGTTGTTTCAAATGAGATTTCCGAAGCCTTATTTCTAGTCGGATTCCAACCTCAACAGACCTTGTCGTTCAAATGCTCAAAAATCGAAATTGCTAATTTTTCCGCAAAATAAGATTGCTTTCTTTTAACCTTTAGAAAAAATTTGTTGAAAAAAAATGAAAGATTTTACTGAATTTGGCTAATATACGATAGAAAGTTTAAATTTTTAATCAAATCGATGTGTACAAACGACCACTTCTGAAGTGCAACAAATGATTTGCATTCATCCTTCTCGCGCGCTTTAAAGTTTAATAATTCCCAATTCACGAACCACGGAACATATCATGATCCCCTCGAAAACACACCGCCTTCTCCTTCCCGTCTTCCTTCTTGGGATGCTGCTGAATCCGGCCGTCGCCCAGCAGGCCGAGCCGCAGGAAGTCTCCGATCCCAAGGGAGCGATCATCATCGCCAGTCTCGAGGGGCAGGTCACCGTTACGAACAACACCACGGGCCAAGCGCTTCCCGCCGCCCAAGTAGCCGTGGGCAAGCTGCTCTTCGACGGTCACACCGTCAAGACGGCCAAGGGAGCCAAGGTAGTCCTGCTCTTCTCAACGGGTACCATTACCACCCTCAAGGAAGAGTCCGCCCTCAACATCAAGAAATTCACTCAAGCCAAATTCGACCCCAAGGCATCGGGCAGGCTATCCGATAGGGACGATGAGCCCAGCCCGTCCGAGACCCTCATCGACCTCAGCGTCGGCGACATGGTCGTGGACGTCAAGAAGCTCAAGAAGGAATCCAGCTTCAACATCGACTCCCCCGTAGGTACCGCGGGTATTCGCGGCACGATCATCAACCAAGTGGTGCAGGGCGATGCCTTTAAGTTCAACCAAATCACCGGTTCAGCTGCCTTTACTCCCAAGGGTGGGGGGCCTGCTCAGCTTCTTCGTCCCGGTCAAAGCCTTGCAGGTAACTTTGGTGCCGGCGGCCTTCTCGGTGCCCTGCAACTCGGGCAGGTTCCGCGAGGAATCTTGAATACAATCAAGACCGAGGCCAAGGAATCCGCCTCAGCTGCCGACAAGAGCACGGGCGGCGATGGCGCCGTAGGTACTCCCGATCAGGAAAAGCAGCCACAAGGCGAGGAAGACGACGAAGCCCCCTCCGAGGAGGAAATCAACGAGTCCGACGACGAGCGTGGCGCTTCCGCCAA
>CAZNWO010000021.1:0-31429 GCA_964576585.1 uncultured Puniceicoccaceae bacterium | reverse complement strand
CCAATCACTACTCAGAGTTCGTAGCGTTGTTTGAGATTACCTGCGAAATTTCGGTAGGCTTTTTCCTTGAGTGCAAGAATCTGCCTAAGATCAGAGCTTTCCCGAGTAAGCCGGGAACTCATTCTTTTGTCCTGAAGAGGCTCGGAGCGAAGCATGATCCAATTCCCAGTTGCGACGTCGATGAGGGCGGCTTTTATCCGAATTTGAACGTGTTGGGTCTCGTCGGGAACCACTCGTCCGACAATGGGAATCCATGAAAGCTGCTTGGCGGCTTGCTCTGGTTCAGCTGCAGATTCCAGAATACCCCAATAGACAAGAAGTTTATTGGCTCCCCCTTTTGCTGCGGCCAGCCTAAGAGACTTGTCCAGACGGACAGGTTCTGAATCTTTCTGTTCTGCATCCCAAGGACGATAACGCCCAGAGGGTCTCGGCGGCACTCCGGAAAGGGGAATAAGTTTAGCGAGCGGGTCGAGGTTGGCGAGCATATCATCATCGGGGAAGCGGGCTCCTGATTGAATGACGGCGATTGCATCTCCACGTTCAAGAACCACCTCGCTTTTCTTGCGTTCGGCCAAAGCAGCCACGATTGCCGTGTTTTCAACCTGCTCAGAAGGCTTGACGCCCAAGACCGAAAGCTCGCTCAGCTCACCCTTAAAATCACCTCTCGAATAATAGCCTGAACCTCTTCCAACATTTGAAATGGACCGGGTTTGGCACCCGCACAGAAAGAGGATGCAGGTCGCGAATAGCGTAATTAGAAGCAATGAATCGTTTTTTCTCATGTCTTTATCCTATATGTTATGTGTTATCGATGGCTATGCGGGCTGTGCGGATACGAGCAAATCCGTCTTGTCCAAAATAGCGCTTTAGCTGCGCATCTGACATATTGTGGATGTCCACGACGATCAAGCCGTCCAAGGCATCCGAAAAATGCGGATCCACTCCAAAGCTCACGAACGACCCATTCAGCTTCAAGTAATGTTTAACCAGAACGGGAACACCTTTTCCATCGGGCTCAAGACAAGATACAAGTGCTGAAACCTCATCGATTCGGCGACCTTCCTCTCGAACCCATTTCTTGAGAGCAGGAGAAAGGTGAGAACCGCGAAACCTATGTTTCGGCCGAGCCCGAAGTAACATTCCGGGCGACCATTCGTTCCTTCGCAGATAACGAACCATCAAGTTTCTGGAAATTTGAGAATAGTCCGCCGAAATGCTGACGGGGCCGTACAAAACGCGAAGGCTAGGCCTACGGTTGAGAAATTCTCCAATACCGCGCCACAGGAGGCCAAGTAGCGAAAACTTAACCTGATATTCAGGTGGGATGAAAGAACGACCAAGCTCAGCCGCAGGACCAATCGCCTTATAAAAACTAGGCCGAATGGCAAATTGGGAAGCTGCATACATTCCCTTCTTTCCCATTTGTGGAAGAATTTCAGGCACCACTCCAACACGATATCCACCCGCAATGGCCCGAGCTTTCTCGTCCCAAATAAAAATCTGGTGGTAATGGTCATCATAGTCGTCAAGGTCGGCAGCATGCCCCGTGCCTTCCCCAACGGACCTGAAAGTCAATTCTCTGAGTCTCCCGATTTCCTGCATTACGGTTGGGGCATCGCGGGATTGGATACAGAACACCGAGAAATTGCCTTTTTTGTTCAAAATTGCATTCTCAGGGAGAAGATTTATCTCCCTTGCAAGAATTGACGGATCCATTGGCTGCTCCAGCGGCTGCAAGTTCCTGTTGTCGGCAGAAGGCATTTCCAAAGAGTTTTTGTTGGAATTTCGGAGAAGATCTACACTAACTCGAAGGAACCTTGTAGAGGCCTCGACGCTAGGAAAAACGCTTAATTTTGACGCAGTAATGGGTTCACCGACATGTGCCCGAATGGTCCGTTCCCGCTTGTTCCACAATTCCCTGCCGAGCATCAAGGTACGTAGTCTAGGATGAATAAGTCCTGCTCCTTGAAAGAGCGGCCCGTTGGCCCCTTCAAAACCTACCGGAAGAGTAACTGCTCCGGTCCGAAGAGCCAAGGCTGCCGCGTGTGAGTTCCATTGAGGATCTTGGACTCGCATCGACCTCCAGTTCCAGCTTGCAACTTCACCCGCAGGAAAGACTGCCAGACAACCGCCGTCCTTGATCCATCTTAGTGCTTGAAGCAAGGAGCGCACATTCTTTGAGGAAGCACTTTCCTCGTCGAGAACGTCTACCTCAAGAAACCATGGGCGAAACGCCTCGAAGCAAGAGATGATCGAGTTGACCAAGATTCGGAATTCAGGCCTTCTTTTAGACAGTAAGCAACCCAACGCCAAACCATCAAGACCGCCAAAAGGATGATTGGCTACCACGACCAAAGGTCCTTCGGCCGGTATCCTGTCGATGCCCTCATCATCTACCTCAAGTTCGACACCCAAGTTGCTTAAGATGTTTTCGAACAAGCTGGAATTGCAATCCGACCTCGAAAAGTCACTAAGTGATGAATCGTAAATCTCATTCAATTCCTCGAGGCAAAGAAAGCTTTCCAATCGTTTGCCAAACAAGTTTAAGATTTTTCCAGATACGGCACGACCTTCGAATGCCTTTACGGAAAGTGGTTTCGAATTACTTTCAGCCCTCATTTCGCCCTCCATGAACCCGTCCACCGGAGACTGTTGCCGAGAATTCGAGGGCAACTAAATGACTGATGCGCATCACTTGCGTAACAAACGCGTCAAAGATTAATCCACTAAAGCTAGAATCTTTTTCAAATGACATATTCTCAATAATGCCATTTTGGCGCCAAAGAATAAACTTTCCTCAAACCGTTGCAGTGAAGGCATTAAAGTAAACTAATTCTTGAAATTCAAAAATTAGATTTTTATAAATCAGACGTTTTAAGCATGGCTATGGTAAAAAAATGCATGCATAATGACCCCATTGATAATGTTTTGCCCCATTTAAACAGAGTTAAATAAGAGGAACGCATTTGATGCTTAAAGATCCAGAACGTGAGGTAGCCGAGAAACTTGCCGCTCTTCTGGGCTGCAATCCATTCTCAGCAAAAAGAAAGCAACTTGAGAAAGAAATCCTGGGGAAAGACTACGAGACTCCAAGAGTCAGTAAACCCGGAGAGTACGAAAGGCGGACATTTAGTCCAAACTTGGCGAAACTTGGAATCGCAGGACAGCTTGCGGAAAAAGCAAGGTCATCAATCCTCCCAAAAAGAAAGAAAGGGAAACTGCCCGCAAGGGAATTCAATTTGTATAGAGATTTGGTATTTCTGACACTGTTTGACGAAGTCCGCGATTCATTCATTGATAAAATCGATCTCGCCCTTGAACGAGAAACGGACCAGCAGGACTACTCCAAAAACTTCAGGTCTTTCAAGATGCGCTTCGAGTGGTTTTTCCCAAAGGAGGAAAACCTTTCTCCCACAGGCTTTACACCCGCTCACCTCTTTGCAGTCTTTTTTCAGGTAAGAAGAGCCTTTTACAATATTTTTGGAGCCATTGTTGGGAATTCTCCGTCGATGGAAAACCTAAGGGCTCGCGTGTGGGAATCCATCTTTACGCACGATATGCTTCGCTACCAACGGTCTCTTTACGGCAGAATGGCCGATGTCACAACCTTGATAAGCGGTCCCTCGGGCACGGGGAAAGAACTCGTTGCAAGGGCGATTGGGCTTTCTCGCTTCATACCTTTCGACGAAAAGACGGGCAGGTTTGCAACCGACTTTCTTGGAGCGTTCCACCCTATAAACCTTTCTGCCCTGTCTGAAACTCTTCTGGAATCCGAACTGTTCGGCCATTCCAAGGGCGCATTTACAGGAGCCCTTCAGGACAGAAAAGGTTTCTTCGAGACATGCGGTGCTTACGGGTCCGTCTTTCTCGACGAAATTACCGAAACGAAACCTGAAGCCCAAGTGAAGTTGCTAAGAGTACTGCAAACCAGACGATTCCAGAGGCTTGGAGCAGTCAGCCCCACAAGGTTCGAAGGCAAGGTAATCGCAGCCACCAACAAGTCGATGAAGGAGGAGATCAAGAAAGGTCGTTTTCGAGAGGACTTTTATTATCGGCTTTGCGCCAACCGAATACAGACGCCTTCCTTGGCGGAGGCTCTGGATGGTTCCTCCAAAGAGCTCGAAAACCTAGTCGGGTTCGTCGCAGAAAGAATAGCCGGACCGGACGAAGCTCCCGAGCTCACCTCCGAAACATGTGCGTGGATCAACAGCAGACTCGGTCCGGATTATGCTTGGCCGGGAAACTTTCGTGAACTCCAGCAATGCGTAAGAAACGTCTTGATCCATCGAGAATACCATCCCGAAGACCTAGGGGGAACCGGCTCAAGCGAGGAGCAGCTCCAGGAGGAACTCGGCAAGGGAAAGCTCACCATGGAGGAAGTCCAGTCCCGTTACGTCACCTTGGTCTACTCGAGAACAGGCAAGTACGAGGAGGTCGCCAGACGGCTTGAGATCGATAGAAGAACGGTCAAGAAGTACTTGGACGAAAACCTATTGGCGAAACTGAAGGAATCAATCCAAGGCTTCAATAGCCAGTAGAATGACTTCGCCGGGCAGCCAGAACCGCGCGCCTTTTTTGGTGAGGAAGGAGTTGGGACGATTTGTCAGGTTTTTCGCGACTTCCTTCCAACTTACTGGACCAACAGTCTTTGCTCCGTCCAGATAGAACCAACCGGAATCGCCCTTAATGGCGGCCTTGCCCCACTCGATGACTAGGTTGGCGGCTTTCTCCAGTTCCTTTGAGTCGATCTTGTTGTCACGGTTTTCATCAAAGGCGCTAATCAAATCGACGTTGTCGGTAAGCCAAGAGCGAACTTGGGCAAGGGGACTACCGGATTGGGACGACTTCTTTGGGGAGGGCCCACGCAACTCAGCGTAATCTCGAACCTTCTTGGTTTGCAACCCGGAGGGCTTGGATTCGGTTTTCCCGGATTTGGCGGACTCGAGGAGTTTTGCCGCCTCACTTGGATTGTCACTGAGCTTTCCGAGGAACTCCGGCAACTCTATCCCAACGTTCTTGGTAAGCTCGTGAAGTGGCGGCAAGGCCCCCACTAGGCCCGACACGAAGTTAGCCGTGTCGTTTTTTCCGCCTTCACCTTTACCCGAGTCCCAAACAGTAACCTTGTCGATCTGCAGGTTGGCAATCGCCTTGACCTGCTCTTCCACGAGTTGAGGCAATTGTTCGGTAACCAGAAGGATGGTTGCCTCGTCGGCGCCACCAGCCGATTGCACGATGTCGCCAAAGCCTTGCGCCTTGCTTTGCAGTGCGGCGAGAGTACCTCTGGCGTCCGCTTCCATTATTGCAAAATTACCATCGGCCTCACCCTTACGCAGACGTCGTGTCTTCTCGGCATCCGCCTCAGCAAGGGTCTCGATCTTGGCCTTCTCAATTTCAGCCGGAACGACAATATCCGCATGTTGAGATGCTCGCTCACGTTCTGCACGAGCACGTTCTGCAGCTTGCTCGGAAGCATACGCTTCCTCTAGAGCTTGGGCGGCCTTCACCTTTTCAGCGGCACCGGCGAGTCGTTCGGCCTCGGCTTCCTGCTCACGACGCGAGGCGTCGGATTGTGCGACCTTAATCTTCGCCAAGTTCTCACCCTCGACTGCAGTAGCTTGGGCAGCGGAGACCTGCACACGTTGCTCGCGCTCGGCATCAGACTTGCCGATTTCACCATCACGTTCACGCTGGGCCACGCTTACCTTGGCCTCATTGATGGCACGAGCGGCTGCCTCCTTACCGAGGGCCTGGATGTAGCCGGACTCGTCGGTGATATCCTGAATATTGACGTTGATGAGACGAAGACCGACCTTCGTCAGCTCAACCTCTACACCGTTGGTGATCTTCTCGATGAGCAAATCCCGGTCGGCATTGATGGCCTCGATGTCCATGGTGGCGATCACCACACGCATCTGACCAAATATGATATCGCGGGCCAATTCACGCACCTGATTCATATTTTGACCAAGCAGACGCTCTGCGGCGTTTTCCATGACTCCTGTTTCAGTCGATATGCCCACGGTAAATGTGGAAGGCGTATTTACTCGTATGTTCTGTTTGGAAAGGGCTCCCTCCAACTTGATCTCGATGGGAATGGGGGTAAGGTCAAGCCATTCGGAAGCTTGGATCAGCGGCACGATGAAAGCGGCGCCACCATGTATACACTTAGACGACCTTCCGCCTCCGGTCTTACCGTAAATAACAAGGATCTTGTCCGATGGGCAACGCTTGTAACGGGCAAAGAAGAAAACAAGCGTTCCCAGGATAACTAGAATAAATGAAACAATGACGGCTAATTCCATGAGGTGTACCTTTTCGAGTTAGAGTTTCTTAAGATAAGACGGGTTGTGAAATTTTTATTCGGGCGAATTTTCTTGGGCTTCTTTTTCCAAGGTTTCGACCAAGAGAGTTTGACGGTCGACGAGAGATTTGACCCGAACTGCAATCCGGTTTCCGATCTTCGAACCGTTGTCGGTGACGGCACGCACGGTTCGCATTCGGCCCTGAACGAGAACCTCGATTTGACCTATCCCCTTGCGCTTGGGAGGTATGGGCAGATAGACGTTTCCTACCTCGCCGACGGCGTTGGAGTAATCCAGCGTTCCCTCTTCCCTCAGACTGAACATGTAGCGCATGAGGTAAAAAACCATGCCAAGAAAAACCAATCCGACTGCGGTTGCGGCAAATGTCGATGCTCCCAAGCCGTAGCCATTCAAGAGCATGGAGACCCCCGTCCAACCGAAACCTGTGAAAAAAGCCCCTACGGTCCGAATGGAAAAAAGTCCCGTATCCCCAGTTTCCCCAGCGTCCATGCCATCGAGATCTCCATCTGCTCCAATCAGGGTAAGAGCCATCTGAAGAAGAAGCACCACGCCGGATACGATCGCTATGGCATAAAACACCTTCAGGGCACCTGGATGAAGGCTTTGACCTCCAAGACTGTTCCACCATTCTATCATGAAAAATTAAACAAAGGCATCGGAAAAGAAATCGATTGTCTTGATCCCATGAAGAGACCCACTTCGTCAAGGTAAATGCAAAAAACGATCGAACTTCCACACACTCAAGATACAGACTCATGTTCTTGGCGCCTATTATAAGATAGTGGAAATTTTATAATAGGGAAAGTCAATGGGCTTTCTCCTTTGCCGAGGTCTCGAACGAAAAAGACACGAAAATGGCTCCAATGACGGAAGCAACGAAGACATAGGCACCCCAACGAACCATAGCCTCCGAATCCCCAGGCAAACTTTTGACCACCACAACCATGAGAGCGAGGGCGAAGACCTCGGCCATTGAGAACTTGCCGGCTCGATTCGTCAACTTGAGCAAGTACGAAGACTCTTTTTCCTCTCGGGCAAGTCCGGAGGCAATCCAATACAGGGCTAGCTTGCCGACGGGAAAGACAACCGAGAAAAGAAACAGCGTAGCCCCAAGAAACCAATCGCCGACGTCAAACAACTTTGAAATGACGCCCACAATGGAATAAGTGGTTGGCACCAGCTCCTCAGGAGAAAAAATTTCCACCAACCAAGTTAGCTCGCCGGCACCTGGAACAATGGTGAGCGTAGGAGCGACAAGGCCAAGCCCAAGTAGGACCGAGCAAGCCAAGATACCCATTCTCGCCGGGTTCACGACTTAAAAGAAGTATTTTGCAGAGCCTATCTCATGATGTTGACCAAGTCCTGCAGGCTGGAGTCAACGGGCAATGCTCTGATGGTTATTCGGCGAATAGCTGATTGGGGGGACTTTTTGTATTCAAAAGTGTTTGCGCCCACCTTGAGATTCTTCAGGGCGATCTCTACAGTTCCGGCTTCATCATTGTCGGCGACGTCGTTGTCCTCTACCTCTAGGGAAACGCTGCCCTTGGGATCGGCGCGAATGCGAGCCCCTTGAATGACCTCGTCGGGCGAAAGGTTCTTCCCCAGAAGATCGGTCCACTCGAGATCCACTCCAAGGCCCGACCAGTCGGCAATTAGGGAATCGGGCTTGTCCTTGCTCTTGAATACCTCGTTTCCTTGCCAGAGGATTCGATAAATGATGTCGGGACCGTCATCTCCCAAATCCCATTTCTCGTTCTCTAAGTTCGTTGGGAAAAGCTCGATCTCGGAGGCGAATAGATAATATGTGTTGCCCGTAACCAGTTTTCCGGTCTTCGGAGTGGACCCTGAAGAACCTGTGCCGTTGCCATCCTCGCCGGAACCGCTCGTCAAGACCCAATACAGGCCCGCCGCCGCCAATACCATAAGAACGGGCACGATGGCTCCCACCCAAGGAGGTTTGGTAGGTGAGTCGAAATCAGACATGTTGCTCATTCACGTTGTTTTATCGAATAGGTTTCGATCGAGAAACGAAAGGAAAAAATCCAAGCTTCATCAAGCCGCCAAGCGAGCCTTTCCCCGGAGATGGCTCTCGACTTGCTCGAAAATCATGCGAACTACCTTCACGGCGACTGAATTCCCGAATTGCTTGTAGCATACGTTGGGCTTGGGATGCAGCTTGAATCCATCCGGAAACGACATGACGCGTCGACATTCCTCGGGATGCAAGCGACGAGGCTTGCCGTCGACCAGATACAAGCCGGTTTTTGCCCCCACTCCCCCACCGAAGGCGGAAAGGGTTACCGCATGACCCTTGATACTGTAGATCCGCTCCCCCTGCCCACCCTTGCCTACCGTACCAACACGCAGAGGTCTGAGTGCTCGCTCTTCGGGCAAATCCGAGGAAACAAAGGTGTCGGCACGATGGATGAAGAGGTCCTCGAGGTCGGCATGGTCTCGAGGCAGGAGGACTTCCTCCAGAGCAACGTCCTCATCCGAAGGTTCGGGAAAGGTGAATTCATCAAGACGCAAGTCACGTCTGAAACAGACAAAATAGATTCGCTCACGTTTCTGTGGCACGCCGAAACGAGATGCGTTAAGCACGGAAAAGTGACAATGGTAGCCAATGTCCTCCATCATTTCGACCGCTGCGGCAAGTGTGCGACCTTGATCATGTCCGAGGAAATTCTTAACGTTTTCGAGAAACAGCACCTTGGGCTTGTGAAAATTGGCGATGCGAAGAACATCGTGGAGCAGAGTGCCTCGAGCATCTTCGAAACCTTGAAGCTTGCCTGAGATGCTGAACGGTTGGCAGGGAAAGCCGGCGCAAAGCACATCGTGCTCAGGAAGGTCGCCCGCGTTGAGGGACTTCACGTCTCCATGGGGCGTTTCCCCGAAGTTGAGGGCGTAGGTTTCCTGAGCATGCGGATCGTTGTCGCAGGAAAATACACAGGAGTGACCAAGCTCGCTCAAGGCCCAACGAAACCCCCCTACACCGCAAAAGAGGTCAATAAAACGCAATCCCGCCATATCCCGAATCCAACGGGACCTAAGCTAGCTCAGGAAATAGATTCAGGCAATCTCAAAGCTCAGACGTCGCACAATTGAACCGCCTCGGTCAAACCTTTCAGCGGATCGCGAGTAGGAATGAATTCCTGTCCCACGAAGCCCTTATACTTGATCTCCAGAAGAGCCTTCATGATCGGGGGATAGTTGATCTCCTGCTTTTCGTCCAGCTCTCCTCGACCCGGATTGCCCGCAGTATGCACGTGCCCTATGTATTCTCCGCACTCGCGGACACGACGAATTACGTCTCCGTCCATGATCTGCACGTGGTAGACGTCGAAAAGAAGTTTCATGCGCGGCGATCCAACCTTCTTGATTATGTCCATGCAGTAGTCCACATGGTCGCCCTGATATCCGGGATGACCCTTGTTGGGATCCGAATCATCTCTAGTATTCAACATCTCGAGGCAAAGATTCACCCCCTTCTTCTCTGCATGACCAATGATTTCCTTGTAGCCTGCGACACAGTTCTTCGCTCCATCCTCAAGGGAGACGTCCTCGGCGTAACCGGTAAAGGAAATGACGTTGGGACAACCGAAATCGGCGGCGGAATCGATCGCCTTGCGAGTCGCCTCGATAACCATCTGATGATACTTCGGGTTGTTAAAGCCCTTGATGAAAGGTGGTCCATCGACGGGAATGGGAGAAATGGCGCAGGTTAACCCATGTTTCTTGAGCGTCGGCCAATGCTTGGGGTCTATGAGTTCGATGCTCTTGCAGCCCAGTTTCTTTGCCACTGCACACATTTTCTCAGTATTCCAATAGTCTGCAAAACACCAAGAGACGACAGACTGATTGATCCTGCCCTTGGTAGCGCCGGAAGACTTGGTTCTAGGCTTTCTTACGTTGCGAGTAGCAGCATTGGCGCTACCGACGGTGGCAAGCCCACCCGACAATAGCCCCAACGTTGCCCCTTTGAGCAACCCCCGGCGAGCAAATCCCGGCTGTGTTTCTAAAGGCATCTTTTCTTCGGAAGTATTTTTCATAGGCAGCACCAACAAGGAATTGGCACAAGAAAGGCAAGATTGAAACGGCGGCAAACAAACTAAACCGTGGTTAAGAAGTTTCTGGACAAAAAGCATTCCAAGGCTTCCAATCGAGACATGAAAGATATCCTCTTCCTATTCGGCGTAATCCTCATGCTGCTGATTGGGTCTTGTTCCTCCGAGCCCCAAAATTCGGGTTCTGCCGGAAAAAACGACGAAAAGGGCAAGCAGATTGATCTGGCCAACGCAGGTTCCGCTGAATTCCTGCCCGTGAATCTGGATGGCACAGGCGGTCCGCTCGACCCACCCATGGGCGACATTGACGACCTAAACGAAACCTCAATGGTAGTGACTTGGGCAAATCCCGCCAACTGGTTTCCCGCGAATATTCCCGGCCCAATCGTAAAACTCGAGTTGTCGTACAAGCAAGACTTCGAGGAGATTCTTTTCTCTAGAGACTTTGTCGGGGAAAACAACGCCAGTTTCGTTAACTTGGCTCCGGGAGCCACCCATTTCATGCGACTTTCCGCCTACGCGCCTGAAGGTGACAAGAGGTTCCTTCCCAGCAAGCACAACGTAATAGTTTTTTCGACACACTCCGATTCGATTTCGGAACCTTCGGGAATTATCATCAAGCCGGATTTTGGCTCGGTGAGCATCGAATGGCCTCCGCCAGACTCGCAGGACCTGTTTGAATACAGCTTGGATTTTTATGAGGAAGAAGAACTCGCAACTCGAATCCATTCTCTGCTGACAAAGCAAAACTCCGTCGAAAACCTTCCGCTCCCCAGCAACAAAACCTACTGGCTTCAATTTCGAATTCTTCCTGTCGCGGACAATGTAAAGGGTCTGGCCTCGCTACCATTCGTAACCCAGTTCTTCGTTCCGGGCAACCAGTTGGCATCCCCGGAAAACATCGCTGCGGAAATGGTCGGAGAGGAAGTCAAGGTATCTTGGCAATCCGTTACAAACAATCTGGGCCCGATGGCATACCACCTTGACGTATTCACGGGCGAGGAATTGAACGACCTTTACGGGAACTTCAGGTTGGGCGAAACCTCTAGGGAAATGGAAGACTCCAAAGCCTATGCCTCCTTCAGCTTCGAGCTCCGGGCAGTTCCCAAGGCAGGAAACCTGAAGGACATGAAGAGCGAGTTGGTTTCACTACGTTTCGACCTACCCACCTTCTCCTTCACTCCCCCGTTAGTCAAGGCCCTAGCGCCTTCTCCGGAAGACCCAACCATGCTTACCGCCACGTGGGAAGCCCCCGAGAACGCCAACCAGAACCTCCGCTATGAAATGGAAATTGCGGAGGACGGCAATTTCAGCCTGGATTCCGCAGTTGACCAGCGCATTGAGGCTGCAGAGATAACCAAAGGTGAATTCACGGGGCGCGAACCGGGAAAGACCTATTACTTCAGGATTCGCGCAATCGGGCGAGAACGAGACGCGAGCCACCTCCCTTCCGAATGGTCGAATGTCTTGACCTTTGCCATTCCAGCCCCGCCCACGCCCAAGCCGGTCGAATTCAACGCCACGGACGAAAAGGCTTCCTTGCCCTAAGCTCGAGCATTTCAGCGCTTGGGCCAAAACAATTGGGCGACCGCGACGCCTAGAAAGCTCCCGAGCGCATCTGCGGCGGCATCCCAGACGTCCGCGGAGCGCTTTCTGCCCAGCCAATCCTGCCAACACTCGTCAAGAATTCCGAACCAAGCGCCCAAGACCACCAATCCCCAAGGGAACAGTCCCCTCCTCTTTACAAAAGCTCCCCAACAAAGAATTCCCCATAGGCCATACTCGAGCAGGTGGAGCACCTTGTCGGATACCACGGAAGGCCCGTCGGGCAACTCCTTGGGAGCAAGACTGGAGACATAAAGAATCAAGCCGCAATAAAGAAGAAACAAAAACTTCCACCTGTCCATCAAACCAAGGCAGATTATTAATATGAAGTCTTGCTTCGCCTCAACCCTAAAGCAGGCAAAGCAAAGAGAGCAAGAATAGCGCGACGCAATTCCCTTCGTTGAGGATAGTCAGATGCGAAAGGTCTCGAATTCCCTGTGCGGTTTGCTGGACTTGGAAACTCGAAAGCCTTTGCTTTGGCCAAAAGCGTCGTGAACCTGATCGGACCTAGCCGCCGAAACCTCGCCCGAGTGGGCGTGAAGCAAATATCGAAGAATCAATGGTTTTTCGCGACGAATCTCAAAAGGTTCCAGCATGCAGAAGGAGGCACCCATCCAACCGTCCTCCCGCACGTGCCAATGTACGGGATAACCGGGATTCGATGGATGGTCGTGATAGGTAATGCCCTCAATCGTCGCTTTCCTGTCGGGCCCTGTGCCCACGGCCACAGGGCCACTGTAGTCCACCCATCTTGCGGACTGTCCAAAAATCATTTTTTCACCCTTTTGTCCCTCGGAATTCGACAGTTCTCCACCTCCCCAATAAACCGCAAGGGTCTTCGCAACTCGAACCGCAAGAAAGCCGAAATTGGTTTTTCCCAAGGTAATTTTTTCGAGTTTGGGACGGAAGGTCGACTGAACTTCCAGATAGTGCTCTCCATTCTTGATTGGCCTAAGAGCGGCCACAAGTTCCTGGGACATGAGTTCTCGCCGTTCGTCATCATACCAACCGACGGAGGTAGCCATCACGGCCTCCTCATCACCATCCTCATAGCTCAACCAATTCTTTTGCCGAATACGAGCCTTGGTAGTATTCGACCAAAAGTTGAACCCGTTCACGCTTACATGGGCAAACCAAACGGAAAGATGATGATCATGATTGGGCGCACCCGGATGACCCATGCGAGTGAGAGGACTCGAGGAGGGACCATTGAATGGGAAGAAGAAAGGCCGAAAGTACTTGGCGTCAAAGTGCCACTGCGTACGTTCCAAGCCATCCACTTGAAACGAAGCCACGTCGTCGGGCAAAGGCAGGACTTGGCAACGAGGAATTTTTTTGCTCATGACTCAACGGGTATCCAACAAAAAAAGAATGTCAGCGCAAAAAACCACTGACCATTCCTTAAGGCTTGAGAAAAAAAGGTTCGTAGTCGTCAATGGTGCTCGAGAAGTTATATCACATGGCGCACGAAAAACTTAGCTTGGGAGACATAGAAGTCGTAATCGGCGACAACGCCGGGCACAAAGACCATCGGGCAGGCTACAACGGCATCTGGAGCCTGCGACACAAACTGGGGGCAAGAAACCTCTTTGTGCCGCCCTACGCAGGATTCAACCTGGAACACTTTTTCAACGGGGAAACCGAATTTCTCAACCGAGACGTTTTCTTTCAGCCTCGCAGGCACCCGATGGAGTTGAAAAAACTGAATGACAGTCAAGTGGAGCTGAAGCAAGAATCCGTGCCGCACTTCTTTATCGAAAGCTCGACGCGATTTACTCTACGAAGGCCCCATTACGTTGACGTCGACTTCAACTGCAAGCCCCTGCAGCATGCCCACGACAGGGGATGGTTCGGTTGTTTCTGGGCCAGTTACGTGAACGGCCCCATCGACAAAAGCATGTATTTTAAAGGTGGGTGGAAAAAGGGGGACGACCTATGGATGCAATTGTGCACACAGAAACACGATGACGAAAGCACCGTTTCCCATTTCGACGACAACCTGAAGCTCGACTTTCTCGAGGGAAGTCGTGACGCCCTGTTCAAGAACCATTCGCCGATGAGGTTTTCCAAAACCTTTTATTACGGTCATTTCGAGGACTTGACCTATATCATAATGTTTAATCGCTCGAAAGAAATCCGATTCACCCATTCTCCCAGCGGTGGCGGCTACAACCAAAAGGGAAACACCTCGAACCCTGCGTGGGACTTTCAATTCCTCGTCCCCAAGTACGAGGTTTTACAGCAATACGGCTACCGAGCCAGAATCGCACTGCGAAAACGATGCAGCAGGTTCGAGATTCTGACCGAATACGAAAACTTCCTCAAATCCTAGTTGGCCTGAAAAAGAAGCAACCCTTAAGGGTGGTAAAAAATCTCGCTTGAGAGGCTTGAAAAGCTCGAGGCCTCCCAATCAAGTGATTCCTGAAAATGCGAAAAACAGCCAAAATAAGTTGGCGACTGCATCGATTTGTTGCATGATTGACTAAGTAATCATGCTGAAACCTAAAGATAGCTTCCTGAATAGAAGGTGCTTCCTTCAAATGGGAGGGTTGGCCTTGGGGGGAATCAGTTTACCGCAATTCCTGAAAGCTGAAGACATCATAAAGTCCGCAGGAGGGGTGACAAAGGACAAGACGGTCGTTTTCCTATTCATGCACGGTGGACCCAGCCAGTTTGAAACCTTCGACCCGAAGATGGATGCCCCGGACAGTGTCCGAAGCGCCACGGGCGAAATCAAGACCAAGTTGCCCGGCATCACCTTTGGACCCACCTTCGAGAAGTTGGCCAAGCTAAACGACAAGTTCAGCATCGTTAGATCTTTCACCACAGAAAGCGGCGCCCATGATTCCAAGCCCATCGTCAGCAAGGAATATTCCGCGAATGCGCAGATTGGTTGTCACTACGCCAAAATTGCAGGGGCAAGCCACCCGCAAACCGGCATGCCGAGAAACGTCTGGATCCATCCTCAGGCGGTTGACTCCGAAGCTTCGGACCCGATCATGTCTCTGGGAAAATTCGACGTCACCGGGCCGCTAGGTCCTGCCTATGAACCATTCCAACCCAGCGGCAAAGGCGACCTGAGAAGAGACATGCAGCTAACCGTCGACCCCAATCGACTGGACGATCGCCAGACCTTCCTTGCAAGCCTGAGGAATTTTCGCAAGAGAGTGGATTCCGGTTCCTTGACCGAGGGACTGGACAAGTTTCAGTCTCAAGCCTTCGAAACCCTGTCGGGAGGCATTTCGGAAGCGTTCGACGTCTCGAAGGAGGATGCCAAGACTCTCGAGCGCTATGATACCGCAGGCCTGATGGATCCAAGAAACATCAGCAGGCGGTGGAACAACCACAAGCGATATGCCAATCACGTAAAGAACCTAGGGAAACTCTTGTTGCTTGCCAGAAGGCTGGCGGAAAGGGGTGCTGGGTTCATCACGATAAGCACTGACTTCGTTTGGGACATGCACGCGGACAATAACAACGCCACAATGCCCGAGGGCATGGAATACGTAGGCAGACCCTTCGACCATGCGGTAAGCGCGTTTATAGAAGACGTCGAGGCTCGTGGACTGCGAGACAAAATCCTTCTTGTATGTTGCGGTGAAATGGGGCGAACACCCAAGATCAATGGAAAAGGCGGAAGGGATCACTGGGGGGGATCAGCTCCCTTGCTGTTATATGGAGGCGGACTCAGAATGGGTGAAGTCGTAGGTTCCTCAACTAAGGATGGCGGGCAACCCAATTCCGATCGGGTTACCATCCCGAATCTTTATGCCACTATAATGGATAGGATTCTGGACCTTGGCGCCATCCGCAGCATGGCAGGTGTGCCGGAAGAAGTCTCTCGCGTCTTGCACGGGGCATCCCCAATCAGGCAATTGACGTAAAAGAAAACCGGATTCCAAGCCTAGGCCGACAAATCCTTGATCGCCTCGGCAATTTTCGGAAAACGGAACTTGTAACCATGCTTCTCCAAGGTGGAGGAAACCACCTTTCGGCTTTTTAAAACGAGCTCGGGAGAAGTTCTAAGAAAAAATGCTCCAAAATGAACTGCAGGCGTTGGAGCAGGAAAGCCGATCTCCAATGGGGCGAACCTTTTTCGCATCTCATGCATAAACGCAGTGTTGCGAACCGGGAATGGCGCCGCAAAATTCACGACTCCCCGAACCTTGTCGTTGGACAGAAGGAATTCAACGATACCTACGAAATCTTCGACATGCAGCCAACTCATCCATTGTGAACCAGGCCCTTGTCTTCCGCCCAACAAAAGCTTGGCGAAGCGACGCATGACCGGGAAGGCTCCACCCTCTCCCAACACAATACTAATCCGCATCGCCACTTGGCGAACATGAGACAAGTCGAATTCCCAAAAGGCATTCTCCCAAGCCTTGGCAACCTCCACGGAAAAACCGTGGCCTAAGTCATTACTATTTTCGTCGTGAGGGTTTAAATCTCCTCGGCGATCTGAGTAAATGGTAGCAGTGCTTGCGTTGAGCCAGACTTCGGGGGGATTGCTCATAGCCGCAATAGCTTCGCCTAGCAGGCGCGTGGAGTTAACGCGCGAATCTAAAATCTGCCGACGATTCTCCTTACTGTACCTGCAATCCACGGAACGACCGCACAAATTAATCACTCCCTTGGCTCCCTCCAATTCCTTTGCCCAAGATTCCAAACGCATTGCATCAGGATTCCATTGTACGACACGCAGTTTCGAGGACTCACCGGGTGCTCCGACACCTCGACTCAGCATAACGACATCATAACCTGCTCCGACAAAAAACTTTGCCAAGGCCTGACCCAAAAATCCTGAACCGCCTGCAAGCACAAGTTTAGAAACTGATGAATTTGGTGCGTCTGTTTTCACCGAACCAACTTAATTCATGCAAAGATTCTGCAAAATAATGTAAAAATAATTTGACCAATCATGAAGGTATCGTTCAAAATAATTTGCATTCCGATGATATAACGAGGAGGTTTAAGTTAAAAATTCAATAGAAACTGTCCGGAAAATGATTGTGCGGGAGTGTTCCCGTAAAAAGTCCCACCGATACCTATAAAGAAATCAAGAATGAGTAGAAGACCAATGAATCTATCCTCGGACCCGGAGGATGCAAATTACGACCCGACCCCTTCGGATTGGCACAAGACTTTGATGACTGCCGCAAAATGCATCGTAATTATAACGAGCATTGGCCTTTGCATTTACTTTCTAGCGGGCATTCTCTCCAAATGAAATGGAGAGTCTCCAAAAAGTTGCGAATGGTTTAGTTAGTGATTTGCCCAACAATCACTTGAGGGTAAAGTTCCGAAATGAAACTTTCATTGGAGGACCTGCATGCAACTGCAGGGCCAGCAGACCATCCTTGCGCCGCGTGGATTCGTCGTTGTCAATAAGTTCAGTGGTTTTTACGCCATTAATGTAGTGAACGAAATGAAAACCCTTTGCGGTAATCCTATACTTATTCCATTCGCCTTTCTTGACTGCCTTTCCAATCTCACGAGATTCACCAAATTTTTCCGCTTTTTTCTGTAATTTCCCGTTCACCTTGGTCAAGGTAGTCTTGAAACCACGATCGGAAAGAATTCCACGGAAGCCTTCACCGTAACAAATCCCGGAATAACGATCGCCCGACTCGAAATCGGCTTGATATCCACCAATACGCCAACCGTCATGCTTTCCAGGCTTAATGAAACTGCGATATTGGATGCCACTGTTGCCTCCCTCAATCTTGAACTCCAAAGTGAGATCGAAGTCATCAAGTTTTCCTCCTTTCCAAATAATGAAGGTGTTGCCTCGGGTAGGATTGCTCTTGGTAGTCTGACCAACGATTGCTCCATCCTTTGCGGACCAAAACTTCGGGTCGCCGTCCCAACCATCGAGGGACTTGCCGTCAAAGATCACCTTGCCCTTATCGGCAAAAACAAACGAGGTGATGGAAGAAAGAAGAATTACAGAGAGAAGAAGCTTGGTAGTTTTCATGGGTTGTAAGATGTAAAAAAAGAATTGAATTCAAGAACAGTTTCGAGGTTGCATTTAAAGGAGTAAAGGCATCTTTAGAAAATATAGGGAAAAACTAAAACATTTTTTTCAAAAAACTCCAAACAAAGCTAACCATGGCCAAAGCCCTAAAAACCCTCACCCTGCTTTTGTCAGGTATAACCCTAAATGCATTTTTGGATGCCTTCCCTAAGATTTCAGAAGAAGAAGGCGCCAGAAACCTAGACGCTTTTGCCAAGACCTTCACGGATCGGGAGGGATGGGAAGAAAGAAAGAAGCGAAACCTATCCGGAATCCTCAAGGGGGCAGGATTGACACCCCTTCCGGAAAGAACGCCTCTAAAAGCCAAAAGCCATTCCAAAAGGGAAATGGATGGCTACTCCGTGGAAAACGTTCATTTCGAAAGTCTGCCGGGATTCTTTGTTACGGGAAACCTCTATCGACCTTTGCGAAAAGGTGGCTTGGCAAAATTCGCGGGTGTACTTTGCCCTCACGGGCACTCCCCGGAAGGTCGCTTGGCAGAGTACACTCAAGCCCGCTGCGCCTCACTCGCCCGCATGGGCGCAATCGTTTTCGCCTACGACATGGTCGGCTGGAACGAAGATGCAAAAAGCGTGGATCATCGAAGGGACAAGAACGTCTTCGCTTACCAGACTTGGAACAGCATGCGAGCCCTTGACTATCTCTTGAGCTTTCGTGAGGTCGACCCAAGTCGCATCGGTGTCACGGGGGAATCAGGTGGCGGCACCCAAACCTTCATGCTTACCGCCCTTGACCCGAGGGTGAGGGTGGCGGCTCCCGTAGTAATGGCATCGGCCCATTTCTATGGAGGATGCAATTGTGAAAGCGGCATGCCTATACATGAAAGCAAATCACACAAGACCAACAACGCGGAGATTGCCGCCATGGCCGCGCCGCGCCCACTCCTACTTGTAAGCGTGGGAGGCGATTGGACCAAGAATACGCCTAAGGTAGAGTTCCCCTTTGCGCGTCGGGTTTATTCACTCTTTGGAGCCGAGAACAGGGTCGAGAATTTTCATTTGGCCGACGAGAAACATGATTACGGCTTCTCCAAGCGCAAACCCGTGTATAGGTTTTTCGCGAAAGCATTGAAACTTCGGTTAAGCCAAATCTCGGGGGATGATGGAGAAATCAACGAAAAGCACTTCAAGCCCTTGGCAAAGGAGAAACTTCTGGTATTCACAGCTGAACATCCAAGGCCGAAGCATGCTCTGCAAGGTTCGGACGCCTGTCTTGCCGCGCTTCGCAAGGCTCAGGGAAAGCGATAGGCACCTGAATTCATTTGCTTTTCACTGACAAGGCTTCGGATATGAAGTCGTAGGCTTTTTCGCGAACTTCCTTAGGGAAATTGTGCCCACAGTCTGGATGTAGAGAGATCAGGTTTCTCTTGGCGTTAAGCAAATTGTAAACTTGGGCCGCAGCCTTGGCGCAGCGCGAGGTGCTTTTCCAACGGAAGTTGGTGTCTCCCTTAGGCGCTGAAATGAAGATTGGCCTCGGAGCCAAGGCACCCAAAAGCTCCGGAAAGTCAAAGGGTATCTGGGAAAGGCGTCCTCGATAATCGGCCATTCGGGGCATGTAGCGAGTCTGGCACCATCCGCGACCAGACACCCAATTCTTTTCGTTGCCATCGTAATAATCGGGAAAGGAGTCGAAGGAACAACTTACCGCCACAACGGAAAGACGCTTGTCGAAGGTAGCAGTGAAGATGGCGTTATGTCCGCCCAGCGAATGCCCGATCACCCCAAAACCAGGAGAGGAATCGACAAAGGACAAGGATTCCAGCAGGTCCAAACCGCGGGAATTGTCCCAAATGGCCATCATGGTACCGCTCTCGAATCCACGCTTGCCGGGGCTAACCTGATAGTCAGCAAGCAAGGGATATGCCGGAGACAGGGTGACGAAACCACGCTCCGCGAGTTCCGCAGCATAGGCGCGACCTGGTCGCCCTCCCAATCCAAGAACGACCTTTCGACCCACATTGTTGTCAGTTGGGTGAAGACAAAGCACCGCCTTAGCCTTTTCTTTCCCCGACAGGAGTTTTTTGGGGATGCAAAGGTGGGCAGGCACGGGAGAATCCTTGGAAACAAAATAGTTTATGGAACGTCGTACGTACGTGCCCGCATCCACTTCATCGACTACAACCATTTTGGGTGGCAATCGATTGAGAGGCTTGGGAAAAGAGCCCATCACGGCTTCTGCTCCAAGAAGAATTGATTCCCGCCTTTTTTTCCAATCTGCGTTAGTACGAACGGGACGGACTGCGCCAGAAGAGTCTCGGTGAACGAGCAAGTCAAAGGGTGGAAGCCGAGACCCTTGATCGGGAGCAAGAACAAAAGCCAACAAGTCCGCTACGGCCTGATGATCTAGCCCCGCCTCCAATCCTTCCGGCATGATGGAGGCGCCCAAACTCTTCATCCCCTTAACGTCCTTACGCCGAACGGTCATCGATTTCCCAAAGGGGAAACGGATGGTCAGATGAGTTGGTGTCTCGTTGGCAAGAAGGCCCAATAAGGTTTCGTCCTTAGTCCGAACCTGATAGGCCTCGAAGTCTGCAGCGATCTCTCGACTTGGATCCAAGAAGCCCGTCAAAATCTTCTCGGCTCCGGCCGCCTTCATCCCAGCGAGATCAGGGCCAAGCTGAAAGCCCTGCCCAAATCCACGATGACAGGAAGAGCACCTTTGATCATATGTGATCTTTCCCCTTGAAGCCACGCCTTTCAATTCGAGTGCAGGAAGGTAGGATTTCACCAACGCGGTCTTGGAGAGCTTTTTTTCAGTTGTCGGCAATGGACCGATCAGCTTGACCGCTCTGACCCGAAGCTTTCCGTCCTTGAGTTTTCGGAACATATTCAGCCTGCCCAAGGAAAGTTCCTTGGCCAAGACGACACCATCCTCGATCGCATCAAGGAACAACTTCACGCTCAAGTTGTTCTTGAGGACAAAGGAAAGGAATTCGTCTCGCGAGCGAGGGCTCAAATCCTTCCACCGCCCAAGAACATGTCGATCCAGACCCTTCGGAGCCAAGCGAATCAGTGCAAGCAGAGCTTCATGTCGAAGGCTCTCGCTTTTCTCCTCCAACAGGTCGAACAGAGGCTTGCGGGCGGCAGAGGCATCAAGCTTAACGAGAAGACTTACGGCATCCAATCGCTTCTCGGGAGAAAGGGCCTCTTCACGAATCAGCCGAAGGGAAGCAAGCTTTACGTACTCCAAAATCTCGGGGGAACAACCAGCAAGTCCCGAGCCTTTCCTCTGCATCTCCCGAGCAAGGGTCAGCACCTGCCCAGGATCGGCCTCGCGTTTCTTTAAGTGTGCGAAAGCTTGCTCCGACTGGGTGGATAGAGCGGATACTAGCGCAGGTTTCAACCAAGGGTCTTCAGGATGCCTGCCAAGTAGATCAAGCAATGCCTCCACCTCACCCTGTACCTTAAGGATTCCCAAACTGAGAGCCAACTGGAAGCGCACAGGAGCGGAAGAATCTTTGCTCAAGGCTAAGAGAGCCCCAGCCATTTCTTCCGAATGCTTTTGTTTGAGGAATGGTTCCGCCAAACGAATGGCATGTTCGCGGACGACAGGGTGATCATCGGCAAAAGCAGTCAAGATCTGGGCGGCCTTCAACTTTCCGAGACTTGCCAAGGTATGAATGGCGTGCAGTCGACCAAGGTGAGAAGAATCTTTGGCCAACTTCTGACCCAAGAGAGACACCGCACGGACGTCTCTTCTTTCGAACAGGAGACGCGAACTAGTCTCTCGAATCCAAGCGTTCGGGGAAGAGAGATTGTCAACCAGTTGGCGAGTAGTCGCATCACCCAGTCGAGGATTCCTCGGCCTCTTGAAATCCTTCGGCAAGACACGCCAGATTCGCCCACGATCGTTTCCGCTGTTGAGATCGAGATGCTTCTTGATCCCCTGAGGGAGCGACCATGGATGCTCGATCACCTCCCGGTACATGTCCAGAATGTAAAGGCAACCGTCCGGTCCATTTCCAAGCTGTACCGGGCGAAACCAGTTGTCGGTGGAGGCGAGAAACTCGGAGCTTCGTTCTTCCTTAGGCCTTTCACCCTTGGGAACGACTCCGTCAGCATATTTCAACAATTTGCGATGGACGAGATTACTGCCTGCATCAGCAACGAATGCATTTCCACGAAAGCTCTCCCCAAAGGCATCGCCCCTGTAAATGGTAACGCCGGTTGCGGCGGTAAAGTATCCCGAGACTCTCCCGCCTCCCTCAACCGGACCTCTCACCTTCGAGGCAACCCTCCAACGGGTCCTGACGATTCTCCAAGGTTCGTCGGGACTTATGCGAAACACTTCCGCAGCAGAACCATCCACCGCGACGCCCAACCTAGGACCGGGCATGGCATATCGTGGATTTGCAGCATAGCGGGAATCGTAGACGATGGCCTGCAAATGATTGCTGTTGCTTGAAACGAAACGCCTGCCGAAATCGTCAAAAGTCGCACCATGCTGACCGCCGCCACTTTCCGGGCGGAGGTCAAGAGTCGAAGGATCGAACGAGAAGTCGCGACCATTTAAACTGACGGCGGCAAATTCCTTGGAATCGGGACGCGTCAATACTGCTCCATTGGATGAAGTGACTCCGTAAATCCTGTTGTCCAAACCCCAACGCAAGCTGTTTGGAAGGGCTTGCATGTTGAGACGAGAGCGACCTTTTCCGAAACCTGTGTAAATCACCTTGCGCAGGTCGGCAACCCCATCACCAGTGGTGTCCTTGAGGTAGAGAAGGTCCGGCGTCACGACGACGAAAACTCCTCCGTCGTAACAAAAAACCGCCGTCGGCCAAGCCAAGCCAGGGGCGAAGACAGAGGCCTTCTCGTAATGGCCGTCGCCGTCAACATCCTCTAGGAGACGGACCTGCCCAACCTTGTCACCGCGCCTTTCGGAATAACCGATCATTTCCACGACGTAAAGTCGGCCATTGGCATCGAAGGACATGGACACGGGGTCCGCAACGTTCGGCTCGGAAGCGGCCAACTCTATGGCAAACCCTTTCTTGATTCGAAAGGTATGAACAGCCTCATCAGCCTCGGTCGGGGGAATACGGGGCAACTGGTCGGACGAGGCAACGGGTTCGGCGGCATGAGCAAGGCCCAGTGAAAACCCAATGCCCAAGAGAAAAAAGATGAAGTTTTTCATGGTGTTTTGATTAGTACTTTCTTGATGGCGTCCAGCAAAGGTTTTTCCGCTCCAGGATGAACCCAGCACCAATCACCGAGGTTTCCGTCCTTTTCCTCCCAATGCTTCTCGGTTGGGACGTAACCGGTCCCGCCCTCGCCATAACCTGCGACGAGAACAAAGGATTTGGGACGCATTTTCTGGGCGGCCAACTGAAACTCCACATAGCTCTCACCGGGCAGAAGCAAAAGCTGGGCAGGACCAAAATCAATCAATGGCAGGTCGATGGGCTGTCCCTGCTTGCAACGCCTGAGCCAACTCAAGCCCATTGCCGCCAAGCATTGCTGCCAATGGTTCACGCCCTTGACCAATTTCTTCTCAAAATCTCCCTCGGTAAACCCGGGATGACCTCGTGGTTGCAGGAAAAGCTCGGCATTTCGAAACTGAAGCTGTTTCAGGGATTGTTTCTTCGTATTCTTCCAAGCCCTGTCCATCGCATCGTAAAGACGATTTGCGAGCACCATGCGGTTCTTACGGTCGCCCTTGTTGTACTTGCCCGCAGTAACGTTACCCGAGGCGCCGCTGAAGTAGACTTGCAGACAGTCGGGCGTTTCCTGTTGCCTGCGGCTACGGGCAATTCCCGGAAAATCGGCGCTAACCTCGCCCGTGCGGTAATAGCTCATCGGGTGGCAGGCATAACCGCTGAGGGCAGCAACGGGCTGATCGCCGTCCCAGAAGGAAATCGTCTTAAGCCAAGGGTCAATGACACCTTCGGGCGCCTTTGCCGCCAAGACGTTTCGCCCGCCGGAACTACCTCGACCGAAAGATACCTTTCCGTCAGGCAACAGGTAGCGCCTGTTGGACGCGATCTTTTCAACCTTGGCTTGCCCAAGACCCAAATGAGTGATGCGACGTTTCTTCTTCATCGCAGCCCGCAGGGATTCAGCTGCGCGCAAAACGGCTTTCTCATGAAAATCGAGGTCGCAAATGCTGCCCGACAAATTGCGCCGACTAAGGATTCGCTGAGCCTCCAAGTCCGTCACTGGCGCCTCGTGCTGGTGAATGGCGCTTATGAAAACACGTTCGCGGGTCGTTCCTGCAGATTTGGCAAGCTCCTCGCGCCAACGATCAAAGGAGGCGTTGCGAAGCTCGCACCAATCGATGCTGACGAAGACGACTGGCTTTTCTCCACCGATCAACACGACTCCCTTTGCGAAGAGGGGATCGGCAACGCTTTTCGACTTCCAGAGCCCTCCCATCATGCCATGGCCGATGGGTACGGTGACGTCCGAGGAAAAGGTGGCAATCCGGAAATCCGCCGAATGAACGGGGACAATGGCGAATAGCAATGCAGGAAGTATGAAAGCTCGAGACATCAACATATGGGCATGATGGAAGCGTAGGCATCAAGGACAAGCATCTTTGCAGGTTGCCTAAGACAAAACTCCGCGCTGGACTGAAAACATGAAAGCATCAGACCCTACGTCTCGCAGAAAATTCATGCAGTGTGGAGCAGCTCTCGCTGCAGGAGCAATCCCAGTCGTCGGCCAAAAGGAAGGGAAGCATTCGAAAGAAAAGGTGGAGCCGATCATCGACGTGCACCAACACACCAATTACCTCTTCCGATCCGACAAGAGGCTCGTTACGCATCAGAGAATCATGGGCATAACGACCACCTTGCTGCTCCCTGCCGGCAGTCCCGTCAAAAGAGCCTCCACCCACGAGGGAAAATCCAATGGGCTTGCAGCCAAAACAGGAGGCAATGAAACCGTTATGGCCTTGGCAAAAAGACACCCAAAGGAATTTCGATTCGGCGTGAACGAGGTTCCGGATCTTCCCAATGCGCAAAAGGAACTCGAAAAATACTTGAAGGCGGGGGCCGTGGTCATAGGGGAACAAAAGTTCAAGGTCGAATGCGACTCTCCTCACGTCTGGAAAGTTGCAGAGGTGGCTCGCGAACATGGAGTTCCCGTCCTCATGCATTTTCAACACAACGCCTACAACCTCGGCATTGAAAGGTTTCACCGAACCTTGGAAAAGTTTCCTGAGGTAAACTTCATAGGGCATGCCCAGACATGGTGGGGCAACATAGACAAGGACCACAAGCAGGAGGTCATGTACCCAAAGACCAAGGTGACGTCGGGCGGCATAACCGACAAGCTGCTTTCAAACTATCCGAACATGTATGGTGATTTCTCTGCGGGATCGGGGCTAAACTCGATGCTTCGCGACGAAGAGCATGCCAAGGATTTCCTTGCTCGCCACTCAAGCCAACTCCTCTACGGAAGCGATTGCCCGGATTCGGCGGGCAGGGGCGCGGGTTGCAAGGGATTCGTAATCCTGAATACCATAAGGCGACTAGCAAAGAACAAGGAGGTCGAACGTCAGATTCTCCACCATAATGCAAAGAAACTGTTCAAGCTGTAGAGGTGATTGAGGTAGAGGACTTGAAGGTTGATTACGGCGACAACGTCGCCGTCGATGGTCTCTCATTCTCCGCAAAGCAAGGTGAGGTTTACGGTCTGATCGGTCCGAACGGAGCAGGAAAAACCACAACCATCCGAGCAATCGCCACATTGCTTGAGCCAACTTATGGTGAAATAAACGTTGGCGGTGTTTCCGTTTTGCACGAACCGGAAAAAGCGAGAGGCCTTTTGGGATACATGCCTGATTTTCCTCCGGTATACGATGACCTCCGCGTTAGCGAGTTCGTAGAACTTTTCGCTGCAGCCTACGCAGTGGCTCCTGAAAGAAGAAGATCGGAGGTGGAACGTTGCCTGCAGGCAACCGATCTGACGACACACGGCAACGCGTTATGCAAGACCTTGTCGCGGGGAATGAAACAGAGAGCCCTGCTTGCAAAGACTCTGGTTCATGATCCTCCGGCACTCCTTCTCGATGAACCTGCGGCAAACCTCGATCCAAAGGCTCGCATAGACCTCAGGAATCTTCTTCGACGCCTTGCCAAGGAAGGGAAAACCATCCTTATCTCCTCTCACGTCCTGACCGAGCTTCAGGACTTGTGCGACTCGATAGGAATCATGAGGGAAGGCAAAATGGTCGTTGATGGCAAACTGGAGGAAGTCGTCAAGAGCTCGAAATCCTCTAGATACCTAAGGATAGAATTGCTAAAACCACATGCCGGGATTGAAGACTTTTTCAATGACCGGACAAACGCTTCGCTGAGTGAACCGATCGATGAAAAGAGCATTTCCATCAAGCTTGCCTTTTCCGGAAGCGATGAGGAGAAAGTCGAACTACTGAGAGACCTCATCACGCAAGGGGCTTCGGTAAAATCTTTCCTTGAGGAAAAGGCGGACGTAGAGGATCTTTTCCTAGCAGTCGAGGCAGGAGAAAACCCTCCCACCCCTTCGCCTGAATCCGCAAACGCACTGCCTCCACCTTATCCATGATTCCAAACAACCCATTGATTGTCAAAGGTGTCCGCGAACGCCTGCGGGTGAAACAAATGATCGCATGGGGACTTTTTGCACTGATAATAACCTGCTTCGCCTACCTTACGGTATTCTTGAAAGGCAAGGAACCGGAATGGGTGTTCGACCAAGAGACCGAGGAATGGGTTCCGGGAGAGCCCTCGCCCACAAACGGAGCAAGGCGCGCCTTTCCGGTGCTGCTGGGACTACAAGGATTCATCCTTCTTTTTCTAGGAACAGGCAGGGTTGCCTCGGGAACTGCGGAAGAACGGGAAATCGGCCTGCTGGACTACCAGAGGATGACACCCATGAAGCCCTTCATGAAAATTGCAGGGTACCTCTTCGGCCTTCCCGCCAGGGAATACTTCATGTTCGGCATTACCCTGCCCTTCTTGCTGCACGCCGTGATCGTTGGAGAAATCTCTCCGGCAAAGACACTTCATCTCTACACCGTCTTCTTCTCCTGCGTACTGCTTTATCATCTTACCGCACACGTTACCGGCTTGGTCGTGAGCAGACCTCGTGCTGCGGCATGGATTTCTCGGATGGTGGTTCTTGGCCTTTACGTATTTCTCCCGGGACTAGGGCAGGCAGGGTTCTCCTTTCTTTCATTCCTTACCTTGCTGCCGACCTACTTCGGGATCATGAACACGGAACTGAAACCAGTAAACCAAACCGAACCCAGCTTTGATTTCTGGCGAGAAACAACGGATTTTTGGCGCGAAGTGCCTTTCTTCGACTTTGCCGTTTCGCCTTCTCTTTTTACCATCCTAATGCAGGGGTTGCTGCTTTCGGCTCTCTTCGCAACAGCTCATAGAAAATGGCGGAACGAAAACCTGCCTGCCTTCTCAAAGCCCTTCGGAATCTTGTTTTTTGCCGTTTTGCAATTTCTCCTAGTTGGTTGCCTTTGGCAGCTGTACGGAGAGGGTAAGGCATCAGGATTACTTGGCTCGTTTTTCTCCCACAATGACCGAGAGGGAGGGTTGACTCTTGTTTTCGTCCAGACCATCCTCTTCAGCCTCTCCCTGGCGGCGGCCGTATTAATCATTCACGTCACCTGTCCCACTCGACACCAATACGTAAAAGGGAGACGCAGGGCAGCCAAGCTGAACCTCACAAACGTGCCCCTTATGGCAGACGAAAAACCAGGGGGTATAATCGTTCTTGGCCTTGGCGTCATGATGCCCCTGACCCACTTTCTCCTCTTGATGCGGGCAGCTGAGTCGGGCCTGTATTTCGATAAGTTCCCTGCTCAGGAGACCCTCGTCCTACCCTGCCTTTTGTTTGCCGCCTGCTTGGTCTACCTTAGGGCCGCCAGAGAGCTCTGGTTCAACATAGGTTTCTGGGGATTCCTCGGGCTGCTTTGG
Organism: uncultured Puniceicoccaceae bacterium; assembly: GCA_964576585.1. Lineage (GTDB taxonomy): Bacteria > Verrucomicrobiota > Verrucomicrobiia > Opitutales > Seribacteraceae. Next base: position 3,487 of record CAZNWO010000021.1, on the reverse strand, counting down.
GTCACACCGCCTTTGGCATGCATGGTAATAGCCGTGGGATGGGAAGAGGACGGTTTAAATACACTGTTTCACCTTGGCTCGCTTTCTCCGCCCTTTGCGTTCTTCGAAATTGCAGGTCGACCACAAGACATGGACCTAGGCGAACACGAAAACGCCTTTAGACAAGCCGCCATCTTCGGCGTAATTTTCTCCATTCTAATCGCTTTAATCCTTTCCGTCTTCCATTTCCTCCAGAGAAGAAAATGGGAAGAAAGGGAAAAAAGCATTGCAGCGAATCGAGAGTTTGAAAGGCTATGAGCAGCCCAAATGTTTACCACAAGTAACTTCACCCCCGAAGCCATGAAAAAGAATATCCCCTTCGTGCTCATCCTTCTTGCACCAATCTTCTCACTTGAAGCAAAAATCCAACAAGTGGATAAAGTCGCCGCGCAGCCACTTATTCTGCAAGTAAAACATTTGCGTGAAGCCTTGCAATACCTTGGCGAACCCTTGCCTTCGAGCACCGTCAAGCAACTGGAAACCGCAACGAAAACAAAGGCGGCCGCACAAGTGACCAAGATCGTTCAGGCAGCGCTGGACCCTTTCACTCTAAGTGTCGTGAACATCAACCCCGAATCTCGCGTAAAAGTTGGTCCAGGTCTCGCAAAGCCTGAATTGGCCGAACATGGCTGGAGAAATTTCCTTGTGAAGGTGGTGAACGAAGCGGGTGTAACGGCTCCCCTCAGAAGTTCGAGCCGAAGCGCTCTCCCCGCCAGTTTTGGTGGCTGGGGCAAAAACCGCAACCTGCCTAAGGGTGGCGCTCCAAACCTCCCAAGGGACCGTTGGCTTGGACTCCAGACCTTCGACAGTCGGCCGCTTACTCAAAGCCTGTCCGGGCTCGAACTTGAATACAGGATCGTACAACTGTATTCAAGGGATCGAGGAAAACGAGCGGCTACTCTTTCCTTCGACGTAGGCCAGGGAACTCAGGACCTCGGCTTCCGCAACGAGGTGACCTTGAATTTCGTATGCCTTCCCTCCACACAGGTGACTCTTGAGGTCTTGGACGAAAACGGGAAGCCGACGGTTGCGGAATTCGTAGTTAAGGACAAGCTCGGCAGGGTATATCCATCGCAAGCCAAACGTCTGGCGCCCGACTTTCACTTTCACCCACAAGTGTATCGGCTCCACGGCGAGAGCCTCATACTGCCTGCCGGAGAATACGACCTTGAGGTAGCTCGCGGGCCGGAGTCAATCAAGCAAAGGAGTAAGCTTGTCGTAGGCGACAAACCTCAAACCGCTTCCTTCAAGATGAAGAGATGGATAGACCCATCCCTTACGGGTTGGTGGTCGGGAGACCATCACATACACGCCGCAGGTTGCGCCCACTATACCAACCCCACCGAAGGCGTGCATGCTCCGGACATGCTTCGGCATTGCCTAGGGGAAGACCTGAAGGTCGGAGCAAACCTGACTTGGGGACCATGCTTCGACTACCAGAAGCAATTCTTTACCGGTATTGTGGACAAGGTTTCCCAGTACCCATATCTGCTTCGGTACGACGTGGAGGTCTCGGGCTTCGGTTCTCATCGCTCGGGCCACCTCTGCCTACTTAGGCTGAAGAAGCAAATTCATCCCGGCGGAGATTCCAAGCACCATTGGCCGACCTTGTGCCTGAACACCCTGAAGTGGGCCCAAAAACAAGGCGCCGTGTGCGGACCGGCTCATTCGGGCTGGGGGATTCGCGTCAAGGGCGAGAAGCTTCCGAGCTACGAAATTCCACCATTCGACGGGATTGGAGCCTGCGAGTACATTGTGGACGTAACTCACATGGTGGAAGGCCCCGGCAAAACCCGAGTTCCGGCAGTGGACTTCATTTCCATGGTCGACACTCCTTCCATATGGGAACTGAACATCTGGTACCATGTCCTCAACTGTGGTTTTCGCACGAGAATCAGCGGCGAAACGGACTTCCCCTGCATCTACGGCGAACGGGTGGGTCTCGGGCGCTCCTACGTCAAGCTTGACGGCAAGCTCAACTACGACAAGTGGTGCGAGGGCATAGAAAAGGGCTCAGCCTATGTCTCGGACGGGAGAAGCCACATCATGGATTTCAAGGCGAACGACGTTTACATGGGGCGGAACAACAGCGAACTGCAACTGACAAAAGGCGGAAAGATAAAGGTAACGGCAAAGGTCGCTGCTCGCCTAGGCAAGAAAAGCGATCCCAGCCTCATGAACAGGCCGCTCGATCAGCAACCTTACTGGCACATCGAGCGAGCCCGCATCAGTGAAGATTCCGGGCAAGTTAAGGTGGAACTAATCCGAAACGGTTATCCCGTCGCTCACCAAAACATCGAGGCCGACGGTTCACTGAATGACCTCTCTTTTGAAGTGGAAGCCACTCAAAGCTCTTGGTACGCCCTTCGTATCTTTCCTTCTTCTCACACGAATCCAATCTTCGTAACCGTCGGCAAAAAGCCAATTCGAGCATCCAGCCGCAGCGCCGAATGGTGTCTCAAGAGCGTCGACCAATGCTGGTCGCAAAAGAAAAGCCTAATTGCCAAGAATGAGATGCAGGATGCCATTGCCGCTTACGAGCACGCGAGAAAGGCCTATCGAAAGATTTTGGCCGAGTCGAAAACCAGATAAAAACGAAGGCTTTGCAGAAAAGAAAATATCTCCGCTATTTCTTTGCCTCATGGATTAACCTCCTGCTTCCCTCGGCCCTCTTGCTAGGCCAAGTCGAGGAGGTCAAAATCAAGAGTAGCCTCGACGGTTCTTTACAGCCGGCAATCTTTTACAGGCCTGAGGAACGCGCAAAGCCCGTCCCGCTTCTGGTGATCCTGCATTCCTGGAGCGGCAACTACAAGCAAAGTCTCCACAGGGAATGCGAGGCATGGTGCAAGAAGGAAGGCTGGTCCTACCTCAAGCCCGACTTCAGGGGTCCCAACCGAAATCCTCAAGCAACAGGTTCCGAACTGGCCGTGCAAGACGTATTGGATGCGGTGGATTTCGCCAAAAAGAAAACCAGGATAGACAAAAAGAGAATACTTCTCGTTGGCACCTCAGGAGGTGGCTACATGAGCCTGCTGATGGCGGGACGCGCCCCGAACCTTTGGGCAGGCGTATCGGCATGGGTCCCGATCTCGGACTTGGCGGCATGGCACTCCGAAACAAAGAAAAAAGGTCTCAAGTACTTCCGCGAAGTGGAGAAATCCTGTGGGGGACCGCCGGGCAATTCCAAGAAAGTTGATCAAGAATACAAATTACGATCACCCCTGACCTATCTTTCGAAGGCAAAAGGCATAACCAACCTAGACATAAATGCAGGCATTCGGGATGGTCACCAGGGCAGCGTTCCGGTTAGTCATAGCCTACTTGCCTTCAACCTCCTCGCCGACGAAAAGGATCGTCTTTCTCCCAGCCTCATCGATGAGCTTACGCGTACGGCAAAAGTTCCATCCGCATCCGCCTTCTCGGGTTCGGATCCAAGCTATGGCAACAA
>CAZNWO010000020.1:28444-32541 GCA_964576585.1 uncultured Puniceicoccaceae bacterium | reverse complement strand
CTCGATGGCAACAGCTTGATGAAAATCATTCAATCCGCCGATGCTCCCTCAACCAATGAAGTCATGCATTGGCAATGGCACACGGGATGGGCCGTTCGCAAAGGCGAATGGAAGTTGATCGGCCGGGGAACCAAGGCTTCCTTCCTCGGCAATCTGAATGATGAACAACCCGAGCGCAAAAACTATGCCAAGGAAAAACCGGATTTGGTTTCTCAACTGCTATCCATGCACAAGGATTGGGCTCGAGAGGTAACACCAAAAAACTAATCCCATGAAAATGCTTCACACAAAACATGCGCTAGTATTGATGGCTGCCTGCATTTGTTGGCAGACAGACTCCTTCGGGAAAATCATCGTTACTGAGAAAACCTTTCACTTGGGAACCAAAGGCTTGCCCGAGTGGAACGAATTTGCGGGGAAAGACCCTCATGGCAGAAACCTTTCCTTGGACTTCGAAGGCAAGCCATTTAAGGGAGCATCCACACTATTCATTAAGCAAGACGACGTAAAGCAAGGCTGGCGCGTATCGCTCAACGGCAAACGCCTAGGAAACCTGGAACGCTTCGAACCAAAGATGCTCCATTCGCTCAAAGTGCCTGCAGGGACTTTGCGTGATGGAAAAAACAACCTCAAGATCGAGGCCCCAGTCACGGCAATAGACGACATAATGGTGGGAGAAGCATTCCTAAAGCCGGATCCTCAAACACAGGCTTTGTCCCGAAGTTTTATTAAGCTTACTGCACTCAACAAAACAAGCTCCACTCCCCTACCCTGCCGTTTCACCATCACTGACGCAGAAGACTACCTCATGCCACTGCAAATCGAAGCATCTCCACGCACTGCATCAAGAACGGGGGTCATTTATTCGATCGACGGAAAGTGCAAGATAGGCGTTCTACCGGGAGATTACTTGGTCCACGCAACACGGGGATTCGAGTATGGTGTCGATACCGCAAAAGTTTCAGTGGCGCCGGGAGAAACAAAGGAAGTGACCCTGAAGATTGCCAGGGAGGTTCCAACCGACGGCTGGGTAAGCTGTGATCCTCACATTCACGTCCGAACCTACAGCGGCCATGGAGATTCTACGGTAGAGGAACGCATGCCCACGATCTCGGGCGAAGGGATCGAGCTGCCGATCGCCACAGACCACAACCACCATACGGACTTTATTCCTTTCCAGAAAACCGCAGGCGCCATGAACCATTTCACGTCAGTGATTGGAAACGAAGTCACGACCTCGAAAGGACACTTCAATGCCTTTCCGATAAACAAAGGAGCCCGATTACCCGATCACAAGAAGGAAAACTGGCCGGAACTGTTCCGATCCATTCGAGCCACACCGGGAGTCGAGGTAATTCTTCTCAATCATCCCCGCAACGTTCATTCAGGCTTCTCCCCGACCGATCCTTCTCACTTTAATAAAGCAACGGGAAATACCATTCGAGAGGGCGGCTTCGAAATGGACGCTATCGAAGTACTCACTTCCGCAGCCCTGCAAACCGACTACATGGGCCCCTTCAGGGATTGGTTCGCCATGCTGAATTCAGGCAGAAGAATTACAGCCGCGGGCTCAAGCGACACCCACGACGTAAATCGCTACATCTTGGGACAAGGGCGCACCTACATCCGTTGCCCTGACAAGAACCCCGGCAAGATCAACGTCAAGGAGGCATGTCGAGCCCTCAGGCAGGGAAAGGCATTGGTAAGCATGGGATTGCTCACGACGATAAGGGTGGCGAAAAGATATGAAGTGGGCGACCTAGCCAAAAATTTGCCCGAGAAAATCCTAATTGAGGCAGAAGTCCTCGGCCCCCGATGGACGCAAGCCGACCAATTGACTCTATATTCAAACGGCATACCTATTCTAGAGAAAGAATTGTCAGACACTGCGGGGAAAGTCCTCAAGCAAGTGGTGCGGCACCAAATACCGAAACCCAAGCATGACGTCCAAATCGTAGCCATAGCAACAGGCCCGGGAGTGACCAAGCCTTATTGGGAAATCCCCAAACCATACCAACACAAGAGTAAGGACTACACTGCCGTGGTGCTTGGGGCAACCAACCCGGTATGGCTGGATTGCGACGGCGACGGCTCCTTCACTTCACCCAACGAATACGCAAAATCATTGGTGGAGGAAAACAAGGGCAACTTAGAGAAGACCATTAAGAGTCTCTCCAGGTTTGACCAAGCCGTTGCCGCTCAAGCTGCGGGAATTCTTTCGGAAAAGGGCATCGACCTCGGGGGCAAGGAGACTAGGACCAAATGGAGAAAATCAAAATCGACTTCGGTGTTCGAAGGCTTTTCATCATTCCTGAAAGCATCAAAAAATTAATGAAACAAAATTTCATTTGAGGGCTTTACAGAAACAAAAAATTGTTCCAGCTTCGACAACGCCCAAAAAAACAAATCTAACAGACTGTCCGGAACGCCATTTCAGGACTTTTCATTGAAAGGACATAAACATGGCCCAAGCAAAGAAAACAACCACTAGGAAAAGAGCTGCCTCTTCCAAGAAAGTTACCGACATCGATGATGTAAAAGCAGTTGAAAAACTGCGTGAGGCTCGCGAGCAAATCATGGGCGAGCTGAGAAATTCCATCGTTGGGATGGACGATGTGATCGATCAGGTAATGATCTCGGTTTTTTCTCGTGGCCACAGCTTGCTAGAGGGAGTGCCGGGCCTAGCCAAGACGCTCCTGATCAGCTCGATCGCCAAGTGCCTTTCCCTTTCCTTCCGGCGAATACAGTTCACCCCGGACCTCATGCCATCCGACATCACCGGAGCTGAAGTGCTGCAAGACGACCCCGAAACAGGGCAACGGCAATTCACCTTCAGCAAGGGACCAATCTTTGCAAACATCATCTTGGCCGACGAGATAAACAGGACACCACCGAAAACACAGGCAGCCCTTCTTGAAGCCATGCAGGAGAAGATGATCTCCGCGGGTGGGAACGATTTCAAGCTCGACCTTCCCTTCTTCGTCTTGGCCACTCAAAATCCCTTGGAGCAGGAGGGCACCTACCCCCTGCCCGAGGCGCAACTCGACCGCTTCATGTTCAAGATTCACGTCGAGTATCCAACCGAGCAGGAAGAAATCGACATCATGCGTCAAGTAACGACCGGTGCTTCCAAAGAGCCGAAATCCGTTTTGACAAAAAAAGAAATCTTGGCCTTACAGGATTTGGTCCTGAGAGTTCCCGTGGCCGATCACATCTACAACTACGCCGCCAAGTTCGTTCGAGCAACCCGCCCGGGACATGAAGAAGCTCCCGAATTCATCGATGACTGGGTATCATTCGGAACTGGTCCCAGAGCATGCCTGAACCTAATCATGGCAAGCAAGGCCAGAGCAATCCTCAAAGGTCGGTTCAACGTCGCTATCGAAGACATCCAGTCCTTGGCCCTTCCCGTAATGCGACACCGCATGGGATTAAATTTTGCCGCGCAGTCGGACGGCATCAAGACAGACGACGTTGTGGAACGCCTACTTGAAGAAATTCCATCGGACGAAAAGCTCTATCAAGAAAAAAGCGCCTGAGAAAAGCCTTCCATCTTCTCAGATTGCAACGAACAGCAAGGGATTTCGCTACGGAACCTGAGCCAAACAAGACGGTATGCAGGCAAAGTATCTAGAAACCGACACCTTGGATAAAATTGGCCCCTTGGACGTTGTCACGCGCCAAGTGGTGGAAGGTATTCGAATAGGAATGCATCGAAGCCCGATCCGCGGCATAAGCACCGAATTCTCGGCTTACCGCCAGTACGTTCCGGGTGACGAGGTACGCCACATAGACTGGAAGCTGTACGCGCGGACCCAACGTTATTTCGTAAAGCTTTTCGACGCAGAAACCAATTTCATTGCGAATCTATTGCTGGACGCCAGCTCTTCCATGACCTTCGCCTCCAGCAAGATCAGCAAACTGGAATATGCCAAGTACATGGCTGCCAGCCTTGCTTACCTGATTGTGGATCAGCGAGATTCCGCCGGAGTGGGAATCTTTGACGGCGAGCTGCAAGGATACATCGAGCCCAAAAGCACCATGGGCATACTTGCCGACATCTCCCGTGAGCTTGAAAACGTGGAGCCTCAGCCCAG
>CAZNWO010000020.1:19068-28344 GCA_964576585.1 uncultured Puniceicoccaceae bacterium | reverse complement strand
GTTCTCGTCGACACCTCCGAGCCGGTGGAATCCGTAATTTCAAATTATCTCCTTCAACGAACGGCTTCCAAGGTAAGATGAAGCTGCTCAAGACGATGCTGATTTCCGTAGGAGCTTTTGCCTACTTAAGTTCAAACGCTGCGGAAGACCTGATCATCGATGATTTCGAGAAAAAAAACCAACCTTGGACTTTCGAGGGTTCCGCCTTCACCGGATATGGATCGGGCAATTATTGGCATCCGGGAAGATTCGACAGGGGGATGCTCCGACTGCGTGGGTACAGGGGAAACTCCATGCTCAAAAGTTGGGGGCAGCATGGCAGAAACGTCGACGGAGAAACGGGAAGAGCCCTCAGTGCGCCATTCAAGCTGGAAAGGAAATTTCTTCGGTTTCTAATTTCAGGAGGAAAGTATCCGGGACGGGCGTGCGTTAACTTGTTGGTCGAAGAAAAGGTGGAACGTTCGGCGACGGGAGAAAACTCAAATCAAATGAAGAGCGTCGCCTTTGACCTCTCGAACTTTCTGGAACGTGAAGCGCGGATAGAAGTTATCGATCGGGAGACGGGCCCATGGGGGCATGTCTGTTTGGACGACTTGGTTCTGAGCAATGATCCGGGGGGCGCCAAATTGGTTGAAGGGGAATGGTCAAACGATGCCGACTCCGTATGGGTTGGCGGAGAATTCCTTACCGGGCAATTAAGTTGGGAACAAGAAGCCCTGAAGGTAAATGGGCGCGAGGTAAAGGTAGAGTCCGTAAAGACCATTTCTCGTAACAGCTTGAAAAGCGTCAAGCCGATCACCACAGGAGCCGTCTATTTCCACAATGGAGAAATCTGGCGAGCGGACATCCTTTCCCTTTCCAAAGGTAAACTGACCTTACAAGCTAAGGGCAGCGTATCCAGCCCCCCCGAGACAATCGATGCCTCGCGGATCGCATCCTTGGCTTTCACTTATAAAAAGGATCAACTGAAAGATGCTCGTCCTGGCTTGCTCTATCGCGAAAACGGCAGCCCGGTCCCTGGAAAAATCGAGTGGATCAAGCAGGAAGACGTCGCGCTGAACTCTGCGCTTGGAATCCTGCCCATCCCAAGAAAAGGTCTCCTCCACTATGTTTTTTCAAAATCAAAGACCTTGCCCAACGAGAGCGAACTTGACGAGATCGGCCTAATTGACGGCAGCGTCTTCCTAGGCAAGGCAGGTCTTAAAGATCAAAAGGTTATTCTGGAGCGTACCACGAATGACACATCGATCGAAATTGCTTGGGAAAACCTCCTCTACCTGAAGCGTTCAGGAAAAGCCGCTACCTGGATTTCAGACTTGAAGGAACTGGAAAACAAATCCTTCGGCCCACTCGGTCCAAAGTCGGGAACCACCGACTTGGACATGAAGGGGAAAAAGAAGCATTTTCTTTCGGCGCTTAGAGTTCTTCCTCAAACAACCTTGAGGTATCAATTGCCTGATAGGCAGAACGGTAATCCCAGGATATTGCAGGCAGTAATGAAACCGGTTCCGGGCAGTCGAGGAAACACGAAGGTAAGCTTTGCCGTCTCGGGCAAGACGTTCTACCGCAGGGAAGTGCTGCCGGAGGACGCCTCGGAAACACTCGCCTTAAGCATCCCCGACGGAAAAGAACTCATGGTGCAAGTGGATTACGGAGACCGCTTGGCGTATCCTTGCGGCATCGACCTGCATGACGCCCACCTTTCGGAGGCTGTCAAGCCATGAGCTTTCTGAATTCACCGTTTCTTTGGGGTGGATTGGCGGCGGCAGGTATCGCCGTACCCATCATCATTCACCTGCTTCACCAACGACACCGCAGGCAAACCGACTGGGCTGCCATGGAATTACTTCGGAGAGCATTGGTTATACGCTCCGGGCAAGTGCGACTGGAAGACATGCTGCTGTTGTTGCTCCGCTGCCTTGTTCTTGCCTTGGTCGCCTTTGCCCTCCTTCGCCCGACCTTAGACGACAAGGCGGAAAGCTTTCTGGGGGAACAACGCGTGGGCATGGTGATTGCAATAGACTCATCCTACAGCATGGGCCATGGGTCGGGGAACAATCCCAAGAGGATGGACAAGGCGAAGGATAAGGCACAGCAAATCCTTTCCACCGCCAAGCAAGGCGACCCCATAACGATCGTTCTGTTGGGAGAGAAGCCAAGGTATCTGCTCCGCGGCGCCAACTATGATCGGGACCGTTGCTCAGCCGCACTCGACAAGGCCGTGATCTATCCCGAAAGATTAAACTTGGAGGATGCGGCCGCTGAATTAGGCAAACTCTCCGAAGAGCTAAAGGCCTCGGTGAAAGAATGCTTTCTTGTAACGGATGCCCAAGCAAGCGACTGGAACAACCTTTCGGAAAATGCCAAGCTGGGATTTGAAAACATTTCCGACCAGGCGAAACTTTTCATCGTCCCCGTCGATACGGAAGGTCAGGAAAACTTGGCCATCACGCGGTTCGAATACGTTTCAGGAACCATTGGTCCTTCCGGGACTGCCCGTTTGCAGGCAGAGGTGATGAACTTTGGTCTCAGGACAGAGGAGGGAAGCACCATTGCTCTCTCTATCAACGACCAAAACGGAACTCCCAAAGACCTTGGCAAGATCAAGCCGGGAGAAACCAAGATCGTTGACTTTTATGCAACGATTAGGGACGCGGGCGACGCAAACCTGACAGCAACCTTGGGCCAAGACTCACTGCTGGAGGACAACCAACGCCATGCCACCGTAAAGGTAAACGACCAGACGAGGATTCTATGCATCGATGGCGAACCATCTTCCATCGAGGGACCTGATGAAACTTTTTGGCTGATTAAAGCTTTGGAGCTCAATCAAATCGGAGAGGACGCCGCCCTTAAGGTGAGCCGTTTCGAGCCTGAAGAAATTCAACCGGATGACTTGGACGACTACGATGTAGTGATTTTGGCAAATGTGGAAAGTGTGGGAAAAGAGATGTCCGACAAGCTGAAGTCATTCGTTGATGCCGGGGGTGGACTGCTTGTTTTTGCCGGGGACCGACTGGATGTAGAAACTTACAACAAGCGGATGCATGCCGGAGAAGACGGGCTACTTCCCGGAAAACTGGAGGAAGTGGTAACATTGACGCCTGAAGAAGAATCGGCCGAGAATTCCTGGACCCTAGGGACAATAAGATCAGGGCACGTCTTGGCAAAACTAGTTGAGATCATTCCCGAAGAAGCCAGAAACGAGACCAAGTTTCAAAGCGTGCTAAAAGTAAACCCCGATCCGGGAGCAACAACGATATTGGGCCTATCGGATTCGAAATTGCCTTTGCTGGTGGAAAAATCAAGGGGGCGAGGAACGGTCATGCTGTTTGCGTGCGCCGCCGACCGGGAGTGGTCCAACTTGGTGATCCAGCCCTTGTTCCCGATGCTCATGCAGCAAACCGTCACTCATCTTACCAATCGGCCTCAAGACAATAACTTGCAAAACGTCGACCCCCGAGAAGGTGACGTAAAAGTAACCGAAAACCTCGAGGAAATCCTAGCATCTGCAAAAGCAGAGCTGATTCCTTTGACGGGCGAAATTGCAGGACTCATCAAAAACTCCAGAAAAGGCACGGAAATTTCAAAAAGCCTTCTGATTCTCGCTCTCCTGCTTTTTCTAGCACAAGGTTTTCTGGCAAAACTTTTCACCAGTCGCATGACCAGCAAGGGCGAGGCCGACTTGCAGGAAAGCTTGCGCAAGCACACCGTGATAGCTGCTCGTCGTACCTGAAGATGAAGAATTTCAACAACTCGCATGTTTAAAAACTTATTCGACATAGAGGCGGACGAAAACGTGATCGACGTCCAGTTCGCCTTCGGCAACGACTACTGGTGGTTGGCCTTGGTTGTGCTCGTCGGTTTGGCCGCATACTCGGTTTATCTTTATCGTTCCGAATCCTGGCTGTCGAAAAATCGCAGGCTGGCCATGGGCGGATGCTACCTCTTGGCGGGGTTCCTAATTATAATGATTCTGCTCGAGCCGGCCTTGAAAATGAAGTCTACTCGCCCACAAAAAAGAAGCGTCCTTGTATTGATGGACGTATCCGAGAGCATGAATATTTCGGATGTAGGCGAGAATGAGAATGAAGGCGGAGCCCCAGACCCAAAAGACGCCAATCAATCCACCAACGGCGATGCCTCGACACTTGAACCCCTCAAGGCATCTCGCCTCGATTCCGCAAAAAATGCCCTTACGGGAATCGACGAGCAACTGAGGGAAAAGTACAACCTGAAGTACTACACCTTCGGCGACAAGCTAAGCCCCCTATCCTTCGAGGGCAACTTTTCCGAAAGCTTCAGGCAAAGTCCGGCGAACGGAAAAACCTCCCAGGTAGGTTCGGCCATAGAGGAAGCCGTCGCAAGGCATCTCGGCCAACCATTGGCGGGAGTAATCGTGCTAAGTGACTTTGCTTGGATCGACGGCAGCGACCCGGCAGATGCGGCCAGAGACATGCAGGGCAAATCCATACCCGTACACACCATGACTTTCGGCATGCCATCGCCTCCGGACGTCAAGGTACGCAAAATAATTGCTCCGGAAGTGGCATTCTCAGGCGACAAGATACCATTGCGGGTGCAAGTCGATTCAAGTGGATTCAACGAAAGGATTGTGGAGGTGGTTCTTCAACTGAATGAAGAAACCATTAAAACGGAGGAACTCAAGCTGTCCGGAAGTTCTCAGTTCGTCGAATTCGAGTTCGTGCCCGAGAAGGGTTCGAAAGTAGCAAACCTTGCGGCATCCATAGAGAAGATTGCGGGCGAAACCACGGATGCAAATAACTTGGACAAGCATAAGATAGAGATCATCGACGAAAAAATTAACGTCTTGTACGTTGAAGGCATGCCGCGTTGGGAATTTAGGTATCTTCGATGGGTCCTGCTAAGGGACCCTCGGTTGAACGTTCGCTTCCTGATGACAGAGGGAGACAATTCTCTCGCCGCCACCTCACCCCGCCACTTGGGCGCCTTCCCCTCCCAAGCGGAGGAAATGCTGAAGTACGACTTGGTGATCCTCGGAGACGTTGGCGCCTCTTACTTCACAAAGGAGCAAATCGACTGGATGGAAGAATTGGTCAAGGGAAGCAAGACCGACAGCGGCGGTTCATTGCTGATGCTTGCGGGACCAGTCGGCGCTCCAGCCTCTTACTTCGGCACGAAGATAGCAGACATGCTGCCCATCAACATGGACCGAACCAGCAGGCAATGGTATAATTCCAGCGCCCATCCCGTAGTGACCCCGGAAGGCTTGGAAAGCTCAGTTGTTTCCCTGAACCCGTCCAAGGACTTGAACCAGCGAATATGGAAAAGCGTAAGTCCCATGGGCTACATGAACGAACTAACGCCGAAGGCCGGAGCCTCTGTTCTCCTTACCCTTTCGGGGAACGACGATCCATCCGCCCAAGCTTATCCACTCGTCGCATGGCAGAGATTCGGCAGCGGCAAATCCATGTACGTAGGGACCGCAGACCTGTGGCGTCTTAGACGAGAAGTGGGCGACCAGTTTCACGCTAGGTTCTGGGGGCAAGCCATTCAGTTTCTAGCCCTTTCCCGCAAGTTGGGGCAAAACAAGCAGATCACTCTGGAAACCGGACGAAAACAATATGCAACCGGCGAGAGGGTCGAGTTATTTGCAAACGTGCTTTCGGAATCCTTCGATCCCGTAGAAGAGGATTTTTATCCCGTATTCATCGAGAGTAACGGAACCGATCAAAGTACCGTGGAAATGAAGCTGGAACCAGTCATGGGAACCCCGGGGCTATACACAAAGTCATTCCTTGCGGAAGAGGATGGCCGCTTTATCCTAAGGGCTCCGGATAGTGATGCGCCAAAGGCAAACATCGTGGATTTCGAAATCGAGAACATTCCTCTCGAGCAAAGAGAAACCTCGATGCGCGGAGACGTAGCCGATCAAATTGCATCGATTTCCGGCGGAAAACGCTTGAGCGCGGAAACAAGTCAACCGAACCAAGACGTAAACTCGACCTCGACGGGTTTTGGCAAACTCGGGAAAATCCTTCCTGGAGAAAAGGCCAATCCCTTGCCGATCGAACGCGAAAAGGCTTTATGGGACATCCCCATGATTTTTCTTTTGCTGGTCGTTCTGACCGGCATAGAATGGTATCTTAGGCGCAGGGAAAACCTAGTCTAGAATCAAGTAGAATAAATGAGCGTGCAGCCATCAGAATCCAGCTCCGGAACAATCGAAGAGAAACTCGTCGAGGCGTGGAAGCAGGAACAAAGGTTCTACAACCTAAGGGGAGGAGCTCGTTTTCTTATCTGGGTTGTGGCTCTGCTGATCGTGGACTTGATCATAGACTGGCAAATAATATTTAGGGAACGCTGGGAGGCCCAAGGCGCCCTGATGCTTATGGTCAACCTTGCGATCCTCGCTTGGGTTTTCTGGCACGAGTGGTTACGCTACAGAAAACCGTTCGATCCCGTCCGAGTGGCCTTGGAAGTGGAAAACAAACATCCCGAGCTACGCTCCATTCTTGTCTCCTTCACGCAGTTGAAGGATGTCGATGCCGACCAAATCCAAGCTTCCCCAGCTCTTCTGGAAGCCATGCGTGAGCAAGCCATCTCCATCACTAGACCCCTCGACTTTCGAGAGGTGGTCGACTTGCGACAACTGAAAAACCTTGGCTTAGCCTGTTTCCTTTGTGTAGCCGTGTTTTCTGCAATTAGCTTTCGGTGGGAAGATCATATGCGCGCCCTGCTTTTACGACTCATGGGTGGAGACGCAAACTATCCGACCGAAACCACAATTACCTTCGTCTCAGGAAGTTTTCCCGTTAGGCTGGGAGACACTGCGGAAATACGGGCGGAAGTAAATGCGTCGAAGATAATACCCGCAACAGGAACACTTTACTGGCGGTCAGAGGGTGCCAAGGAAACCCCTACCGAAATCACCCTCCGTAACGGCAATGTCTTCGTTGGCCGGATCGAAAAGATAGTTAAGCAAACCGAATACAGACTTGAGATCGGCGACGACCTCACCGACTGGCACACCATCACCGTATCCCCAAGACCAGTGTTCACAGATGCCCGGATTGCTGTAGTCTACCCCGAATACCTAGACCTCAACCAATCCAAAGCCGACAACTTGAACTTTGCCGTTCCGGAAGGATGCTCGCTCAAATGGCATTTGGAATGTTCTCCACCAATTACCGAACTGAACGTAAGCATCGAGGGCACAACCATTCCGGCTGAAGTAAGCCAAGACGGAACCATCGCAATCTTCTCGTGGCCTAAGCCCGGGTCGACGATCAAAAGGAACTTCACCTATCACTTTCCCCATGTGAAAGACAAGGAACACGAATTTAGCTACACGATTCCCGGGGAACAGGAAGTTGAGGTCATCCCTGACCAGATTCCCGAGATTGAATTTGTTTCTCCCCCCCCTCCACCCTACGCAACCACAAATAAGATTCTGGCATTCGAGGCGGTGGCAAAGGATGATTACGCTCTGGACGAAGCCATGCTGGTCTTCGACTTGAATGGACGCGAAGAAAAGAGAATTTCCATGAAGGAGCTTACGGGTGAGAATGTTTCGGGCATCCGAAGCCGGATCAAGTTTGAGAAGCCTCTGTCCGAACTGGTGGAGGAAGAACTCAAACCCAAAGACACCTTCAACTTTTCCATTCAAGTCAGCGACAAGGCTCCTCCCAAGGGCACCCACTTCAACTTGTCATCCAGCCGCAAGTTTACTATTTTGACAGACGAGAATTACTTGAGATGGTTCAAACGAGAACTCGAAATCCAGCGTGGTCTGATCGCCAAAGCCAGAGATGCGGAAATCAAAGATCAGGACGAGGTGGAAAACCTGAAGGCCGAAGAGAAAAAAGAATAAAGGTATGACATGAGAACACTCGGACTCTTGACGGTTTTACTTGGATTTTTGGTCACGGCAGCTTTTGCAGAAGACACGAAGCGAAGCGACGTCTTGCAGACCGAGCAAAGGATTCGCAAACTGGAGCGCAGGCAAGGAGACGTCGAACGACAACTTGGGCAGGCATCTCGCAAAATCAACATGCTCCTGAAAGACCTCGCATCCAACCGACTCGTCGCGGAAGGAAAAGGTCCCGAAATCGACAAGATGAACAGGTCTCTACTGAAGGTGAAGCAAGACAGGGTACCGAAGGCCGCCGACAAGCTTGGAGATGCTCGCACACAAATCGAGAAGGCTTATCCCCACCTTAACTTGGCGGGAGAGGAAATAAGCGGAATCATCGTGGACTTGACTGACCTTTTGACTGCAAACGAAGCAGCGCTAATCATAGATGACTTGCTAAGAAAAATCAGGGAGCTCATACAGCGAGAAACTTTCCTGAGCAGGGAAACAAAGAAATGGGGAGTAAAGCTGGTTTTCGAGCGCGAAGTTGCGGAAGCCGACAAACCCAGGGTAATCAGGGCGCAAGCTCAAGTGGTTGTAGAGCTTGAACAATTTAAAGAGCTTCTTAAGGAACAAGTCGGAAAACCAAATGACGATGCACTTTCAAATCGCTTAATAAATGCCTTGGAAATTGCGGTAAACAAAAAGCCCGAACTTTTGCTCAGGAATTCAATCGACCTGATCGACGAATCTCTTCCCGAAAAAGCTGCAGAGGCCAAGATCGAGCAAGACAAGGCGATAAAAATACTTAAGGAAATCGAGCGAGCCCTCTCGGAGGATGACGACGGTTTGTCCCAAAAGGAGGAAGTGCTTGAAGAGCTTAAGAGAATCCTGGAGGAACAAGTCAACCTCAAGGAAGAGGTGGAGGAGGCAGGCAAGGAACTAAAGAACGCCTCCGACCTGCAGGCAGAACAACTGGAGTTGCAGGAGGCTCTAGAAGAAGCAGTTGCGGAAGAACCGCCGAGCGATTCCATCGAGCGGGCGTCCGAAGCGATGGAAGAAGCGGCGGAGGAACTAGGACAAGGTAATCAGGAATCCGCCCTGCCCCCACAGGATACCGCAATCAACGAATTACAAAACGCCATTACTCAACTGGAAGCCGAAATTGCCGATGCAGCTGCGGATGCCGCCGCTGATTCGCAAAGCCTCAGCGACTCTTTCTCAGACCCGATGGATTCCTTTGCCGATCCCATGGACTCCTTTGGGGACAGCTTTGCCGAGCCCAGCGACTCTTTCGACGCCTTGCCTGCAGATTTCTTTGGCGAGGCCCTCGCAAGTGACGGCTTTCCCAGCGAAGGAGCCGGAGAAGGCCAAGGCGAGGGACAAGGCGAAGGGCAGGGACAAGGCGAAGGGCAGGGACAAGGCGAAGGGCAGGGACA
>CAZNWO010000020.1:0-18968 GCA_964576585.1 uncultured Puniceicoccaceae bacterium | reverse complement strand
AAGGCGAAGGGCAGGGACAAGGCGAAGGGCAGGGACAAGGCGAAGGGCAGGGACAGGGCGAAGGGCAGGGGCAGGGGATAGGACCTCCAAGCACAACGCCCGGCAACGGAACCCCTTCGCCTGGTTCTTTTTCACCTTCTCCTCCCGGCGTACTTCCCGATGACCCTCAAATTGATTCAACCGGATACTCTTCAACCACGGTTCGCGGAGAAGCGGTAAAGAGAACTCTGATGAGCAAAACCTCCTTAGTCAGGCGAAGCAGGGCCCAGGTCATTCAAAAATACGTAAAGCAATTACCTCCCGAGTTTCGCAAGCAAGCCAAGGAATACTTCGAGGTGCTTGCCAAGCCGCCAGTAGAGGAATAAACGGCATGATTCCAATGAAGACAAGCAAAGCTCTTGGGAAGAAAGCGTTGGTTTGCGCCATCTCCTGCTTGGTGACTTTTCCTATGTTCTCTCAGGAAAGTTCGCCGATACAACGGGTAGCAAAGGCAAAACTACTTCCCGAGGTCAGGGAAGCCATCAGCAAAGGTCTCTACTTTCTCTCGGGAACCCAAAAATCAGACGGAAGCTGGGGCGACCGGCATCCCGTTGCAGACACCTCCTTGGCGCTTATGTCCTTCCTCTTGCAAGGTCACGTTCCGGGAAGAAAACCGTATGGAAGCAACATGGACAGGGCCGTGGCTTACTTGGTAAACGTCGGCAAAAAAGGACACATGGGATATATGGGGACACCCAACCATCATGGGGGGATGTATGAGCATGGACTTGCTATCCTAGCTCTGTCCGAGGTTTGGGGCCAGAGCACCAATCCGGCTTTGCGAAATACCCTTAGACGCGCAGTGGACGTTACGATTCGAGCCCAAAACCACCAAGGTGGCTGGCGGTATAATCCCGAACCTCGCGATGCCGACCTCTCCATGACGGTCATGCAAACGGTCGCTCTGAATTCAGCCAAGGAAGCAGGTATAAGCGTGCCCGACGCGACTTTGGAGAAAGCAGTTAAGTACGTCATCTACTGCCAAGACAAGACCAGCGGAGGTTTTGGCTACAGTGGGCCCAACGGCCCGGGATTCGCCCGAACGGCAGCAGGAGTAATGTCACTCATCATGTGCGGCAGGAGAGACCATCCTGCCGTGGAGCGCGGAATGAGGTTTCTACGCGCTTATCCCGACCAAAAGTTCACCGGCGGTTCTCATTTTCTCTATGCAAACTACTATTCGATCCAATGCATGTACCAGATGGGAGACGGTAACTTCGACGCCTATTATCCCAAGATCAGGGCATCTTTGCTTCAAAAGCAAAACCAGCAGAATGGTAAATGGTCGATCAAGGAAGGAGACACCTATTCCACTGCGATGGCCATCCTGATTCTTGGTGTCCCTTATCGGTTCCTGCCCATTTATCAACGGTAATTCAAAGTTGAGAGTTGAACGTCGACTTCGATCTCGTTTCTTTACCGAGGGTGTCTTTCACAAGAGATTTGGAAAATCTCCCAGAAGCCTGCTAATTGCAGCAATCGCCTTGTTTGCATCGGCTCACGCCCACCGCGAGGTTGAGGCGGCAGCACATGCATCACCTCTTGAGATTCACAACTGGATAAATCAACTTTCCACCGAAGACTGGATTCTCCAGTCAGTCGCCATGAAGGAGCTTGGCGAGAGAAAGGTGGAAAAGGCAGTTCCTGCAATTCGCCGGATTTTCGAAAAAAAAGACAATTCCTGGCTCAGGGGACAGGCCATGTTGGCCTTGGCCAAAATCTTAGGCAAGGAAATGTCCACTGTGGCAAACACCTTGGTTCAAGATAAAGATCCTGTTCTTCGCAAGGCTTCCCTCAGGACTCTGGATTTGGTGGGAGGGGAAACTTCAGCCCAAATGGCCAAGGAATTGCTTCAGGACCCCGTCGAGGAGGTTCGAGCCATGGCTGCAGCCTTGTACGCAAACAAGTTTCCCGAGGAAGCATGGCCGACAGTTGAAAAGCTTACTAGGCTTGAGAACAACAATGTGCCCGAGGATCTGTTGCGGGCCTTGGCCCATATTGGGTCTTCAAATGCCTTGGCAAGAATTGAAGCTCTGTCCAACAAATCGGACGCCCAAGGGAACATGAGACACAAGATCATTAGGGCTCTTGGTGTGACTGGTGAAGAAGGCACCGCACTGCTCACTAACTTGACCGTTCGTCACCATCCCAAAACCAAAGAATTCCAAACCGGGCTCAAGCAATTGCATGCTCGCAACAAGACAACCATCGCCTCGTTACTGATGGAAGTTCTCGGAGGCAATGAAAACGAGCTACGCGGGAATGCAGCGATACTCACCTCTGAGATTTGCCCCACGCATTCAATGGGAGACTTTCTTGCCGATTCATGGAAAAAAAGACCATCCTTGCCTGAAAATATTGTACGATCCGGATTGATCGCCTTGAGCAAGATAGATCCTGCCAGATACAAGTCTTTCTTCACCCATTACCTGACCAGCGACAATCCCGAAACAAGATCGATGGCAATCCGATGCCGTAGCCTTACGCCTGACGGGCAAATGTTCGATGTCTTTCGAAAGTACGTTCACGACAAGGAATCTGAAGTGGCTCAAGCCGCATTGCAGAGCCTGCACAAGTCGCCCAAGGATTCCTATCCTGCAGAGGGTCTTCTGGCTTACCTAGAAAAATCATTTGAAAGCTCCGACAAGAAAGTCGCTCTGAATGCATTGGGTCTTTTCGGTAAAAGGGGAAAGATCGAGGAATTCGACAAAGGGCTAAAGTCTCTGGAGCAATTTCTTGAAAAGGAAGAACCTCAAAGCCGTGAAGCCGCCGCCAAGGCGTTGGAACAAATCGGTAAGGGTTCTCGCTTCGCAGAAATTGCTTCGGCTCAAGGTTTCATAGGGAATTGGCAAATTGTCGGTCCTTTTATGAATGACAACCGTGACGGTGGCTTTGCCAAGCTCTTTCCGCCCGAGGAAAAGAATGACGCTCAAACCTACAAAACGGAATACAAATGGGAATTCGGCGGAGGGCAGGGACAACGGGAAATAGACGTAGCATGGATATCGGCCCCAGTTGAAAACGTGGGGGGAGAAATTCACGTTGCCGCCCAGATGCCGTTCCCGATCAAGCATGCCGTGGCCTACGCCAAAGCCGAGATAGTTTCGGATGCCGACCGCATAGTCAGGATGGCTTTGGTCACAAGGGAAAGAACCAGCCAAAAAGTTTGGGTGAACGACGACTTGCTGGCCACTTACACCTTGCAACACAATGAACTGGGCGGAACGCACCATCAACGAATGGCCGAGGAACCAAAGAGAACTGAGTTCATTACGACAAAACTGAAAAGAGGGATTAACAAAATATTAGTCAAGACTTCCACTTTCGGTGGAAATTGGTGGCTGAGGATGAGAATCCTGCACGAAAAGGAAAACGAATGCGCCAAGGGATTGAAGGTACTCCTGCCGAAAAAAGAAGAAGAATGAGAGTCATCTTCCATGCAGGCGCAGTTCTCCTGATTGCAGCAGTTGCCCTTCAGAACCAAACAAGGGCTGAGTTGCAGAAAAACCATGCCTTGGAGCTTGAGCGGGCAGATCTTTCCTTCGTGGAAGGTAACTTTACCAAGGGCGAAAATATCCTAGAGGGATTGATTGCTGCAAACCCAGGAGATATTGACTTGGCGATTTTAGCACTGCACAGGCTTTGTCTCTCGGAATACCTCGAACTAATGCACAAGGATTGGCCGAGCACAGGCTATCCGAGAAATCTCTTCAATAAATCGGGAAGAGATCACGAAAAGATGTGGAAACTTATTTCAGAATACTTGGTGGAAGCCTTTCTGGAAACGGGAAAGTTTGCCAGGGACGGAGACCGATACCCGAACGATCCTAGGGAAAATCCATTTTTGCTGGAAAGCCTATGGCGAGAAAAAAAGGACTTCCCGCTCACGCCCCAGCAGGACATGTCCGATGAAGCCGCCACGAGAATCCTGACCTTGAAGGCATCCGGGCAACTGGCTGAGGATCACCCTGCGGTTGTAGATGCCTGCGTCCTTCTGGTTTTCCTTCGGCAAAGTCAGAGAAGGTACCATGAGGCATCGCAACTGGTCGATGAGCTTGTTGCGGCAAATAACCATCAGGTGGACTGGCTGGTTGGACGAGCAAGGTTTCACCACAGGTTGAATTCATCGAGAACGAATGAACTGTGCAGGAAACTCTACGATCAGTTTGATCGCATGTCCGTTGACCCGACTATCGCAAAGGCAGCTCAAAGGGTTAAATACTTCGACCTTCCGGAGATTTCCATTCCAAAGGCAGTGCCTGGCGCGAACAAGTCGTGGATAAGCGAAATGCTCATCGAGAGCGAGAGAAGGGCTTGGGGAAATCTTGCCCAAGGTAGAGTGGATGGAATTGAGGAGCAGATCGACGCATGGATTCAAGGCTCCCTAGGCAACGATCCAGATCGCGCCCACCTCATGAGACAGGATGGGCAGGGATTGGCATCGACTTGGTACTTTCTGGACGAACACCTAAAGTCAATCAAGGGTGATCAATTGATTGGCTTGCGCAAACTTCAGGAAGAGAAATGCCGACTTACCCAAGCAAAAACCAGCATGCGAGAGATGGGGCAGGCAGAGAAGTTGAACCTTTTCAGGCGTTTCCCCTGGGCAAGAGAAGGCCACTTGGCCTTAATGGAATTTGCCCGCGAAGAACTGGAGGGGGGCAGATGGCTTGCAGGGAAACAGGCCTTCGCCGATATAATCTCTCACAGCGACGATCCCGAATTAGTCAAGAGAGCAACCGTTGGGACTTGGGTGGCAAGTGCCCAAGGAAATGAAAAGGGCAAACTTGAGATGCTGAAGGTGAAGACGGCATTGGATGAAGAATTTCCATGGATGGACAAGACCAAGACAGCTGCAGAAATCTTCGATTCATTGGAAAACGGCTTAAGTCCTAAAACGAAAAAGCAAAAGTCCCCCACCCTCCGGGAACTCAAGATAGCTTATCTGAGAATGCCGCCGAGATCACTTTGGCCTCAGATGCGGTTTCGCAGTTCGCCCGGCTTGGATTTCGTGGAAATTCAAAATTTCGATTCCGGAGTTTTGGCCAGCACGCGAAAAGTTTTGGCGGCATTTGCTTCCGATGGCGGCAGCCCTACTTGGTCGGACCTTGGGACCGGCGGAAATTGGGGACATTCGGCAAGCCGAGTTGGAAAGTTTCGTCCGATCGTCGGCAAGGAGAGGATATATACTCGATGGGGGTACTCCGCCGACCCCACGAAATTAATCGCGTTGCATGCGGATAACAGGGAATTGGCGTGGACCGCCGAAGCATCGGGACCATCAGGTTCGAGAAGAAGGATTCCAATAGGTAATCCAATCATGCATGGCGGACAAATCTACATGGCCGCGGCATGGGAAAGACAAAAGGCGGTCGGCGGCTTATTTCTAAGAATCTCTTGCCTAGACCCAGACACTGGACGAGCGGTTTGGCATGCGGACCATCGACTTCAGGGGGTCATGAATTCCTTCGAAGGCGTTTACGGGGAATCTCTTTCCATAGCCGACGACTCGATTTACTGCTCGCCAAGCTTGGGACTCGTCGGGCGATTCGACCTTCGAGATGGCTCCATGCATTGGATGCACAATTACGATTCATTGCCTGCAAACCAGCTGAATACAGACACATTGGGTTCCGCGCCCATTATTGTGGGCGAATCCCTAGTCAGCTTGCCCAGAGATACAAACCTAATGTTTGCGCTTGATAAACGAACTGGGAGGAAAATCTGGGACTCCAGCCTTCTTCTCCCAAGGGAAATTTTGGGAAGCGTCAAAGGTAGGGTGCTGGTATACGGGCTTTCCTCCCTATTTGCAGTTGATGCGATTTCGGGAGAACTGAGCTGGCAGGTCATTCACCCCGAAAGAATCATGTCCCAGCCCTCTATAATTGGCAGAAGCGTGTATCTAGCGTCAAACAATGAGATCTTTCGTTACGACGCAGAAACCGGCATCAAGCTTGAATCAATGCCTTTGCCTAAATCGAAGAGCGCCATACGTAACGTGAATGTTTTCAATGAAAGGCTATACTTGATTACCGACGAACCTGCAAAAGACGCGGAAAATAACCCTGCTCAAAAATCTCCGGACCAGTCTTCTTGGGAAATTTCTGCAATTAATCCTCAAACTTATCTCCCGAAAGACTCCGGAACGAGCAAGAGAATCTTCATACACGAGGACGAACTACTGCACTGCCTTGAGGCTAGCCCGGAAGGCAAGATTCTCTGGCAAAGATTCGTACATCCAAGACCGAACTCCATCCATTTCATAGAGGGCAAACTGATCCTCTTATACAACAAGGGCTCTTTCGATGTATACCTGAAAGCCCTAGAACAAGATTCCGGAGACCTTGCTTGGGAACTCACGTTGCCCCGGATCAGAGTCGGGCATGGGGCCACCTTCGGGCTAACTGGAAAATATCTTTATGGCAGAGACAACTCCGATCGCTATTGCTTGGTCGACCTGAGCAAAGGCAAGGTTGTCATGAGAAACCGCATCAGCAGACGCAACGGTACTGCAAAGGCGGGAATGGGAGGCGGCAAGGTGCAATTCTTAATTTCGACGGCACACAATCGATCCCTGCACTGGCTCAACTGGGACTTGGCCGGCGGCCATCTCGAAGGTCATGAGGAAAAACTAAAGGGAGAGGGAGGCATCCCATCCAAGTCCTTTGATGGAAACTGGTTGGAATTCGCCCAGTTCGGGTCTCATGCCTGTTATTTCATATGCAGGGACGATAACGATGGAAGGAAACGAACCGCATACAAGGCCTACTACAAGGATCGTAAGGTTCAATTGTTGGGAATGAACCCTAGAAACCTAAAGTTCGAACCGCCCTACCTTTTCATGCAGCAAGAAGAAATCGAACAAAACCGTAAAAGGAGAACACACACTTGGGCTTTACAAAGGGAGGACGACCCTTCCTATTCCCACTCCTTGGAATTGCCTCACTCATGGCAACACAAACCCAGCTTCATAAACGAACGACTGCTCGAAGTACGAACTCCCGTAAAGAATCAAAATCCTTACACAGTGCGAATCCATGACTTGAAGACCAAGAGAGTAGTGGTCGAACATGCCTCGGAAGATGCCGAAAGAATGGGAGCCGTGGCAGCGGGTCCTGAAAAAGTCCTCGTCTACTCATACAAGAGGCACAACAGAGGTACTGACCCCTATTTCAAGCTCACTCCCTACGACCTAAGGACCGGTCAAGCAGGAGCCACCATGGAGATCAACTACTGGACGACCAGCAATCAAACGCCAATCGGACTACGGGTAGCAGGTGATCTGGTATTGGTTTCGGAGAGAAATTCCGTGAAGGCTTGGCAACTGCAATTGTAACAAGACGATTCCCGCGTGATCTTCAAAGCCTTGATGAACCGAAGTCGCTGGCTTGTCGGAACCATGGCAGCGTTGTTAACGGTTTTTCCTATGAGCGTTTTGTCGGAGGAGAGGAGCAAGCCAAATTTCATCGTGATCCTTTGCGACAACCTCGGTTACGGGGACATCGAGCCCTTTGGCTCCAAGATTCATCGTACGCCGCATTTGAACCGCATGGCAAAAGAGGGACGCAAGTTCACTCATTTCTGCGTCACGGCGGGCGTGTGCACGCCTTCAAGGGCAAGCATTATGACGGGATGCTACGCTCAAAGAGTCCAAATGCACGAAAATTCCCGCGACGGATGGGTGCTGAGACCAGTTTCCCCGTACGGGTTACATCCGGATGAAACGACCATCGCCGAAGCACTCAAGGATCAAGGTTACGCCACCGCCCTCGTCGGCAAGTGGCATCTTGGGGATCAACCGGAGTTCCTACCAAATGCCCAAGGCTTTGATTACTTCTTTGGGATACCGTACAGCGACGACATGACTGAGGAAACCGGGAAGCGAATTGCCGCCCGAAAGACAGAGAGTCTCCGAAGCATTCAGGGTGAATTGTGGCCTCCGTTGCCATTGATGGAGAATGAACGGGTCATTGAGGCTCCCGTCGATCGCAACGGTTTAACTAAACGCTACACTGAGGTTGCGATAAAATGGATCGAACAGCAGCAGCAGAAACCTTTCTTTCTCTACTTCCCGCAGGCGATGCCCGGCAGCACCAGTAAACCGTTCGCCAGTCCTGAATTTCGAGGCAAAAGCAAAAATGGCCCGTGGGGGGATGCCATTGAGGAACTTGATTGGTCGCAGGGACAAATCCTAGACAAACTGGTCGAGTTGGGAATCGATAAAAACACCCTCGTCATTTGGACTTCGGATAATGGTGCCCCGATCAAATCCAGCGACGACTTCAGTCGGGGTTCCAACCAACCGCTGCACGGACGCGGCTATACCACTGCCGAGGGAGCTTTTCGCGTCCCGACCATCATGTGGTGGCCGGGCAAGATTCCATCAGGAACGACTTGCTCCGAACTAAGCACCACGATGGATTTGCTACCCACTTTCGCCGGTTTGGCAGGTGCGAAAGCTCTTCAGGACCGAAAGATAGATGGACACGACGTCCGCCCACTGATCCTTGGTGATCCAAAAGCCAAAACGCCATACGACGTTTTCTACTACTACCAGCGCGATCACCTGCAAGCGATAAGGAGCGGACCGTGGAAACTTTTCCTGCCTCCGGGAAAAGTGCCTCGCCATCCACATTCCATCAAGGGAAAGGGGGCAAAACCGATCCTTTTCAACGTGGAGGAGGACATCGGGTCGCAAAAAGACATCAGTGAGCAACACCCCAAGGTGGTGAAAAGGCTCATGGGCTTGGCGGCACCCGCCCGAGCCGACCTTGGAGACTTTGGCAAAGCCGGGGAAGGTCAGAGGTCCATCGGAAAAGTTGACGATCCAAAACCACTAACGTTGCCAAACAAATAGTCGCCAGCAATAATCAAGGTCTAAATTTCGTTACCGAAGCCAAATCACAAACCTTTCACTTTTTCGAAATACCTGACAGCTTTAAAGAGCTTCACAAGACATGAAGCAAGTCCTCACAGCTTTGCTGATTTTTGCTTGGTGTCCATCTGCCGCGATTGCAGCAAAGGACTCTTTCGAGGAAATAATCAAACCGATCTTCCAGCAAAACTGCGTAAAGTGCCATGGAGAGAATGGAAAGGTGAAAGGGAAACTGAATCTCCTGGAGATCAAGAGTAGGGACCAACTCCTAGAGGATGCCGAACGGATTGAAAGGATAATGATCGCCATCGAGGATGGAGACATGCCTCCGGAAAAGGAACCACCCTTATCAGTTAAGAAGAGAGATCTCCTGATAAGTCGTCTGGATGAGGAACTTAAAAAGGCGTTGGAACAAAACACTGTAGAGGCAAGGACAGCGATTCGGAGAATGAACCGCTTTCAATACGCAAATGCTGTAAAAGATCTTCTAGACTTGAAAGTCTCGGTTTTCCCTTTGCCCGAGAGGATGATGAGGGATCGATCTGGCTACTTTGCCGTGGGAATGAAGGGTAAGATGCCCGATTCAATGCTCGTCAGCAGTCGTCCGCTCGGAAAGTCGGGACTGATCGAGCCCAGGCTTTCGGGGGTGGGGCCATTCCCCCAGGACCTGCGGGCCGAGCACGGGTACGATAATAGAGCCGACCACCTGTCGCTCTCACCCATCCTCATGGAGGCCTTCTTCAAACTCAGCCGAACGATTGTGAAGAGTTCCACATTCAGTCCAAAAACCGTTGGTATCTGGAAAGGCTTCATCCAAGCCCCCCCCCCTGAGGAAGACCTCGAAAAAATCGTCGCCACTCGGTTAAGGAACTTCCTTGGAAAGGCATTCAGGCAACCAGTAGACAAAAAAACATTAGAACGCTACCACTCACATGCCATTGGTCGGATCAAATCAGGAACGCCTTTTCCGGAAGTGATGAAAGAAGTTATTTCCGTCGTGCTTTCATCACCACGCTTTCTTTACCTTTTCGATTATCAAACTAGCGAAGATGCCGAAGAGAACAGCGATTACACGCTAGCCTCGCGTCTATCCTTTTTTCTCTGGGGAAGCCTGCCGGACGAGGAATTGCTCGAGCTTGCCCGAACCAGAAACCTATCCGACCCAAAAGTCCTTTCGAGACAAGTGGACCGGATGCTCTCCGACCCTAAACTGAAGAGGTTTTGCGACAGCTTCCCCACTCAATGGCTCCAACTGGACAGGATTATTTCCTCGGTTCCGGATGAAAAGACTTATCCCGATTTCTATTACGCTCCTCCCAGCTATCGAACCACCATGGACATGATGATGGAACCTTTGCTGCTTTTCGAGACAGTGCTTCTGGAGGACCGTCCGGTTCTCGATTTCATCGATTCCAACTACACCTACAGATCCGCGAGGTTGAGAAAATGGCTGGGAGAAGAACCTGGCGACAAAATTGGGGGACCGGTCACGATGAAGTTTTTTCGGCAACCTCTAACCGACCGACGACAAGGTGGCATGATCACCAACAGCGCAGTAATGACCATGACCTCTGGTCCCCACGAGACCAAGCCAATCACGCGCGGGGCGTGGCTCGCCGGGGTAATCTTCAATTCCCCCCCTCCCCCCCCGCCCGCCGACGTCCCTCCCCTGCCAAAGGCTGACAAAGACGAAGAGGACATGACTCTACGCCAACGTTTTTCCGCTCATCGGGAACGTGCCGATTGCGCCGGCTGCCATGAAAAGCTTGATCCACTGGGGTTTGCACTCGAAAATTTCGATCCTGTTGGTCGATGGCGAGGCGAGTATGAGAACGGACTTCGGGTGGATTCCGAGGGTGTGCTATTCCGTCGCCACAAGTTTGCAAACATCGAGGAGTTCAAGGACGCAATCCTCAAGGAAAAAGAACGCTTCGTCCATGCCTTGGCGGGACATTTGCTCTCTTTTGCCCTTGGTCGCGAACTGACTCCATCCGACTCACCTGCCTTGGATAAGGTCGTACAGGAAGTCTCCTCACGGAAATACAAGATGAAAGCCTTGATCAAGGCCATCATTCAATCCGCGCCTTTCGTCGACAAACCCGCCAAACTTGCCTTGCAAAAACAAGCTCCGAAACCTTAGAGTTTTCCCACGATGAAAGCATTCCCGAGAAGAACCTTCTTGCATGGCATGGGCAGTTCCATCCTTGGACTCCCATGGTTGGAAAGTCTTGCATCTAAGTTGCCCGACGCGGACGTCGCCCAGAGGCTTGCCATCTACTATGTCCCCATCGGTGTGGTCAGACGGGCCTTTTTCCCCGGAGAAGAAAACGGGGTTACCCCTCTTTTCAACCGGGACAACTTCGATGCCGAGTCGACAAAGACCCACATCTCGAAGGGGGAACATCCCCTCGAGTTGACTGCCACCATGAAGCCACTTGATAGAGTGAAGGACAAGGTTTCCCTCATTACAGGCATGGACAGGACTTTCCAACCCGGTACCGACGTGCACGCCCAGTGCGCATCCTGCTTCCTTTCCAGCGCCAGCCCGTTCAGCGTCAAGCATTCCCCCTATCCCCAAGCCCGGACGCTTGACCATATCGTTGCGGAAAAGATCGGCGCGAAAACGCCCTTCAAGACCCTAGAGTTCAGTTGCAACAGCCACAAGGACAACAAGGAGTCCATCCAGTTCGACAACATTTCATGGTTCGGTACGGAATACGTCGCCCCTTCAATGCGAGACCCCCGATTGGCTTACCGGAGGCTCTTCAAGTCCGACGAGAGGAGTGCCTACCGCAACATCACGGACCTCGTCCTTGAGGACGCCCGTTCCCTCAAGCGCGACCTTGGACGCGACGATCAGGAGAAGTTCGCCGAGTACTTTGAATCCATCCGCACCATCGAGCGACAGCTCTCGAGGCTGGAGGGTCTGAAGGACGAACTGAGCAAGGTAGACCTGGATGTCCCCATGGACGGCAAGCTTCCCCGTGGCGAATACATTCGGCTCATGGGTGACCTCATGGTTGTGGCCCTCCAGACCGGACTGACCAACGTGGCCACCTTCATGGTGGGTCCTGAGCGCTGGGACACCCCCTACCTCTACGAGAGCCTTTTCGACAAGCCCCGCAGCCACCACCAGATGTCCCATAACCAGAAGAAGTTCATCGAGGACCTGATCAAGGTGGATCATTTCCACATGGAGCAATTCGCCTACCTGGTCGAGAAGATGGACGGGATCGTTGAAGGGAACGGAAAAACCCTTCTGGACAACACCCTTTTCACCTATGGTTCGGGCCTAGGTGACGGTGCAACCCACCAGTACAGCGCCCTGCCAATCGTGGTTGCCGGCTCCGGTAGCGGAAAATTCAAAACTGGTCGACACTTCAACCTGTCAGAACAATCGGGTTTAGTACCAAAGGTGGGCGGCAAGTACGTGGCCCCTGAGGGCGGCGTGCCCCTAGCCAATCTCTGGCTTACCCAAGCCCGAGCTATGGGCCTGAAAATCGATCATTTCGCCGACAGTACCGGGGAACTCGGGCTGCTCCGCGCCTAGGATTACGGAATCCCTCCAGAGCCAAAACCCCAACCGACCCTCACCCGCCGAACGAACCCGGCATCCATTCAAATCCCCAGCCATGAAAACCCTCTGCCTTCTTTGTCTCCCCATAGTTCTGCTGAGCTCCTGCCAGGTCTCCCGTACTCCGGAAAATTCCACCGCCAAGACCTCGCAGGGATCGAACTCGGACCCCCAAACGAAAGGAAAGAAGGAACAAAAGGACCGCCCCAACATTGTCTTCATCTTTTCAGACGATCACTCCTACGAGGCCATATCGGCCTATGGCGGGCGCCTCAGCAAGGTGGCTCCCACACCCAACTTGGACAGGATCGCCAAGGAGGGAATCCGATTCGACAACTGCTTCGTGACCAATGCTCTCTGCGGACCCAGTAGGGCCGTCATCCAGACGGGCAAGCATTCCCATCTCAACGGGTTCATGGAGAACGAACACCGTTTCGACGGCAGCCAGCAGACCTTTCCCAAGCTCCTGCAAAAAGGAGGCTACCAGACGGCCGTGATTGGGAAATGGCACCTAGGAACCGATCCCCAGGGCTATGACTTCTGGAACGTCCTGCCCGGTCAGGGAACCTATTACGCTCCCGACTTCCGGACTCCTCAAGGCCTACTTCCCGGCACTCCGGGCGAATACGTCACGGAAGCGGTGGTGAGCAAGTCGATCGATTGGCTGGAGAAGGACAGGGACAAGGAGAAGCCCTTCATGCTTATGGTCCAGCACAAGGCACCCCATCGCTTTTGGCTGCCCCCGGTGCATCTGCTCGATGAGTACGTGGCCAAGGATTATCCCGAACCGAAGAACCTGTTCGACGACTACAAGGGCAGAGGCACGCCCGCCCAGACCCAAGACATGACCCTGCGAGTGACCATGGACCTAGCCCTCGACAACAAGATGGTCCCTTTCCGCCAGGACCGAATGAACGAGGCCCAGAAAAAGAAATGGAACGAGGTCTACGATAAGATTCGAGCGGACGTCTTGGAGAAGCGCCCACAAGGGGACGATCTGGTGCGCTGGAAATATCAAAGGTACATGGCCGACTACCTGGCTTGCATCAAGTCGCTGGACGAATCGGTAGGCACCATGCTCGACTACTTGGACGAGTCGGGCCTAGCCGAGAACACGGTGGTGATTTATGCTTCCGATCAAGGATTTTTCCTCGGTGAGCATGGCTGGTTCGACAAACGCTTCATGTATGAGGAGTCCCTGCGCACCCCCTTGCTCGTTCGTTGGCCGGGGGTTGCGAAACCCGGAAGGGTCAATAAGCATATGGTTTCCAATTTGGATTTCGCTCAAACTTTTTTGGACTTGGCAGGTCTCGAACAACCATCCGACATGCAGGGCAAGAGTTTGAAACCCTTGTTTAAGGGCAAGGAGCCTGCCGATTGGCGGGAATCTGTTTATTATCACTATTACTGTTTTCCAGAGTATCACGCTGTGCGCCGGCACGACGGCGTGCGAAACAGCCGCTACAAACTGATGCACTTCTATGACCTCGACGAATGGGAGCTCTTCGATCTCGAGAAAGATCCCAAGGAAATGAAATCGGTCCACGAGGACCCAAAATATGCCGATGCCCTCAAGCTCATGAAGGGTGAACTGGCCAAGTTACGAAAACAATACAAGGTGCCTCCTGCTCCGAAACTGCGCAAAGGAGAAACCCTCTTTCCTCCCTGGCCCGAATTCGGCACCTTCGAGGTGGGCTTGGGAAACCAGGGTTGGATCTCTCTCTTCGACGGCAAGTCTTTGAAGGGATGGCGCAAGCCCTTTGTTTCAAAGCCTGGGGAACCTGTCTCGCAAATCACTCAACCCAAAGGCATCAAGGTGGTCGATGGAGAGATCCACCTCTCCCCTGACCCCCAAGTGTTTTACCTGCATACCCGTGAATTCACCGACTTCATACTCGAACTGGAGGCCAAGATGCCGAAGGAGGGTTTTGATTCCGGTGTGGGATTTCGTTGCGTTTTGCCCAAGGGGAAAAACCTACCCCATGGATACCAAAGCGAAATCTCGGACATTCGAAGCGGTGGGATTTTCGATATCGGGGTGGGTTGGATGAATCCCCTGGACGAGCAAGACAAGATCGATGCCTTCGTTAAACGCACAGGCACTTTTCTCCAACCGAACAAATGGAACCAGATCCGGGTCCGCTGCAAAGGCAATCATATAAAGACTTGGATCAACGGGCAGCTCTCAAGCAATATAAAGGATGATACCCACAAACATGGGGTCATTGGGTTGCAGCACCATTCCAAGGAAGGCGTCTATCGTTTTCGCAACCTGCGAATAAAAGAAATCTAAGACAATTAAACTCCGGTAACCGATGCAAAACACATGAAATCTACATTAGCAGTTACGCCACTCATCTTCTTACTATGGGCGAAGGGGGTTTCTGCGGAACGCCCAAACATTCTTATTATCTTTACCGATGATCAGGGATATGGCGACTTGGCCTGCTACGGCAGCAAAAAGAACAAGACTCCTCGCTTGGATCAACTCGCCAAGCAAGGAATGCGTTTTACTTCCTTTTACACGCAAACGGTATGCGGCCCATCAAGGTCAGCCCTTCTGACCGGGCGCCAACCTTTTCGCAGCAAGGGCTGGAGCATGCCTGCCGAGGAGATAACCTTTGCGGAACTAATGCGAGGGTCAGGTTATCAAACCGCCTGCATCGGGAAATGGGACGTCTCCAACAGAAAGGCAATTATATCCCGAATGCCCAATGCACAGGGCTTCGACTACTTCTTCGGAGCCCTTGGGGCAAACGATGGGGGAACCGTCAGGCTACATCACAACAACAAGGCAGCAGGCTCGACCAAGGACATGGGCGAGTTGACCACACTCTACACCGACAAGGCCATCGAGTTCCTAAAGAACAAACGGAACAAGGAAAAGCCCTTCGTGCTCTATGTGGCTCACACCATGATGCATACGATCATCGATGCCTCGGAACGCTTCCTAGGAAAGTCGCAGGGCGGCCTATACGGCGACGTGGTGGAGGAGTTTGACTACGAAACGGGCAGGTTGCTCGATGTCCTCGACAAGGAAGGCTTGAGCAAGAATACCTTGGTTATTTACACATCGGACAACGGACCTTGGAACCAGGACAAGTACACCAAGAAGAAAAAGGGACATCCAAAGGGATCCATTTTCTGGGGTGATTCAGGTCCATTGCGCAACGGGAAAGGTTCTTGCTACGAGGGGGGTTACAGGTTGCCCTGCATCGTCCGATGGCCGGGCAAGGTGCCGGCAGGCCGTGTTTCAGATGCCATCTTCGCCACCATCGACTTTTTGCCGACCTTCGCCAACCTGTGCGGATTCAAGACACCTGACGATCGCGTAATCGACGGCATCGACCAAACTGATCTCCTGCTGGGGAAATCGGACAAAGGTCGAGAAATCTTTTACTTCGACAGGGCAGGCATCCGCAAAGGTAAATGGAAGTACCTCAAGGCCAATGCCCATTTTTACGGCTATGCGAGGGAAGACGATCGTCCGCTTGAGGAAGAACTATACGACCTCGAGGTGGATCTCGGTGAAACTAAAAATTTTGCGAAAAAACATCCGGAGATAGTCGGAGAATTGAAGAAGTTGATGCAGACCGTCGAAAACAGGTAACTAGATGCGTAATGCCAGCGCCATTGCATAGCACATTCAAATTTTTGTTTTTTCTCTGCTGGGGAGTTTCTTCAACCCTTTCACTCTACTCCAAGCCGATCATCCCGGGACTGGAAGGAAAACATCCCTTGAATCAAATTCTCGCTGGGGAAGTTCTGATTGGGGAATTAAGGTGCGCTGCATGTCACGAGGATTCCGTAGAGAAACCATGGGCTCGAAGCTCTGCTCCAGACCTTTCAAAAGCAGGATCTAGAATTGAGACAGACTACTTACGACGCTTTCTTGCAAATCCGAGCAAGGCTCATCCCAGAACAAAAATGCCCGACGTCTTGACTGGATTCTCAGGTGAAAGGCGTGTCGAAATAGTCGAATCCCTAACGCATTTCCTCCAATTTCAAAAAGCGAAGGAAAGTCCTGATGCAAGTACGGAAAAGGGCAATAGGCAAAGCGGTCGAAATCTTTTTCATGCAATCGGATGCGTCGCCTGCCATCCGGCATGGAACGAAAACGGAGAAGAAGAGACCACTAAAGGACTACTTCCTCTTTCTCATGTCTCAGGAAAATACAATGAATACCAGTTGAGTTCCTTCCTTTTTGATCCACTCAAGACTAGTTCCTCTGGACGCATGCCCGACCTTCACCTGACCAAGAGGGAAGCGAACGACTTGGCTGCATTCCTAAGCAATCCAGCACAAGGAAAGCCAAGTGACATAGACGAATTCAAATCCGACCCCCAAAAGGTTGAGCAGGGGAAGAAGTATTTCAAGGAACTCAATTGCGCCGCATGTCATATCTTTCCGAAAAACACCGTTGCCAAGATGTCTCTTCCCTTGGCAAAGGTTGAGGCAAGTCGTGGCTGTCTTTCTAAGAAACCGTCGAAAGCACCCGACTTCCGGTTGGATACAACACAACGTAACGCCATAGCCAAGGCATTGGCGGTGAGAAAGAAAACCAACTCGGTCAAGCTAACAGACAAGCAAAAGATAGACATGACGCTGACCGCGCTGAATTGCATTTCCTGTCATCAAAGAGACGCATTCGGCGGTCCTACAAATCACCTTGCAAGCCACCTTCAGACCACTCAAGAGGAACTCGGGAAGCATGCCCGAACACCTCCCGAGTTGACCTTGGCAGGGGCAAAATTGAAAACAGAATGGATCCACAAGGTAATGTTCGACGATGAACGTTCTCGACGTTACCAACTTCTCAGGATGCCAAATTTTGGCGAAACAAACCTATCCTTCCTCCCACCTCTTCTTTCTCAAGTAGATGGACTTTTGCCTGGGGAATTCACAGAGCCCGCCAGAAAGAAGAGAGGAGTCATTCGTTCTGCAGGACAAAAGCTTGTCGGGAACAAGGGATTGAATTGCGTCGCTTGCCACACCTTCAACAAAAAGGCATCTCCCGGATTTCAGGGAATGGATTTGCTGCAAACCTATGATCGGCTACTGCCCAGCTGGTTTTATAACTTCATGGCCAACCCAGCCAAGTTTCGTCCGGGAATCGTGATGCCGAATTACTGGAGTAATGGCAAAGGAACTCATCTCGACGTACTGGAAGGAAATGCATCTGCCCAAATTTGGTCAATTTGGCACTATCTTTCGTATGGACAAGGAGCTCCAACGCCCTCAGGCATCCATTCTCCCGGGCATTCCTTGGAGGTTGGCGACGTCGTACGCACCTATCGTGGAAGAAGTCGGATTGCAGGTTACCGTGGCATCGCCGTGGGCTTTCCTGGTGGTCTCAACTATGCCTTCAATGCTGAAACCGGAACACTTTCAGGTCTTTGGAAAGGTGATTTCATCAGCGTGGGCTGGGGGGGACAGGGGGCCGGAAGCTTCAATCCAAGGTCGCGGGCGGTCTCCCTCGCCCAAGACCTCTCCTTTCACGCCTTGCCCAACTCAGATGCCCCCTGGCCCTTGCTCCCCGTGATGAACAAGGAGAATCCAGTCAATCCCGATCCGCTCTATCCGAAGAATCTCGGCTACCAATTTCTAGGGTATTCCCTAGATGAGGATTTTGTTCCCACTTTCGCCTATCGCATCGGTGATGTCGGGATAGAAGACAAGTCAACTTCGGTGATCAAGGAAGGGCAAGCCATGCTCAACCGAATGCTGAGTATCAGCAGCGATGAACCGAGAACCCTTCACTTCCGAGCATTGGTGGGTAAAGTCGAGAAGGTTTCGGAAAACAGTTACAAGACGCCTGACCTTCGTCTTACTGTAAATGCCGGCAAAGCCACGCCAAATGACCTGCGTCCACTGCACTCGGACGAAAATTCATTTGAGCTTCTCTTGAACCTTTCTTTGCCCAAAGGCAAATCAGCATTGAAATTACACTATGACTTACTCCGTTGACAGAAAGCTGGCTGTGCTTGCAGGCCTTTTTGCCTTTGCGACGCTTACTTCTTCCTCCCTCGCGGAGGAAGTGGGCGAAATGTGGGGCACTGCGGTCCGTGAACGAGCCTATTATCGGGTCGTCGACCTGCCCATTCCAAAGGACTTGGTGGTGGAGGCCGGGGCATTCGTCACCTTGCCCGACGGTCGAATCGCGGTCGGCACCCGCAGGGGAGACATCTTCATTATAAAGGGAGTTGACGACGAAAAACCTCGTCCCACTTATGAGCTTTTTGCGACAGGATTGGACGAAATCTTTGGTCTGGAATTTAGGAATGGAGCATTCTACGTAACACAAAGTTGTGAACTGACTCGAATCACCGACAGAAATGGCGATGGCAAAGCCGACAATTTCGAAACCATTTCAGACTCTTGGGGCTACGCAAACTACCATGAGTATGCCTTTGGCTCAAAGTTTGACTCTCTGGGAAACCTATACATTGCGTTAGGTTTATCGAACTCATATCATTCAAG